>JBMFKU010000006.1:0-66726 GCA_049971805.1 Caldisphaera sp.
TCAAAAAATTCTACTTTTTCCAATTTTGCTATTTCTTTATAAATATTTAGCATTTCGCTTTTTACAAAGAGAGTTGGATAAATATCCAGCTTTGAAAAGATGTAATTTATTTCTTCTTCTAGGCTTGGCTTTTTGCTTACATCATTATGAAAGTCGTGGTCAGCCCACAGCAAGTTGCCCTTCTTTATGCACTCATCTCTCCCACACTTTTTCTCCCTAGGCAAAACACCGACGTAGATATCTAATTTCTGCTTGATTAGATCGCAAACCTCATCAATTTTCATTTCCCCTATTCTGTAAAATATGTTTAATTTTACCTTGTTATTTTCTAAGGCCCTTATCTCCAGATAATCGTCATCTTCCCAATCCTTTATGATAAATTCTATGTATTGTTTGCATGCTGAAATGTTATTGTCTTCGTTAGAGTTAACTATATTACCTCCTAATGGTACTGAATTACCTTGTGAATAGCTACTCATTTTTTCACCTTTTTTTAAACCTATTAATAAACAAATGGGGTCTTAGATGTCAGGCTTTTCATTTCTATGTTTTAAAAACAGCACTGCTAACATCTATGAATACATCAACCTTAGCGTTCTTCTTCCACAATTCCTCCCATATCTTTCCATGGTTTTCAGGTAAGTAAAGCAGGTACCGTCCCCTTCCCCCACCTACGCTCATTCTTGTTATTTTCCTCTCTGGTAGCATTAAGTACCCTCGGTCTATAAACTCAAACATAAATTCCTTCCTTTTTTCTGCACTCATTTTCTCACCTAGTAGTCTATAGAATCGCATAAAGATAACGGATACTGCCGAGGATAGATCAAGGATAGATCAAGGATATATATAAATATAGATTTTGGATTGCAACTTGTATTTCGGGGCAGAAATGTCATCTGAGAGGCAAAGCTATGATAAAGAGGTGATAAAGGATAAAATATTAGAAATAATTCGCAAGAAAAATGAAAATGGTGAAGCTATAAGGTTTAGTGAGATAGTAAAGGAACTTAATAAAGAAACTGGCAAGGAAATAAACCCGAAAAGAGTATGTGATAATTTACTAAAAAAACTATTAAAAGAAAGAAAGATAGTCAAAGTAAAATTAGGTGAGAAGAAATCTTCGCCCACTTATTATGCTTTGAAAGAATATGAATATCTGCTTGACAATTATAAACCTCCTAAAATGGATGAAGAACATGTAATATACATTGTAAAAGGATTAGAAGCAATTAGGTATTATGCTTTTTTACTTCCAGTAAACAATTTTGATCTGACTATCGATTTTTCTAGTTTGCCTCGTGACAAAGAAAAACTACTATATAATGTGAGAATTACTCTCGAGCATGTTCTAAGAGGCCGTAAAGGAGTGTTTAAGGAACTTGCGGATCTTCTTGATTCATTAGTTAATGTTGTAGAAAATGATGAGAAAAAAAGAGGAAAAAAACTTTATGAACTTACCCCAGAAAAAAGAGATATAATTGAAAAAATTAAAAAGGAGGCATTAAAAAAAGAAGAGTTCTTGTATGGCAAAAGAAGTGATATAATAGATGGATGTAATGGGACTGATCGATGCTATATAGGGTCGTGTGAAATTTGCTCTCATAAACTTAACAATTCTGAAGAAGAAACTGTTAACAAATGGCTTACAGATCTATATTTATGTAAATAAGCAGTATACCGTGAAATTAAAACCTAAGGCTTTTAGAATTTTAAATTTTAATGGTTCCCAACACAATAATTCAGGTTGATAATGAAATTGGAAAGGAAATCTAAAACAATTTCAGGTTCCCGAGACACATGAAACTCGGGAACTTTTTATGATTTGATTAAGCCTGCTAAGCCGATGGGGTTACTCCCCGCGCGGGTTCAAATCCCGCCCGCGGCGCTTCAAGTTATTAGCTATAGAAATTGAAAAGAGAATAAAAGAGTTCTATAATTATATCATTTCGATCTAATTTATTAAATATTATTAATCTATTATGTTTAACATGTATTAGAATATCAATTATAATAGCACAAATAGAATTATTTAGTGCATGCAAAGGTCTTCAATTAGTCAAATAATTATATAGTTATTTTATCATAACTAATTCATATATATATAATACTATGAAAAAATTCAAAGATTAGAATGGAATTTTAATACCTAATCGAAATAAAACATATAAAAACTAACTTAAGCTGGAAATATTGAACCAAGAAGTTTTTAAAGATATGATCTACTTTCTAGTTTTGTATTATTTATAATATATTAAATAGTTTGAATAATCTAGATAACTTATTATTAAATAAACCTACTATTTACATTTTGAAAATAATACAATAACAATAAATTATTTTAGGTTTACTTCAATTATACTACAATTGGGTAGACAAAATGGGTAATTATGTAACAGTCTCCACAAAGGTAAGAAAAGAAGTAGCTGAGAAAGCAAGAAAACTCGGCATCAATATTTCTGAATTCCTGAGAGAAAAGATCGAAGAAGAGGTAGAAAGAAGAGAACTAGAAGTCGTATCCCAGAGAGTCAATGCTCTTGAAGACTTCTTAGACAAAATAGATATTGAAGATATAGTTAAATCAATTAGAGAAGATAGGGAATCCAGATGACCAAGTATGTTTATGATGCTTCTTCGATTATAAAGGCTTTGAAGATGAAAAGAATCGACATACTAGCTGCAAATTATATCCAACAACTGACAATCCATGAAATTCTAAATGCTTTTTGGAAGGAATGTTGTTTGCTCAAAATAATACCTTTAAATAGAACTCTAGAAATGATAGATATAATAATGCAAATAGTTAATCATATGAAAATGCTAAACCCGATTAATATAGAAAAAGACATTATAAAAACAGCTTCTGAATTAGGTATTACAACCTACGATGCATCTTATATTGTACTTGCTCAAAAAAATAATCTAATACTTGTAACAGAAGACAAGAAATTAAAGAGTAAAGCAAGTAGCCTGATTAATGTAACAAATGTGGAAAAAATTTTGAGTTCTACAAATTAAATAACTCTCTATACGTTTTAAGCAAGTTTAAATTAAACTAAAAATAGATAACGCATCAAAAGTGCATAAAATATCTAAATAATAATATGAAAAATTTAGCAATTATGCTAGATATATAATAACAAAAGACGGACTTCTCATTTTTTAAACAAAAATGATATAATACAAACACATTTTATTTTAAATTAATTACATAAAAATGTGTGCTTTGATATTTTAAGTTTATAATCTTGCTGTAGCCTTTTTATAAATTGAATCCAAGAATTTATAATTAGAAATTATGCTCATTCCTTCAAGTTGGTGTAAAATATTATCTAAAACGCTCGATGAAACTGCTGATCCTTCTCTTTTCGCTAAACAATTATAAAGCCTGCTCCATTCATTTTCTCCTTCAGATATGCATTTTAACACATGTCTATATCTCATAGCAACTGTTTCTGAAATCTTCTTTTTATTTTCAATCAAATTAATAATTTCATTTAAAGCTATTTTAATGCTTATTTCTTTAACTTCTTCAAAACTTTTACCTGAAACTAAATAGTTCCCTGCTAAAGTTAACCAACCTGGAATTCCATCAAAAAAATCAACTAATTCATCTATAATATTATCATCAATCTTCATGTTATATTCATTAAAGCCGATTTTTAAAAAATTTTTGCTTTCATCTTTAGAAAATCTATTCATTTTTATTTCATGATAATATCTACCATAAAGCGGAGAGTTCTCGTCCTCTGCCCCAATGAAATCGTAAAGTAAACCAACCTCCGAGCCAGTTAAAATAAATGTTAAATTTCTATTATAATCATATGCATGTGCTATTGCATCCTTAATTTCTTTAGATAATGGTCCTCTTAGTCTTTGCGCTTCATCTATAGCTATTATGACCCTTTTCTCATTTAAGTGATCAAAAAGGTCTGATAAAGAAATATATTTTTTCTTTTTCCATGAAAGTTCTACTGACATGTCAAATATTTTTATTTCTCTAATTTTTCTCAATACATCTGCTAATTTATCGAAAGAAGATGAAAGCGACTCCGATAGAAGAATATATAAATCTTTTAATCCATAGTTTTGTTTTAGTTTCCTAGCATCAATTAATATAAATGGAACTTTTATTTCATTTAAGAAAACAAAGAGAAGAGATGTTTTTCCAATTCTTCTAACCCCTGTAAGAAGAACTAATGGTCTATGCGAATTTGAAATTAGTTCATTTAGCTCTTTTTCCCTATCAAATAAATCCTTTCTTTCTGTTTTCGGTCTTTCATCAAATAACAACTTCTGCCCCTGAATATATATTCTGCCCCTGAAGTTATAAATTTATATTTAATTGTAAAGATACGTTAAAAATTAATAACATAGTAAAATCAATTCTGTACTAAGAGGCGATTTCTTATAGTCTTGACAAAACAAATGACAAGCCTCACTCTTTTAGGGGGCGGAGTAATGCTTTTAAGGTTTGTTTTAAGTAAAACATGGGGATTATATGCTTCCTTCAGAAGCTATTTAACGAGAATGAAAGAAGGTAACAGTTCTTTAAGGAAGGTAAAGTAGGTTTTAAAAATACTTACAAGAAATACTATGAAAAATACAAGGATTTACTTAAAGTTAATGCTCAAACAATAATTCAGAAAAACAATGAGGCTTGGAATTCTTTCTTTTCATTTTTAAAGATGAAGAAGTGAAATTACCAGCATATGAAAAATGTGAGCCCTCAAAGATATTAAAAAAATAGGAAAGAAAACAAGAGAAGACTCTTGAATTAATAGCAAAAGAATATGGGATAAAGGTATACGAAATTGTTGAATATAATACATCAAGATATTGTGCTTTCCACAATATAGAAATAAAAAGAAAACTTAGAAGTGTTATAGCTTTCCATTAAATCATAAATTGCATTCAGATCTAAATGGAGCATTAAATATAATAAAAAAAGGAGAAAAAGTTATAGTAAGAAATGTAAAGAAACCAATATCTTATATGGTATTTCATAACAAAGTAGCTCCCATAGGTAACCCTTAAGACCTCGAGAACAAGCCCTTCAGGGCGAGGAGAGGGTCGGATCTGATAAAATTGTTAAGGAATTTTTATCAAATTTTATAAAATAGCTTTCAAAAAATATAAGAATATTAAGGAGCTTTATTTTTTTATTAGAATTAATAAATCAACTTTATATTAAATAAAAGGCAAACTAAAAGATAAATCCGTAAATTAAATAAATAATATTTCACTTTATATAGAAATTTTTCTTATTATGCAATAAAAAATCCTTTTATTTCTTTAAATCTTTTATATTAGCTTATAAATTTTTTATAGATTCATAGTCATTATCTGTTAGACTAAAATCTATTGATCCCATTATTTCCTCAATATGATTTTTATTAGCCGATTTTGGTATAGGAATAGAGTTTCTAATTAAATAGTTTAATGCGATCTGTACGCTAGTTTTTCCATATTTTTTCCCTATTTCTTTTAATTTCTCATCATAATATACCCTTCCTTTTCCTAAAGGAGAATATGCAATTATTTTAATACCATTTTTATTTGCAAAAGGTATTAAATCTTTTTCAGCCCATTTATTATAAACATTATACTCTATTTCATCGGCAACAATTTCATATTTTTTTGTTGAATTTATAGCTTCGTTTAAAAGCTCAACATCAAAATTACTAACTCCCATACACCTTATAATCCCTTTATCTATAAGATACTCCATAGCTTTTATTGATTCTTCTATTTTTACATTTTTATTTGGCCAATGGATTAAATAAAGATCTATGCTCTTCATCTTTAGCCTTTCCCTACTCTTTATTGCTGACTTAATTAAGTCATCGTAATGTAAATGGTTTGACCATACTTTAGAAATGATAAAAACTTTTTCTTGGTAGTCTTTTAATGCTTCCCCAATTAATTCTTCTGTATGTCCATTTCCATACATTTCAGCAGTATCAAATAAATTAATGCCTTTCTCATATGCAAATAACAATATACCCGTATATTTATTATCCTCAGAATAATCTTCGCTCCAATAACCTCCACCGAAACCCCAAGTACCTAAACCAACTAAGCTAACTTCCTTGCTGCAAATCTCCATTTTATTCCCCATATTAATATTTTAATCAAAAAATTTATGGTTTGTTATAATCTAGATATTGTTAACCGGGGAGTTAACAATAAAAAAGAAAGATTTATAAATTTGAGAAATTGACAAGATCTTGGTGAGATTATTGACAAGCGGGGTTTTATGAAGTGCCTTTCTTGTAATTCAGTATTCGAACTGAACCAAGAGTTGATTACGTGTCCTAAATGCGGTGGTTTGCTGGAAATAATTAATGATCAATCGAATTTTAAAGAATTTAAGGGAAGAGGAGTTTGGCGATATAAACAGCTTATACCTGGAGAATATAAAAAAATTGTAACACTTAATGAAGGAAACACGCCGTTAATAAATTCAAAAAAATACAGAAACTTATATTTTAAATATGAGGGGCTTAATCCAACAGGTAGTTTTAAAGATAGAGGAATGACTGTTGCAATTAGCAACGCGCTAAATCTAGGCTATAAAAGTGTGATAGCTGCATCAACAGGTAATACTGCGGCATCAGCTTCTGCATATTCAGCAAGGGCTGGACTTAAAACAATATTGGTTTTGCCAAAAAATAAGGTTGCCAAGGGAAAATTATTTCAATCAATTCTACATGGAGCTATAATCCTAGAGGTCGAAGGTAGCTTTGATGTAGCAATGAAAGAAGTTAAGAAAATTTATTATAATAATAAAATATATCCTGTTAACTCATTTAATCCTTGGAGATTAGAAGGCCAGAAAACAATAGCCTTTGAAATATTTGAGGATCAAGGAGTTCCTGATTATGTTATAGTACCAACAGGAAATGCTGGAAATATATATGCTATTTGGAAGGGGTTTAAGGAATTAAATAACATGGATCTAATAGATAAATTACCTCACATGATAGCTGTTCAAGCAGAAAATGCCTCTCCAATTGTTGATATAATAGAAAACGATAGAAATCAAATAAGGTTTGTTGATTACCCTGAAACTTTAGCGTCAGCAATAAGAATCGGAAAGCCAGTGAATTGGATTAAGGCGATAAATGCAATAAAGGAATCAAGAGGGACTGCTATAAGGGTATCAGATAATGAAATAATAAATGCTCAAATAGAGTTGGCAAGGGAAGAAGGAATTGGTGTTGAACTTGCTTCGGCATCTTCATATGCTGGGTATAAAAAACTATTAGAAAACAATTATATTGAAAAAGATAGCAAAGTTGTTTTAATATTTACAGGCCATGCATTAAAGGATCCAAACATTTATTTTGATGAAACAAATAGATTAAATGCAAACCCAAATAACATAGAAGAAATAATAAACAAATTATTATAAAATAAAAATATTGCTAATCATTTAAATTTACAGTTTAAAATAATTAATTGAGCAAAAATGAGCGATTTAAAAGAATTGCAAGAAAAAATCATTTCATGTCAAAAATGTCCTAGGCTAATGAAATATATAAAGGAAGTTTCAGAAAAACCTCCAAAAAGGTTTAGAAATTGGAATTACTGGGCCAAACCTGTTCCAAGCTTCGGAGATGAAAATGCGGAAATAGGAATTATCGGGCTTGCCCCAGCAGCAAATGGAGGAAATAGAACTGGTAGGCTCTTTACTGGAGATCACTCAGGAGATTGGCTTTTTAAGGCCTTATATGAAGTGGGCTTATCTAATAAACCAATATCTCATGATATAAATGATGGTCTCAAGGTATTTAATGTTTATATAACAGCAGTTATCCATTGTGCTCCTCCACAAAATAAACCTAGCAAGGAAGAGATAAATAACTGCCTTCCATATTTAATTGAAGAGCTAAAAGAATTAAAAAAACTAAAGGTAATCATAGCTCTCGGTAAAATAGCCTTTGATACAATAAATAGCTTATATAATGTCAAATATGAATTTAAGCATCTAGCTAAATATAAATTACCGGATGGAAAATGGATGATAGCAAGCTATCATCCAAGTGCAAGAAATACTAACACAGGGCTTATGAAATGGGATGATTGGGTCTCAGTATTTAAAACAGCAAAGGAAATAGCAGGAGGAAAATAAAATTGGTTGGTCATCCAGTTTGGATAATTGATAAACTTTATGCAGGCCCAGGTTGCGTGGATTTAGGAAATTATGGGATAAATGCAGATATAATCATAACTCTGGATCCTTCATGCTCAGTAAAAGGGGATGGAAATCAGAGAATTGTTTTACCATTAGAGGATTTCAATGTTGAGCCAATAAAAAACATAGGTAAAGCAGTTCAAATCATTGATAAAAAGCTAAAGAAAAACAACAGCGTTTATGTACATTGCCATGCTGGTTGTGGTAGGACTGGAACTATAGTAGTTTCATACTTAATTTTATTTAAGGACATGCAACTAAATCAAGCAATTGATATATTTTATGAAAAAAGGCATTGCGGACCTGACTCCATGCCTCAAGAAATTTTTTTAGAGGCATTGTATAAGATGAAAAGGAAGCTTGGATCAAACAACTTAGTATTAAAGATATTAAACAAATCTGAAACACTCGATGATTTTCTACAAAATTTGAGGGAATAATGTTGTTATGTGATATGATTTCTAAGATTACAAATGGATTACTTGTTGAACCTTCATTGACCCCAAAGCCAGGTGCTGTAACACCAGAAAAGAGGCATAAAGATAAAAATTACTATGATTTTTTAATTCATTCAAATATAGTCCAAAAAGTTATGTACGAGACCTGCAAAAGATATGAAAAAGAAGAAAAAAATATAATAGCCTATGGCTTTAAATTATATAGAAAATTTCTTATTGAAAATAATATTGGTAAAAACATTGCATTAGGAGAATTTCTTTTGCATCTACCTTTTTCCATAGCAATATATTATGGGCAAAATAGTTACGAGATAGCCAAGGCATCTAGCGAAATTATAAGAAATACAGGAAGGGAAGAAGGTATTGAGTATTATGAGATACTGAAAGGCTTATCATTATCATATCTAGGAAAATACCAAGGCTTAGAAAAGGATGTTAATGAAGGATACCCAAATAGTTTCATAGATGTTTTGGAAAAATATTCATGGGATTTAGTTTATAAAGAATTGCTCAATAATTATTCAATTTCACTTGAAATAAAAGAAAAAATGGAAAAAATAAATGAAGAAAAGTTAAACGAAAAATTCTTGTGGGGGTTTATTCATCTAATCTCTTCTTATGGGGATACATTAATTGCTAAAAAGAACGGGTTCAATGCATTTATAAAAACAAGAAATGATGCAGAGATTGCAAAGATAATAGCAAAAAAATATGGAATTAAATTTGCTTTAGATTATTTGGATAAATTGTGGAGACCTCTTAAAATAAACCCTGGATCATCTCTTGATGTGTTATCATCATCAATAACATTTTACTTTTTAGATAACTTTTAACTTTCTTTACCTTTTATATACAGATAAACAAACTTTTTATTTTTTGATTCAACAACTATTGAATCTCTTTTCCTCATAGAATCTGCAGACACATACATAGCATATATGGAAGCAGCTAATATTGCAAACATAGATAGTGACAATATAAAATTAAGATCCCTAGGTAAATCATAAATTTTCCATGGCGGTAAATAAATTATTATTAAAATTGCTATTAAAAAGAAAAAGAAAAAAGCCAAGATTGATCTAAAAAAGTTAATTCTTTTCTTTTCAATCTTTATATCAGCGTTTGAAAATTCAATTCTTTTTCCATCAATAAGCGTAATAACTACCTTATCATCATACTTTTCATAGGATACAGCTAAACCATCAACCATATGCCATCATCTTTTGCATATTTTATTTATCTCATCTTCAACTCTAGTAAATATTAGATGCTGGGCTCTTTCCATATTCCACTCCTCTTTTCTATATTTTTCTTCATATAATAAATTTGCAATTTCTATTTCTTCTTTGCTTGGCAATTCATAAATAACACCATTAAAATTTAGAAGCTTTCTATAAGATTCCACCATGGAATTTATTATTTCTTCAACTTTAATAGAATCATTTATATCAAAGAGGTTTGTCACTCTATATTTTACATTGCTAATCCCTTTATCGATCAGTTTCTTTTGAGATACCTTTAAAACACTTGAAAGCTTTTCAATATCAGTTTTCAATAACATTGCTCCATGAAAGAAAATTGAATTCCAAGAGATGCTTGCAGCAGTTCCGCTAACCTTTCTGTTATTTACTACAATATCATTTATATTTTCAACTCTTGCATTGAAGCCCAAGCTATTTAAGGCATTTATTGGTCCTTTTATTAATTCATTAAAAATATAATCAACTGGACTTAAAGATTTAGCCCTATCATGTGAAACAACTATTGAATAATTTAAATTTCCTAAATCATGATAAACTGCTCCACCACCGGTCGGTCTTCTAACTAATGATGCATCTATCTTCTTTAAATAATTAATATTAACTTCCTCATCAGCTCTTTGGAAATACCCTATTATTACAGCATTTTTATTTCTAAAAAATCTCAAGGTATCAGGTATTATATTACAACCCCTTGCTCTTGCTAATGCTTCTTCAAATGCTATGTTAAAATATGCATCGTGAGGTGTTTCAAACATCAAAACCCTTAAATAATTCATAAGTCTCATGCCTCTAAAGAACACATAATTACATCAAGAAAGTCATCTATTGTTGATCCTAACAAATTAGCATTTTTAAGAATTTCATTTAAAACATTTCTTATATCTTCTTTTCTTGAGTTTACACCGATCAATTTCTTTTCAAGCTCCCATATCACATCTTCAGGAAATACCATAAAATCACCTGTTATGGAGATATTTTTAATTTTGTTATCATCTTTTTTAGCTATTACTCTTATTAACCCTTTTTTAGCTTTAACTTCACATTCTCCCATCTAATCCACCAATTGAAAATTAGAATTCTTGCCATAAAGGCTTTTTCTTTCATAACTTGAACCATTTTATATTTTATAAATTTATAAATTGTTTTAGCTTACCTATGTATAGAATTAACAAGCTCATATTACTACCATCCTTTCTATCGTTTTTAATAAAATTTTATAAAAATTATAAATTTTGGAATAACTTATGTATAGTATTTCATTATTTTAAATTAATTTTAAATCATTAAGCATAAAGCTTATATTTGTACACCTAAAACTAATAATAACTGCCTGGCTCGGCCATAGTTGCCGGGCAACACCCGGACTCATATCGAACCCGGAAGTTAAGCCGGCCACGTTGGGTTCGCCAGTGAGCTCCGAAAGGGCTCGCAGGCTTCCCAAGCCGAGGCCAGGCTTTTGGTAATAAATATGGACAAAAATGAAATATATGAAAATGTATATGATATTTTGCAATTAATACCTTTAGGTTATGTAACAACATACAAATGCTTAGCAGATTTCCTTAGAGTACATCAAAGAACTATAGCGGCAGCTCTAAGAAACAATAAAAGGCATTTTATCATTCCTTGCCATAGAGTTATAAAGAGTAATGGAGACCTTGCTGGGTATACACCTTATGGAAGAGAAGCTAAAAAAATATTACTTATATCAGAAGGGGTTGAAATAATAGGGAATAAGGTTAGTGAAAAACATATAATAAGGAATCTGTCAAAATTTTTAGAAAACTATTATTAATATCTTTTAGAAAAAGTAAACTTAATATCTTTTTGATTTAATCTATCAATATTCATCTCTATAGATCTTATCTTAGAGAATTCATATGCTATCATTGTTGCGCATCTCCAAGAATCCATTATTACTTCAATTTTTTCTCCAATATTTAACTTACTTATAAGTCTTGTAACTAATATATATCCTTCTGGACAATCCCTTCCTCTATAATCATATTCTTGTTTACTCATAATATATCCCATTTTTATATGTAGAGAATGTATTTAAATTATCATATAGATTTTTTATAGAAGATTAGCAACTAAATAGCAAAGCAAAAATTATTCAATTATGATGGAAACATTACATTTTCAATTATATATTCTAATAGCCTTATATTATCATTAGGATTTAACAATCTATTTATATTTGTTAAAAGGTCCCCCTTTATCAATTCTTTGCAGTCAACAAAATTAAAATATGTATTATCAATCTCAATAAAAAAGCCTGCTCCATTATTATTAAAAAACATATAATAGACCTTACTTATATCTTTTGAAACCCCTGTAAGTAAAACATTTGGCATGATAACTCTAAAGTTATCCTTTTGCTCACCTATTATATTAGGTAATCCATGCTTACATAACAACCATCTTGAACCACAATCATCGGATTTTTTCTCCTCGCAATCCATAAAGTAACACCTATTAATAAATTATTTTTAGAGGTTTATTAATCCCTTTTAATAAGATACTTTTTGGGTGTGCAGACGCATGAAATTTTTAAGGTGCAAGCCAGAACAGGTTCCAACTGGGGTTGGTAAAAAAGTAGCTATAATTGGAGCAGGTACAGCAGGTCTTGGTGCTGCAGGTATTTTAAGATGTAAAGGATATCAGGTTACAATTTATGATATGCTACCAGAACCTGGAGGTATGCTAATATTTGGAATTCATGTCTATAGAATACCAAAGCCGCCTGTTAGAGAAGGAATAAAGGAGCTAATGGATGCCGGGGTTGAATTCGTTCTTAATACCAAAATAAATGCGAATGTAAGCTATGGTTTGATGGACAAAATAATAAGTCCAAGCCATTCAGTAGATCTGGAGGATATAATTAAAGACCATGATGCAACATTAATTGCTACAGGGACATGGGAAAGCAGTAGAATGAAAGTTCCAGGAGAAGACTTACCTTGGGTATTCCCTTCAATGGAATTTATAATTGCTACACATCTTGCAAAGTTTGGTTACAAATCTTGGGATATAGTCCCAAACATATCTGGAAAGCTAATGGTTATTGGAGGGGGATATACTGCTGAGGATGCAGCATATATACCAATAACATACGATGAATTTAAGAACAAGATAAGCAAGGTTATACTATCATACAGAAGGAGCAGAAAAGAAGCTCCTATGGGAGTTATGGAAATGAATAATATAGAAGCAGCAGGAGTTGAGATATGGGAACTAACAGTTCCTACAGAATTTAAAGAGGTAAACAGTAAAAGAATAGTAAGATTGATAAGAAATACTCTAGTTCATGCACCTGGGGAAAAGAGGCCAAAACCAGTTCCAATACCTGGTAGCGAATTTGAAACAGAGATTAATTTTGCATCAAAGGCTGTAGGAGAAAAGCCAACAGCACCTCTAACAAACAATTGCTGCGGCATAACATTAACTGATTGGGGAACAATAGTTACTGATAAAAACCTAATGACAACAAGAAAAGGAGTATTTGCAGCAGGTGATGTAGTCCACGGTCCAAGCCAGCTAGGTCCTGCATTAAAGAGCGGTATGGATGCAGCAAATGCCATAATGAGATATCTTTCTTCACTTTAAAAAACACTATTCAACAGTCCACCATCAAAAGGTATTGAAGCTCCGCTCACATAAGTATTTTTGGCTATTAAGTAGTTAACAAGATCTCCTATTTCTTCTGGCTTAGCCATCCTTTTTAATGGAATTTCAAATTCGATTTCTTTTATTATATCTTTCTTATCTTTCCCTTCTTTTTTAGTTTTAGAATTTACGACCTCCTCAACCCTTTCAGTTTCTATCCATCCAGGCATTATCATATTAACCTTTATCCCATATTTACCTAATTCTTTAGATAGGCTTTTAGTTAATCCTGCTAAAGAAATCCTTACTACATTACTTAATATTAAATTTTCTTGAGGTTCCTTTATAGCAAAGCTGCTCAAATATACATAAGACCCTTTACTTTCTTTTATATATGGTAAAGAAATTTTTGTAATCCATACAGCACTTAAAAGTAATGATTTAACTGCTTCGTCCCACGCTTCTATTGGTGTATCTTCAAAATTACCTGGTTTTGGAGGAGGAGCCACATAAACTAATGCATCAAGCCCCTTCAATATATTAATTGATTCATCAACAAGATTTTTTATATCGTTTATATTTCTCAAATCTGCAAGGATTCCATGTATTTTACCATAGCTTTTCAGGCTATCCAAAGCACTTTCTAGGTTCCTTTCATTATGTCCAGAAATAACTACATCATTTCCATTTTCTAACAAAACCTTTGAAATACCATAGCCTATCCCTTTAGTCGAAGCTGTAACTATAATTTTCATTTAGAGCACCAATAAAAAAGTTAAATGCAAAAATTATAAGTTTTGGTAGAATTGGGTTTTTAATATCTCTTTCCGCCTTATCCCGGTTTACTAAATCCCACTATTTGTCTCTACATAGTTATGTCTATCGTTTTTATATTGAATATAATATAGATACTCAAACGCATCAGATGCAAGCAATAGAACTAAATCATACTGTTATGGTTTTTACTAATGTTATTTTTAAGATATCCTGTTACGGATCAAAGCTAATATTGCCCAACTGACCCCTTCAACAAGTTTGCTGCTTTTCAAAAAACCTTTTTCTTGCATTTAATAGCTAGGAAGATGCTTATCTTATATTGGTAGAGCATACATATTTGATAGGAAAAAGATTTAAATGAATTATATAAAACTTATCTTTAAGCAGCAATCTCTAAAAATAGGTTTTAAGCAATACATTAAATTAAGTACATAAACTAATTAAAATGTTATAAGAGAAATTATACTATATAAGTATACTGTTTAATCCTTCTTGTAGTGCTATTTCATGAAGTTTTTTATCTGAAACAAGAAATGAATTTGCGCCTATATAGTTTGCTGACACAATCACTGTGAAGATGAGTAGATTGCTAGAGCTAAGTTCCTATACTCAATCATAAGTTGAAATAAAATGATTGAAAGTGTAGAAACAAACTGTAACTCGTTATCTTTTATAGAATACCATTTTCATTGCCTTTTTATAGTATAATAGTAGATTTAAATCTAGATATAAACCTTCTCTTAATAAAAATTATTTAAGACAATATATCCTTTGGCAAAAATATCTTATTGTTATTAAGATCCATTTCTTCCAATTCAATACCATATACATCCTTTAATATATTTTTATCTAACACATTCTTTGGAGAACCATATCTAACTATATTACCTTTTTTTAATAAAATTACTTTATCGGCTATGTTTGCATAATAAATTTCATGTATTGCTAACACTATTGTTATATTATTTCTTTTTGATAAATCCCTAATCAAAGACAAAATTTTAGCCTGATTCGAAATATCCAAAAATGCAGTAGGTTCGTCTAATAGAAATACCTTTGGGTTTCTAGCAAAACCTCCTGCAAGCAAAACAAGTTTTTGTTCTCCACTACTGAGAGAACCAAATGGATTGTTCAAATGACCATTTAAATTAAATAAAGAGGCCCATTTTCTTATTTCATTCCTATTGTTTTTGCTGAAGAAGAATTTATTGTCATAAAGTTCTGCGAACATTACATCCTCTGCTGTAGCGTATGGATCTACAGTATAATTAGCTGGCAAATATGAGATATGTTTTCTAAATCTTTCGGGAGTATTACCATATAAAAATATATTACCATAACTTGGCTTTATTATACCAGCCAATATTTTTAACAAGGTTGATTTACCAACTCCGTTCGGACCTAATATAGCTAATATATTTCCCTCATCTAAATCAAAACTTATGTTATTTATTATTGCTCTGTCCTTAATTTTATATGTTAAGTTTGAAACAGATATGCTCATTTTCATTACCACCTATAACTTTCCTTTATACTTTAGTGTTAAGTAAATCAAAACTGGAGCACCGAAAATGCTTGTGATAGCGGTTAGTGGAGCTTCGCTTGGATAAATAACTATTCTTGCAAGTACATCGCTAAATATGGCCAATAGGGAACCTGTTATTAAGCTCATAAATAACGCCTTTCCATAATTGCTTCCAACTATAAGCCTTGCCATCCAAGGTGCAGCTAATCCTATGAATCCAACTGGTCCTGCCATTGCTACAAGAGCAGAAGTTGATAGAGAAGTAACTATTAATGAAACTATCCTGACCCTAAACACTCTTACGCCCAGGCTACTTGCTATATCTTCACCCAACATTAAAGAATTAATCGATTTCCAGAAATAAAACATTATAAACAAGGATAATACAACAATAATTGTTGTTTTTTCAACTAAACCCATGGTAGAAAATGCAACACTTCCAAATAACCAAAACAATACTCCTGGAATCTTTGGGCCTAGCTTAATCATATAAATTGTTGTGATACCACTTAAGAAATATGATATGGATATACCCGCTATAATTACAGAAGTTGGAGATGATTTAAAAATTGCTGAAATTAATAATACAACTGCAAGGCTTGCTAAAGCACCCATTAGAGATGAAATATATAATTGATAAAAAGAAACATACCCAAAATATTCCGATAAAGTTACTCCCAATATTGCTCCAGAGCTAATTCCTAATAAAAATGGATCTGCTAATGGATTTTTTAAAGTATATTGCAATGTCAGTCCTGAGCTCGATAGCCCAATCCCAAGAACCAGAGCTGCTAATGTTCTGGTTAATCTATAAAAAAGTATGTCCTCATAAACTGATGGTAATTTAACTCCAAAAAAGTATTGAAGGGCTTGATTTAAGCCCACTTTATTATAAGAGCCCACTGATAATGAAATAATAAATGATACCGGTAACAAAATTATTGTTAAAATTAAAAAAAATCTATTATTTATCAATCTCATTAAATCCTCCCTATGAAATGGAAGTTAAATTAAAATCATTTGGTGTAATAAGCTCTGGTACGCTGGTTATATTTAAAATGCTTGGGTGTGTTATAGAAACAAATAATTCTATACCTTGAACAACCATAGGTCCTGGCTCATTCAGATAGTCTTCATAATATCCACTTATTGCATATACTTTTCCATATTTTATTGCTGATATGTTTTCATATGCATTTCCAATAGTTTGATTTAGCCAAAATATTAAATCGGACTCGTTTATTAACCCATAATTGCTATCAATTATAATTATGCTCGGATTGGCTTTCAATAACTCCTCAGGACTAATTACTGGCCATCCAGACATATTAGAAAATGCGTTGTTATTGCCAGATAAAGTTATCATATCATTCTGAAAAGTTCCTCCTGCTGCTACATATGTAGGATTTATCCATAATAGATAGGAAACGTTTTGAGGTGTAACATTTTGAGTTAATTGCCTTATATATGATATTTCCTTAGAAATGTTTTCGACCAAATTAACTGCTTGATTTACATGACCTGTTGCCTTACCGACCATTATTATTGCCGTATATAAATCAGACAATGAATTATAAGATGGGAGCAAAACCACCGGGATTCCATAATTCTTTAAAACTTGCGCCGTGGAAGAGAAACTCCATTGGTATGTCCCTATTACTAGATCAGGTCTTTCGGCTATAATTGTCTCTATATTTGGCCCTGAATATGTACTACCTATATTAACCAACTTACCTTCATTATATAGTGTTATTAGTTGCTTCTCAAAATTGGGCGGTAGATAATAAAAACTATCATTATCAACACCTATTAATTGATTTCCGGCTCCTATTGACAACAAGATCTCAGTACTTGCTGGATCCAACGAAATTATTCTTTCTGGATAAGATGGTATTGTTACTGAAGTATTTGTTGCGTCAATTATTGTTACAGGAAAGTTTAGCTGATAAACCAATTGATTCAACTGCTTTTGCAAAGAATTTATTGAGCTGTAAGCACTACTGTTTAAATTATTAACCTTGCTTTCCAAAAATCCTATCTCATTGGCAAGATTTGCTATTTTATTGCTAAGTCCAGTCTGAGTTTCATTGCTTGCATGCAGTATTGTTGAGTTAAGGTTTATAACTTCTTTCTGAACTTCAGAATAAAGGGAAAGCATGGAATATCCAATTATAGAAAATCCTATCACCATAATAACTATAATTGCTATTATTAACTTACTTGAATTCATTTTTCCTCTCCTGGATACCCTATCCAGTTGTTACTAGTTAATAAATATTTCGCTATACTCTAATTTTGTGGTGTATACCGATTTGGAGAGGATTAATGAAGTTGCGTTAGAAATATCAAGAGAAAGGGTTAGGGGGGCTTCATGGAGTTCAGAGGCTATGGCAAAAGCAATATTGAATGAAGCAAATAAAAACACAATATCATGCAAGGATATAGATATCATAACAAAAATTGTTACTGATGCAAACCCTTTAATGGGTAGTTTGTACAATTTATCTTTAATAATGCAAAATGCTTGTAATCAAGGAAAAACACTAGAATGGGCTACAAATAAATTTTTATCATACATGTCATGGGCAAGAAAATCTATTGTAGAGCATGCAGCTCAATTATTTAAAGAAGAAATAAATATATTTACAATGAGCAATAGCAGCAATATATTAGATGTAGTTGCAAGGTACAAAGAAAAGATAAACAAGGTATTAGTTGGAGAATCTCAGCCTGGTGGCGAAGGTGCATATTTTGCAACCCAAACAAAAAGCTTAGGAATTGATGTAGAGTTATATCCTGACTCGGCTGTTAGCTCTGCAATTGAGAAAAGTAATGTTATTCTTATTGGTGCAGATAACATAACAATTGATGGGTGTCTATTTAACAAAGTAGGAGCAAAAAATGTTGCAATAATAGCAGGCTATTATGGTAAACCTGTTATATCAGTTTTTGAGCCCTTTAAAATAAACCCAATCATGAAATGTAATAATGAAATTGCATTAACTAGGTCATATCTTGTCGAAGGATTTGGCCAATTAACTTATCGCCTATTTGATGAACTGCCAAATAATTTAATAGATGGAATTTTAAGCGTGAACGGATTAACAGATGTTTCCCAAAGCAGCCTAAAATTTTTGCACGATTCTTTTGTTTCATGGTTTAACACCAACTAAATTTATAAACCAATTCTAATATAACTATTAGAGTGGGTTAATTTGACTTTAATAGTTGCAATAGATAGATCAAATACTGAAGATGGTAAAGATGTAATATACATATTGTCTAATATTTGCAACATGGTTACAGGTATAAAGCTTGGTTTACCATTGCTTTTAAAGCACGATCTAACATTAATTAGTAAAATTAATGAAATTTGTAAAAATAATTTAATTATTGCAGACTTAAAACTAGCAGATATAGGAGATGTAATGATAGAAACAGTTAAGATATTTAATTCCTATGTTAATGCATTTATTGCACACTCATTTATAGGAAAAAAAGACGCAATTTCGGATCTTAAAAATTATCTCGATAAACAAAACAAGAAACTAATATTAGTTGGATCTATGAGCCATAAAGGATCTGAGGAGATTTACGATAAGGAACTTGAAAACATAACAAAGTTAATAATTGATATAATGCCATGGGGTATTGTAGCACCTGCAACCAGACCAGAAATAATAACATATTTTAGGAAAAGTATTGGAAGAGGAATAAAAATACTTTCTCCAGGTATTGGCATACAAGGAGCAAAACCTGGAGAAGCGTTATGCCATGGTGCAGATTTTGAAATTGTAGGTAGATACATAACAAATGCTCCAGACCCTAAAGAAGCAACTAAGGTATTAATCTATGAGCAAAAAAGAGGGTTAGATCAATGCAGGAAATGAATGAGATTTCCTTGCTTTTATATGAAACAAATTCTATAAAAATAGGTAATTTTTTATTGGCTAGCGGGAAAACAAGCTCGATATATATTGACATGAGAAACATGCTAGGATATCCAAACGGATTTAAAAAAGTTTCAGACTTATTAACAAATTTTGCAGAAAAAATAATAAAATCAAAAAAAATAGATTCAATAGTTGGAGTAGCAACTGGAGGCATACCTTGGGCAACAATAATTTCTTATAAATTAATGATGCCCATGTCATACGTTAGACCTTCTAAAGGTCATGGAACAGATAGCAAAATTGAAGGTTTTAATGTGAATAAAAAGAATTGCTTGATTATCGATGATGTATCAACTACTGGAGAAAGCATAATATCAGCGGTAAAATTGATTAGATCCCTTGGAGGAATAGTCGATGAATCTCTAGTTATTATCGATAGAAATCAAGGGGCTTTAAGTAATTTAAGAAATGAAGGAGTAAACTTAAATTATTTGTTCTCCTTGAAGGATATATTAAATAGTCTGCAGAACCAAAATTTAATAGAAGAAAATATATTTAGAAAAATTAATCTTGAGCTTTATGGGGTGCCTTAAATTGTGGAAAAATAAAGATGTAGTTAATATATTAGATTTTACTAGGAATGATCTTGAAGAATTGTTTGAGAAAACTGACGAGAAGGTAAGAGAACTAAAAGGAGGGAAGATTAAAAAAGAACTAGAAGGTAAGATAATAGGGCTAGCGTTTTTTGAACCATCAACAAGAACAAGAATGAGTTTTGAAACAGCTGCAAAAAGACTTGGAGCAGATACTGTTGGATTTACCAGCGAAGAAGGTACAAGTGTTGCTAAGGGGGAGACATTTGCAGATACTATAAAAATGATCGATTCATATGTAGATGCAATAGTATTAAGACACAAATTTGAAGGTGCAGCAATGTTTGCCTCAAATATTGCAGAAAAACCGGTTATAAATGGTGGAGACGGAAGGTCTCATCACCCAACACAAGCTATGCTTGATTTATATACATCGAGAGTATTGTTTAATACAATAGATGGATTAAGCTTTGCATTAGTTGGTGACCTTAAATATTCAAGAACCGTTTCAAGCCTAATTTATGGTTTAACAATGTATAAACCAAAAGAAATAATATTAATTTCTCCTCAATCGCTCAAATTGAGAGAAGAAATTAAGATGCTTGCAGAAAATAAAGGCCTAAAGCTAAGAGAAGAACAAGAAATAGAAGCAATATCTGATGCTGATATAATTTATGTTACAAGGATTCAGAAGGAAAGATTCCCAGATCTTCAAGAATATGAAAAAGTAAAAGGAAGCTATAAATTAACTAGAAAGCTATTAGAAAGCTATGCAAAAAAGGATGCAAAGGTTTTACACCCATTACCTAGGATCGATGAGCTTTCTCCAGATATTGACAGTACAAGCTATCAGGGATACTTTTTACAAGCAAGCCTTGGAGTTCCATTGAGAATGTCCTTATTGTCTTTGGTATTAGGAGGTGATTGAGTTGTCAAAAAGCAAAGAAAAGCTATTAGTTAGTAAGATAGCCAATGGTACAGTTATTGATCATATAAATTCAGGCAGGTCCTTAGTAGTCCTAAAAATTTTAAACATAAAAGGTAATGAAGGCTTTAGAATGGCACTAGTTATGAATGTACCGAGCACCACCATGGGAAAGAAAGATATAGTAAAGCTTGAAGATTACTACCCAAATTCTGAAGACCTTGAAAAAATTAGCCTGATTTCTCCTAATGCTACAATAAATATTATTAAAGACTATCAAGTCATAAAGAAATACAAGGTTGAAATACCTAAGAAAATAAAGGGAACTCTTAAATGCAATAATCCCACATGCATTACAAGAAAACCAGGAGAGCCTATACAAAGTAGCTTTACTTTGATTAGTAAAGATAAAATAAAATTACAATGCGATTATTGCGGTTCAATATTAACAGAGGATGATATTATAAATGAATTAATCGGCGAAAATAAATGATTATATCATCTGTTTGTGGGAAAATATTTGATTATAGAGGTTTTTTAGGTAATAATTGCATAAATATAAATGATGATGGTTATATAGATTCTATCAGTAAATTACCAAAGTCTAACAAAAAATACGAGTACAGTAACTATATAATTGCACCAGGATTGATAGATTTGCATGTTCATCTTAGGGGGCTTGATCTATCATATAAAGAAGATGAAGAAACTGGAACGAAGTCTGCAGTCCAATCAGGTTTTACGTTAGTTGTTGATATGCCAAACACTAAACCAAAATTAAATAACAGGAAATCGATTGAACTTAAACTAAATGAACTTAAAAACAAAAGCTATACGGACTATGGGGTTTACTCAGGCGTTCCATCTAAAATTGATGATATAGAAGAAATAATTGATTTACCTATAGCAGGTTTCAAAATTTATCCAGAGGACTTGGGATCTAAAATTAATATAATAAAAAAATTACTAAATATAAATAAATTAGTTATATTACATCCAGAGCTTCAGGAAGCGGAGAAAATAAATGATTTGGAAAATTTTGAAAGAGGTTTAGTTAGGGGTTGCCATTATGAATCTTCAGCAGTTGACTATTTAAATTCAATAGACTATGAGGCAAAAAAGATTCATATAACTCATGCAAGCTGTCCTTCAACTGTCTATGAGGCAAAAAAGTTTAATTATACAGTTGATTCAACACCTCATCATATTTTTTATGATAGCAATAACATGGGCTGTTACTATAGAGTAAACCCACCACTGAGAGATAGAGAAACAAAATACAGTTTATTTAAGTTATTAATTGATGGACAAATTGATGCCATGTGCAGCGATCATGCACCTCACTCAGATAGAGAAAAAAATAATTTTATTACTTGCCCTTCTGGCATACCTTGGTTAGGATTGTGGCCTTGGCTCGTATTTAAGCTAGTAACTCTTGGCTTAATCAGTATTGATAGATTTCTTTTCTTATTATCATACAGCCCAGCAAAGATATTAGGATTAAGCAACTATGGTTATATAGATAGAAATGCAAGAGCAGATCTAATAGTTATTGATAAATCAATGAAATGGAGATTTGTTGAAACATTCAGCAAGGCACCTTATAATATGCATTTTATGGAAGAAATGTATGGTTTTCCAATAAAGGTATTTGTTGGAGGAAAGCTTGTATCTGATTACAGAAACATTATAGATAGGCCTGAACCTATTAATCCATTTGCAAAGTAACAATGATACTTGCTAATAATATGAGGAAATAAAATTAAATTTATAAGGCCTATTTTCAAAATAATTAATTCTTTAATGAAGATAAAACCTTTGAAGATCTTTGATATATTGTTATGGCTCCAAATAATGCTATTATTGATACTATTATGTTTGATATCAATACTTGTCTAAATATTAATAAAATTGAGACTATGAAAAGCAATAATAGCCTTTCACTCCTTTCTAATAGGCCTATACCCTCCATTTTAACACCTATTAGCTCTCCTTTTGACCTTGAATAACTAACTATCTCAGACAAGCCTAAGGCTATTATAGCTATAAAGGCATTAACACCAGATAAAGCTAACGCTAAGAAAAAAAGCATATCCGATAATCTATCGGTTAATGAATCTAGATAGGCCCCAAATCTACTAGTTTTACTAGTTGCTCTAGCTATAGCTCCGTCGATTATATCCATGAAGCCAGATAATAAAATAACTACTGGGATTCCATAATAAATTTTAAAATATGCTAATATTGGAGCAAGTATTGCAAATAAAAAACCAATTAATGTTGCGTCATTAGCAGTTAGCCCAGCCTTAGCAAAGAAATTACCTAGTGTTTTTGGTAAATACTCATTAATGTATTTCCTCAACTTTCCTAACAAAATAGCTTCCTCCTTAGGTATATCTGCCAGCATTTATACTTAATACATGCCCAGTTATTCCCCTTGATAGTTTTGGATCTGATAAGAAATAAACTGCTTCAGCAATATCATCAGGCTCCAGCAAAATTTTTAATGGATGTAAATCTATAACAGATTTCTTCCTATTTTCATCTTTTAATATATCTGCAACCATATCAGTATTAACAAAACTTGGCGCAACAGCATTTACTCTTATCCCATATTTTGCAAATTCAGTAGATAATCTTTTTGTTAATCCTATGAGACCTGCCTTTGCAACAACATAAGAAATTCCTCCATAAACATTTCCAGTTTGTCCTGCTATGCTGGAAACATTAACTATTGATGCCCATTTTGATTTTTTTAATAAATCCAAAAAATTCTTTATGATTAGAAATGGACCTGTTAAATCAATCCCTATAATATTATTCCATTCTTCTAAGGTTACATCCTCAAATTGAGTATAGCTAATTATTCCAGCATTATTTACCAAAACATTTATATGATCGACAAGCCCATTAACAACCTCTTTAGCATATGTTATGCTTTTTTCTGAAGATAAATCCAATTTTAAGCTATATGCTTTTTCAGCTCCAATATCTAAAAGTTCTTTAACTGTTTCTTTGGTACCTTGCTCGTTTCTATTATAGGAAATTATTACAACATATTTTTCTTTTGCAAATCTTTTTGCTATAGCTTTACCTATCCCCCTATCCCCTCCAGTTATGAAAGATACATTACTCATTTCAACCACCTTTTCTGAATTAAATTTTTAATACGGCTCTTCCAACTATTTTTCCTCCATTTATATCATTATATGCCTTATTAATTTCATCTAATTTATATAAACTATAAAATGGTTTAATCTTGTTTTTTCCTATTAAATCTATAGCCTCTTCATATTCTTTCTTTGTATATGCTGCAGTTCCAATTATAGATATTTCATTCATAACAACAAAAGCTGGTCTGATAATTTTAATTTCTTCTCCACTTATATTTCCAATTAATATTAATTTACCCCTTTTCTTTAAAGATAACATGCTATCATTAATTGTCAACGAACCAACAATTTCAAAGACTGAATCCATTTTTCCCTCTTTTTTATAAAAATCAAAAGACTTAACAGGAAATACGCCCAAATCCTTTAAAATTTTTTCCTTTTCCTCACTTCTTGCATACCCATATACCTCATAATTCTTATTAACCAGATATTGAATTCCATGGATTCCAACTCCTCCCGTGGATCCCGTGACAAAGACTTTTGATCCCTTATCTAAGCCTGCTAATATATCTGCATGAATTATTGTAGCTACTCCGCAAGTAGATGCAGCATATTTTTCAAAGTTTTCATCTGGTAAATCAATCAGATTCCATTCTGATACAGAAATTTTTTCTGTATATCCACCTTGTTCTTTTTCACCTATTATACTATAATCTGTACACAAATTTTCCCTTCCTTCCATTTCTTTTAAACACTTTTCAGATACATTAGCAGGAAAAACTGCTACTGGTTTGTAATTATAAATCCCAAATATTTCATGACCTAAAATTAACGGAGGCTTTAAATTTTTAAATCCACCTTTCCATATTACTTGGTCTCTTCCACAAATTCCTACAGCCTTGTTTTCAACTATAACATTCCCTTCTTTGTTTTCTAAATTGATATACTCTATTGAAAATGGTCTGTTAAATTCCTTTAAAACCGCAGCTTTGATTTTCATTTTTTCACCAATTAAAAAACTTAAGATAAAAATTTAAATTTATTTTTAAATTCCTATATGCATGACTCTAAATATCATATAAATACCAACTATTACTATTATTATACCATAAGCCTTCTGCAAAGTTGATTTAGGAGCTTTTACAGCTAAAATTGTTCCAAAATATCCGCCAAGCAAACCACCTAATAAATATAACAAAGAGATTGAAACTATCGTGTCTCCATAATGTAAATATAGCAAGCCGCTTGCAAGACCAAAGGTACCGACACTTATTAATGAAGTCCCTATCGCTCTAGATATACATAATGATGCAGAAAACATTAAAGCAGGTACTATAAGAAAACCTCCTCCTATACCAAAATAACCGCTTACTAATCCAACTAAAAAGCCAAAAAATCCAATAATAGCTATTGTTTTAGGTGTTAGATTTCTGCATTTATTAAATGCTTCATTAATTCTTGGTATTTCTTCGTGTGTTCCAGCCTTTGTTGCATTTTTTTTAAAGCCAACATAAAAACCTAGTATTATCATGGCAATTGAGAAATATAGCAATAAACTAGACCCTGGTGTTATGTGACCTAAATAAGTTCCGATTAATGAACCGACAAGACCAACTCCTGCAAAAATTCCCCCAATTTTTACTCCAACATTGTGCTTTCTCAAATGCATATAAGAATTAACATACGCATTTAACCCTACAGCTAAAGCCGTTGTACCTAAGGCTATATGGGCGGCATTAGGCATATTGCTTAAACCTACAAAGTATAGCAATAATGGCACAGCTAATATTGATCCACCTCCACCAATCAATCCAAGAGAAAATCCTACTATGATACCTGAAACTATTGAAAGACCATATTGCATTAAAGTTATCATTTTAAACCACCTTTACAAATTATAATTTGTTTATTAAAAAGTAATATAAGCCTTTATGTATTTCTAATATACATTTTTATTTAAATAATGTCAATAGATTTTAACTCCTTCATCAACTCATTATAAGCTACTATTCTAGATACATTTTTTGTTCCTAGAGGACCAGGTCTTTTCATAAAGAACCTATTTATTGATGTTACTGTGCCTTTATAACCTCTATCAATATATGCTTTGGTTATAGGTATTACAGAAGCCATTAAACCGCCTAAGTTAGATTTATCATTTATTCTACCTGTTACAACTATTTCATCTTTATATCCACCAAATCCTACATACTCAATGTGCATTGCTACAAACTTTTTATCACCCAATGGCTCTAGAAAGCCTGTTGGTTTAATATAATGGGGGGCATCATAACCCAATATATCGTTAACTATGCTTCCTTTTGTGTTTTCTTTTGATTTATTTCTTTCTGGCTCTGTTAGGCTTAAAAAGTCCATATTTCCCCCTATATTAAACTGGGCAACCGAAGATACCTTCCTATTCCTTTCTGCCATATGCTCTAGTAAATCTGCTGTCAATGGGGTTGCTCCCGTTGCCGCATCGTCTCCAAAAACTAAACCTCCCACTTTTTCATAATAGGATATCACTCCTGGAGAATTTGCTAGCAAGGGAGGAGTTAGATTAATAAAAGATACCTTGTTATGCAATCTACTGTACTCTGCTGCAGCATATGCATAAGCCAAAGAAGCCCCTCCTCCACAACTAGTTGCTAATTTTACAAACTCGGATTCATTATTTATTTGTATCTGTTTTTCTGTAGTAATAATGTTAACTATAATATCTGGTTTTAACTTGTCTAGCAAGGAAATAAACTCATTTATAGCAATGCTTGGTTCTCCAATTATATCGTCTAGTCCTGTTGCATCTATGGGTAAGCCCAATGTACTTTTGCAATGGAGACCCCTTAGGATTTCTATATCTTTTAGCGAATTTGGTATACTATTTTCATTAAGTAATTTGCTTGTTACAGAATGCATATCTAAACCAATTTTTTTATTATCCACTTCAAAAACTGCCAAAATTTGTATTTCTTCGGGCCTATACGATCTAAAAAGATTTCCAAAAGGAATTCCATAGGCTTCTATTTCTCCCGTTTTTAATCTTTCTATTCCAGCTGCAAAATAAGCAGCTCCTGGTCCTGCACCTAATAATATCGTTCTTATTGGCAAGCTAACACACCTATCTTGTTTATTAAATTGCACAGAGCAGATATAAAACCTTTCGCTTTTTGAAAGAAGGTATTATTTTTTGAGCAACCAATGACAAGTATTAACTATTATTTTGCCAATGCTTCTCCTGCTGCTACATCTGGAGTGAAGCTAATATATTGAACCATACTACCCCTTATTAATATTTTTCCAATTTTTGCAATTACTTGCTTACCATCTTTTACCTCTATGGAATCATCTAATATTAAATTCATTGTTGTATCGGTCATTTTTAATGTACCAACAAATTCACTGCCATCTTTTAGCTTTACATATACCTGTGTATCTATCGCATCTCTCAAATACTTCATTGGAGTCGTTGTTTTATTTTCTCCAGGCATCTTATACACCCTTTACTAACACTCAAGACTAAATTGTAAAAGCTCGTATTTTAAAGCTTATATATTCTGGGTCTTTGTGCCTTGATCTTCAGATAATTTTCCATATTTTCTAATAATTTCATATAGCCTTTTTGGATTTTTAGAATAGAATCTCAGTTTTGTTATAGTTCTTTTTCCTTCCTTTATTACTTCTACAAACTTTCTATCTTCATTTATGTTTACATTAACTTCATTAGGCAATGGGAATGCTATTCCTTTTGTCGATATCATACCTTTTATGACTATTCCCTTATCTGTAATAGTATATTGGGATGGTGTGTTTATCATAGGTAATTTCTTTATCCTGCTAACAGCCCAAATCATATTTAAGGTTGTTATGATAAAGTAGCCTTCAAAATAGATTAGAAATGCTAAAAACAAATCCAACCTAGCGCTATATGATATATAATATCCCAAAAACTTAGCTAGGTCTGGCACATATTTAAACAAAACAAAGAAATATATTAAACCTATAAACATACCAATGGTTGTATATAGTGTGAATTTAGTTTGCTCTTGAAAATCAACCATTACTTGTTTATCTTTCATTTGTATGCTTCTTGTTTCTGGTTCATGATATAGTCTTTTTCCTTGCAATATTTCTGTTACTTTGGTGTTTTTACCTAATGGACTTCCTCCCAAATAGCTTTGCAGAAACATGCTAATCATAACAAATATTATAACCAATATGAAAAGCATGTAGTTAACTCCAATAAATGCAGCCGATACAGAATAGATTAATATATATACCTGATTTAATAGGGTTGATTTCCATCTCTGTTCAACCATGTATGACATTTTTCCACCACGATGTCTATTTTTTATCTTCTATAAATTATAACTCTAATCCTCCTTTTTAAATATTGATAAAAAACAAAAAATAATGAGATTTTAGAAGAATTTTCATCGATTTTTTCTATTAATTCAATGCATTTTAATGATACTATTAATAAGCTGACCTCTATCCCGCCCTGAAGGGGGTGTTCTCGATATCTTGAGGGTTACCTATGGGAGCTACTCTATTATGAAATACGATATAAGATATTGGTTTCTTTACATTTCTTACTATCAAACCTTTAGGAGAAAAGTTCCCGATAAAAGTGTGGATAAGTGGTAAAACCTAAAAAACATTTAAAGGAACCATTTAGAATGAGAAAAAAATAAGGCGAATAAAATGGAAATAAAAGCAGGTTTAGCGCTAATAGGAAAAGAATTATCAGTTAAAAAAGATGTCTGTATTAATATAAATAATGATGGCATAATAGAATCCATAGGAAGCAATAATACCTGTAATAACTCCATAGGAAGCACCAATCTAATTGCGATACCACAGCCTGCTAATTCTCATGTGCATAGTGGAGATAACGGCTTTCCAGAATATGGAATAGGAAAAAATTTACATGAGCTTGTTTCATACCCTGATGGTTTAAAGCACAAACTATTAAATTCTTTGCCTTATAATTCTTTAATAAATGGAATAATGAAATTTTATGAAACAGCCTATAATATGGGTTTAGGATTATTAATAGATTTTAGAGAAGGTGGAGGTGTTGGATGTAAAGCATCTAAAGATGCTCTAAGCATTTTAAACAATAAAATAGATGTTTTAATATTAGGAAGACCAGGCCCGGATTTTCCAAGATATTGCGATGGATTAGGAATTTCAAGTCCATTAGACTACAATCCTGAAGAAATAGTAAGACTTTCAAATACATATAGACCCTCAATGACTCATGTTGCCGAAGACCCTGAAAGTAGAGAAAAATTTGACTTTGAGATTAGCCTGAAAGCAAGCTTCGATGCAATAATCCATGGATTATATCTTAATGAAAAAGATTTCATCAAATTAAGTCAGACAAATACATATCTAATTTTTTGCCCAACAAGCAACTTATGGCATGGTCTAAGAATACCCCCTATAGATTTAGCCTTAAAATATAATATAAAATTTTCTGTAGGAACAGATAATGCTTCATGGTTTTTACCAGATATATACAAAGAAGTAAACGAATTGTTACTATTTTTAAGACTAAAGGGGATTAAAGGAGAAGATGTAGCAAAGAAACTATTAGAAAGCATATACTTAAATGGTTATTACTTAGCAAAAATAAGGCCAAAAATAATTGAAGAAGGTAATTTTGCAAACTTTTTGCTTATAGATGGAGATAATTCTAACATATTAAGATCGATAAATATATATAATGCTATAGTTAAGAGAGTCATGCCTGGTTTTATAAAATATAGGATTGATAGAAAAAAAATTTATTCTTTTTAATTTTTATTTACTCTTTACCCAAACCAGCATCTATTAATTTCTTTAGGCTTACAGTATCTAATACATTCCCACTTATTTTTAGCTGTCTTGTCATAAATGCTTTCATTGAATCTAATTCCCCGCTAATAATTTTTTTCATTATATCTGGTTTTGCTGTTAAAGTTGCTATTGGATTAGGATGCTTTCCTTCAGAAATCTTTAATTTACCATTGCTTATTTCAACATAAAATTCTCCATTACCTTCTATAACAAATTGATAAACTTTGTTCCACGTCTTTATTTCAGATACTCTCTCAATAGCTTTATCAAATATATTTTGAAAAGATTCTTTCATTTCATCCAAAGACATCTTGTCCACCATTTTAGTATTTTCAAAAAAAATAATTATTGTTAAATAATAAACTCGATCATTAGGAGTTTAATTGCTAAGCTTATATATTTGCTCCAAAATTTATTTATTAATCAAAAAATTAGATAAGATTATAAATATTTATTTCGTGGGAAAACATAAGCATTTTAAGATGAAAATTATAAACTGTTCAGCTAGATTAAAAAAAGGTGCATAAATTGGGCAGAAAAGTAGCTGTTATTGGAACTGGACATTCTAAATTCGGAGTTAGAAATGAAGTTAATTTAGCAGAACTGTCATATGAATCAATAAAACAAGCCTTAAATAGCGCTAATTTAGAGGCAAAAGATATAGAGTATGTTGCTGTTTCTAATGTTGGAGGATGGAGTGCAGAACCTTTACCTGCAGTTGTTTTATCCGAATATGCTGGCTTAACTGGTAAACCTTTGTACAGAGTAGAGGCAGCCTGTTCATCAGGAAGCTCTGCTGTATTTAATGCATACAACGCAGTTGCATCAGGCCAATTTGATATTGCAATGGCAACAGGAGTTGAAAAGATGAATGAAAGTCCAACACCAACAGTTGTTGAATTTATAGGCAGGGCAGGAAACTATTTTTGGGAATTTGAAAATTTTGGTTTAACATTTCCCGGATATTATGCTCTATACGCAACAGCATATATGTCTAAATATGGAGCAACAGAAGAAGACCTTTGTCAGGTAGCTATTAAAAATCATTATTATGCAAGCCTTAATCCAAAAGCTCAATTCCAAAGAAAAATAGATATGGCAACATGCATGAACAGCAGATACATAGCATGGCCTCTTAAATTATTTGATGCGTCTCCAATAACCGATGGAAGTGCAACTGTTATATTGGCAAGTGAAGAAGTAGCAAAGAAAGTCACAGATTCGCCTGTCTGGATCCATTCTGTAGGAGCATCTTCTGGTAGTGCAAACCTCTCTAGAAGAAATAACTTTACTGGTTTAGAGGCAGCAAGCCAGGCAGCAAAAATGGCATACAAAAAAGCAGGTTTAGAAACAGAAAACACAGCTAAATATTTTGATGCAGCAGAAGTTCATGATTGCTTCACTATAGCAGAGATCATGGCCTATGAAGATCTTGGATTTGTTAAGAGAGGAGAAGGATATAAGTTAGTAAAAGAAGGACAAACTTACATCGGAGGTTTAGTACCAGTTAATTTAAGTGGTGGGTTAAAGGCAAAAGGCCATCCAATAGGTGCAACAGGAGAAAGCATGGTCGCAGAGCTGACAAAACAATTATTAAACGGTGCAGAAAAGGGAAGGCAAGCAACTATTAAAAATGGAAGAGCAATAGCTCACAATGTTGGCGGAACAGGCCATTATGCATATGTAACAATCCTAGGGCTTGATAAGCCAAAAGATAGCTGAGGTGAAAAAAATGCCAAAGAGTCAAAAGGAAGAGGCCGAAGAATTCTTAAAGCAAATGGAATCATTTGTTAATACGATGAAATCGAGTATTGGCTTACCCATGTTTGTAGATCCAAAAACAAACGTTGCAGTTTGGTACGATCAAAGGGAATTGAAGCTAAGATTTATGATAAGCGTTGAAAAAACTAGAAAATTCTTTGACTCACTATCTGAAGGTAAACTATTAGCAACAAAATGTTCTAAAAGTAACGAAATACTATTTCCTCCACAACCTGATTGCCCTAATCCAAAAGATAGCGAAGTTGAATGGATTGAGTTACCAAAAGAAGGTGAGCTTCTTACATATACAATAATAACAACAAAACCATTTAGCTTCTCCCATTACAATGACTACACCGTTGGAATAGCAAAGTTATCAAATGGAGTCCAGGTGTTAGCATGGGTTAGAGAGACTGACCCAAAGAAATTGAGAGTTGGAATGAAGGTTAAGCTTGAAATAGTAAAAAGAAAGCCTGAAGGATATCTGACATACGAATTTGTTCCAGTATAACTTGAAATATAATTTTAAATTACTTTTCCTCTATTTTTTCCTCGATTTCTTTCTTTTGCTCCTGTAAAAACTTAATTGCTTCATCATGTGTTGGTATAGCATTCGCTCCCAATCTAGTAACCTTTAATGCGGCAACTGCTTGAGCATATTCTAATGCATCTTTCATCTTTTCCCCTCTTGATAAGCTTAATAGAAATGCAGATGCAAACGCGTCTCCACTACCTGTTGAGTCCCTAACATCTTTAACTCTGAATGCAGGCATATAACCCGTAAATTCTTCAGAATTTGCATATAATCCCTTTGGACCCATTTTTACAATAATCATCTCTGGTCCAATTCCTCTTAATAAATTTGAGCATTTTTCTGGGTCATTTAATCCAGTTAAATTTTTACATTCATTTTCATTTAGCAATACTATATCAGTTAGTTTAATCAAGCTTTTTAATTCCTTTAAACCTCTCATGCTCAATCTTCTCCCAGGATCCCAAGAAATTAATGAATTATTTTCTTTAGCTATCACTGCTGCCCTAATAGATGTATCTGGTCTAAGGCTCGCTATATGGATATATTTTGATCTAGATATTATATCTTCATCTATATCATTTGGCATAAACTTTTCTGCACATCCCTTAAATCCATATATTGATATATTACCGCTTTGATCTATCATTACTATAGAAAAACCAGTTTCTTCAAAACAAATCTTTAAACCTGAAATGTCTACCTTATATTTCATTAGCTCCTCAACAATTGATCTTCCAAAGGTATCTAAACCGACCTTTGCTAAAATTGCAGAAACCCCTCCAAGCTTTGATACATTTAAAGCAGCATTAACTGCTGATCCACCAGGGCCTGTTGATTGCTCCATTATATCAGCTTCTTCGTCAGGACTTGCAAATCTCTCAACAATAAATCTTAAATCCATTAGTGCATGACCTACTGCTACAACATCTATATTTTTTAAGTTTACCATTATTTACACCATTTCTTTATTCTATTTATTTCTTTTTGTATTTGCAATAATAAACGCTTATATGTTTAGTTTTCAAATTTTTAATAAATGTTATTTTTCTAACTCCTTTATTGCTTCTTCTGGCGTTAAATTATCATGAACTACCTTCATTATTGCTCTTACCATGCCTGAAATATTATTGCTTCTAAACACATTTCTACCAACAGCTACTCCACTACCTCCAGCTTGAATGACATTATAAACATCTTGTAGGAATTCTATCGGTTTATCTCTTACAGCCCCTCCACTCATAACTACAGGCAATCCCTGTGCTATCTCTACAACCTTTGCAAAAGTCTCTTTACTACCTGTATAATAGGTTTTTATCAGATCTGCACCTGTTTCAGCTGCTGCCCTAGCACCATACATAACTATTTCTGGATCATATCTATTTTTAATTGTAGATCCTCTTGGATATGCAAGTTGTAAAACTGGCATGCCATATGCATCTGCTGCATCCTTTATTAGATACCATTCCTGTATCATGTCATTCTCATAATCGCTACCCCAATAAACTGTAGCAGCAACAGCTTCTGCTCCCATCGATATAGCATCTTCTACTGATCCTAGCCTTGTTTGTAGATAATGGCTTTGAGGGGGTCTTATGTTACTTTTACCTGTTAATTTAACTACTAAATTGACTTTATTTGCCCATATTTCATGGGTTAATCTAGCCATGCCAGGTAACAACATTATTGCATCTACTCCAGAATTTACAACCTTATCTAAAATTGTTTTTGCTAGCAATCTATCATCTGGAAAATCAGATGGACCATGCTCTAAACCATGATCAAATGCAAATATAACTGCTCTCCCATCTTTAAGTATTCTTCCAAGTCTTACCCTTATACCTATATTGGAATAACTTAAACCTTCGTACTTGCTCATATTTACACCCACCTTTAGGTGTTCGTAGGTATTTAAATATATTTTAGCGAGAAAATAAATAAGCAAAGTTTTCTCTTAGAAATAGGGAAAAATAATGGGTTGCGAAAGCATAGCGATAGCTATAACAGGGGCTAGCGGTATAAGATACAGCATAAGAATTTTAGATGCAATAAAACAAACTGATGTAAAAATTAAAGGAATAATTTATTCAAAGAGCGCAATAAAAGTAGCTCAGATTGAAGAAAAGTTTAGCGAGGAAGAATTTCTAAATAAATTGAAAAAATATGGAGATACTTACAGCGAAGATAACTATGATTCACCTCTAGCAAGCTCGAGCTCTTTGCCAGATTGCATGGTAATTTGCCCAGCAAGCATGAAAACAATTGGCATAATAGCTAATGGAATTCCATTGAATTTGATTTCAAGAGCAGGCTTATCATTTTTAAGGATGAAAAGACCGTTGGTTATAGCATTTAGAGAAGCTCCTATAGGAACAGCTGAAATCAGTAACTTGTTAAAGCTATCAAAATATGGTGCTATAATAATGCCTCTAGCCCCAGGATTTTATTCAGAACCAAAAACGATTGATGACCTAATAGACTTTATGGTAGGAAAAATCCTTGATTCGTTAAACATACCAAATAGGCTTTATAAAAGATGGAGTTTGGATTAAATTTTCTTTTTCTGAATATCCTTTAGATTAGAAGGCATATCTAAATCATTTTCCTCATTAAGCTCTTCTTCGAATGACTTCATCTTCTTTGGTTGATTTTCAACTGCAAAAGCACATCTACCATCTGGTAACATGGCTTTCTTTTCACAATATGCATATCTGCAGGAAGCTCCAATACATTTATCTCCAATCCATGCACACATAGCTACCTTTATAGGCCTACCTCTATAATGATCTGTAGATATTCTTAAAGCCTTTTGGCCGCATCTAAAGAATGGACAAAGAGGATTACACTTATCTCCAATAGGTCTTGGCTTTATTTCTTTGCTTTGTTGATAGTTTGTTTCGTTGCTTTTAAATTCACGGCCCTGCTTTGATGGGCCTGATGTATTTGAAACCAAAACATACACCTCTTATATTTTTGGTTTTCTCTGTTTACCCTCCTTATATATTATGGTTTAAACCATTTAAATATTATGTATAAAGGCGCATCATTTTGTCTTAAAGTAGATAATATAAAGGCCTTTTTAACACTATGACTTAATCTTCCTGCTCTTACCAACTCTATAGGATCAAATGGTTCATAAAGATCATGGAAATGTATTATAAATGGTGCGTGATCTATCCCTGGTCCTTGCCTATATGCAACAAATTCTGCACCATATTTTAAACCAGACCTTACTATTAAACCTTTATCTCTTAAGTCTTTGTAAACACTATAAATCCTTTTATTTCTATCATTAAATTTAAATAGATTTATAATTTCTTCAACTTTATCAATTTTTTTATCATAATATATTTCTATTATTCCTTTTTCAAATAAATAAAGAGCCTCATATTGATTTAAGATAAGAGGGGAATCTATCTCATTTATATCCTTTACCTTTTCAATGTTTAACGGTTTTCCATAATAACCCAATGAATACAAATACCTTGCATTTTCTATATCTCTAACTAAAATCATACTATTTTCATATTCTGCCTTAATAGCCATTCAAGACAGCCCGCTTAATCCTATTAACTTAACGTAGACAGATGAGTTGTATAAGCAATCAATGCTATCTTCTATATATTCTATACTTTCTTTAAATGATATAAGCTTTGAAGGCTCATTTTTATACAATTCTAGAACCTTTGCTAAACCAGTTCTATATATTATATCAGCCTTACCTTCAGAATCGCTAATTTTATTAAATTTATCCTCCAATATCTTCCTTTTTTCTGAATTGCCTTTACCTCCCATTGATATGGATCTAAGAAGATCAACTAAATACATTGATGAATTGTAAGTCTCCCCCAATAAAGATGTTATTGCTTTTTCCACATCTTTTTCAATATCTTTTTGTAGACTATATGATAAGATAAGCCTATATATACCTGCTTCAAGTTTGCTCATAGCACACTCAAGCTGTAAGGATGAATTTATATAAAATTCCTTATATGAAACCAATTCAAGCCTACCACTTGCCAAATAATCAAATATCCTATCTTTATTTCTTGCTATCCTATCCTTTGTTGACATTAGTTCTTGTCTATATGTTTTCTCTAAATAATCATTATTCTTGTTTTCTTGAATCCTTGAAAGAAGCAATGCGGAAATGTTTTGCAGATCTTGAGCCATATCCTGCAGTACTTCTAACAAAGTAATTTTTGTTATGCTCTCAGTTGCCAAACTTAGCACCCCATTAATTCTCCATATATCTAGGTTATATAAAATAGATAAAAATCTATTCCTTTCTTATGTTTCTTGAGCGAATTTATAATCCTTGGATATAGGATGATTTAAATTAAGTTAAATTTAAGAGTACAGGAGAATTTTTAATCTAGGGAGCTAGATATGAGCAAAAAAATTATAGTTTGCAATAATAATAATATAGAAATATATGAAACAAACAACATAGATGATGTTATTGAAGATAATAAGGATAAAAAAGAAATAAGTTTCATAATTATTGATGGAGAAGTTATAGCAAATGGAAACCTTTTAATAGGAACAAACAGGGAAAAGATCGATAATAAAGAAAAACAGATTAATACAGGTAAAATAGCTATTGTTTTGGATCAAATGTTTAAGGGCTTTTCTGAAATTTTAAACAGGGAAACAAATTTTGTAGAGGTTCACGATATTGTTGGAAAAGGATTGCAATTTACCATTAAAGTTAGTGATAGGCTTTATAAAGAACCTGCAAACGATGATTATGATGTTTTAAAGGTAGTCGAAAGGATTGCTAATGAAAATAAATTCGTTATATTCTTTACTGGAGATAAAAAGCTAGCCGCACAAGCTGCATCCTTAGGAAATAAATTAATAGAGGTGCATTATTTCCCTCCAAACGAGTTTTCAGGGAAAGAAAGTGTTATAAAATCAATGATTTCTGAAATAAAATCAAAGACAACTCAACTCTTCTAACTCAATGATAAAGTAAGAACAAACCTCACCATTTAAGCAAGTAAAGCTTTTAAGGTTTGTTTAATATAAAAAACCGGCCATCAAGGGTATTCTTCACGATATGAGGTAGGCCTCTACTCGTTATCAAATTAAAGAAAAAGGAGAGTTAAGATATCTCTTTCATGAAAAAATAGATCCTTCTATTTCATCAGCTCTATTCTGAGCTTCTAAAACTGCCTCCATAATAGATTTCTTTAATCCATTTCCTTGTAATACCATAATTCCTTTTATGGTTGTTCCTGCAGGAGTTATGACCAAATCTCTTATATAATGAGGCGACCATCCTTTTTCTAATAAAGTTTTTGCAGTCCCTTGCATCGTATATAAAACTGCCTTATATGCTAGCTCTCTGGGTAGTCCTGTTGCAATACCTCCTAATGCTAATGCATCTATTATCTCCGCCAAAAATGCCGGTGCGCTTCCACTTAATGCAGTTAATGCATTCATATATTTTTCATCAACCCATTCATAGGTGCCTATAGTAGAAAAAATCTCTTCAACTAGTTTCTTTAATTGGCTATCAATATTAACATTGGTTGAAATCGCTGTAAAGCTTGATGATGTTTCAGAATTTATATTTGGCATTGCCCTAACAATCTTAGCTCCTATGAATTTTCTTGACAGCCATCTAATAGGAGCAGCCGCTACAACAGATATTATTAATTTATCATTTACATAAGGAGAAATTTCATCAGCCAAATTAATTAATTGAGAAGGTTTAATAGATAAAAGAACTATATCAGAGCTTTTAACTGCATACACATTATCTTTCGATACTTCTATTCCTAGGCTTTTTACTTTATTTAAAGATTCATCACTCTTGACTGTTGCAATTATTTTCCATTCCTTTCCAGATCCCATCAAAGATCTTATTATAGATGAACCAATAACTCCAGCCCCTAAAACTGCTAACTTTCTATCTACCAATTCAATTTCCCACAATTTTCTAAAAACTAAAGTATTTAAATTTTACATATTTCTTTTGTGTTTATATTTCTTAATGAATCATGATTTTATATTATCCATTAATTTTCTTTATTTTATATCATTTCAATATATAAAATGCGATAATAGATTGTTTTAATTTCTCTATCTCTCTAATTATACAAAAGGAAAATATATTATCTTATTTTCTAAATAATGGCCTAGTATTTTAAGCAATTTATTATATTCTTCTCTTTATATCTATTTTTAAAGAAATTTTCTCCATACCTTAGCTGAAAGAATTTTTTCAATAATTACAATTTTTAATTTAATAAAATAATCTTGCTTTATCATTTGACTTTATTCTTTATTATAAATTTTATAGTCTTCGCCTTCTGTTAATATATCTTGGATTTTTCCATATAATTCCTTCAAACTCAATTCATCAAAAATGTTAACTGGTATTATATCACCAAAATAGCCGGATAAATACAAAGCCTTTGCAAGGCTAAGAGATAAATCTAGGGTCATTCCATCAATATCTTTCGATTCCATTAACAAAGACTCTAAATAACCTTCTTCGTGAAGTCTTGGTATCACTTCGCTAATAACCTCCTTAATAAGTAAATCTGATTTGCTAATTATATTAATTTGAGGCTTTTTAAATCTTGTATTAACGGAGCTTGCTAGAGTTAAAATTGAAACTATGTTTGCTGGATTATCAAAAAATATTGAATCCATTAAAAATACAACAACAGATTTTTCGTTATATATAATAGAGTTTAATACTAAAGGCCCACCAATTCTATATGCAAATAACTCAAGCTGGCCTGGGGTATCAATTATAGTAAAATCAGGTTTAAGCTTATCAATTTCATTTCTTATCTTATCAGCATAGTTTATTAAAGAATCTACAGCACTAATTAGAGATCCATTAGGTCCTAAACCTTTATCTAAAAAATCTTCTATTTTAACATAATTCCTAACATCTACATCTGGGTCATAAGGTAGCTTATCTGCTGCAGGATCAAAGTTTACTAAAGCTATATTTGCATCAGAATCCTCCATAACTGTGCTTAATTCGGATGCTAATGTACTCTTTCCTGCTCCTGCTGTTCCAACTAATATGATATACATTTTTCCACCATAAAAAGGGGTCTCCTGCGTACACATGACTCCGTGACGCGGGGCTATTTCGCGCAGGCAACTGACCCCTTTGTTTCTTATATTATTTTTAAAGCCTATAAAGCTGACCTAATTTCTTAGAAGGGATTAAGATTATTTGTTAGCTGAATAACATTTTTCATTTAAAATTGCAAGTAAAAATTAACTTAATGGTATGATTTTACAAAACATTGTAAAAATTGATCCAACAGATTAAGATAAAAGAATTATTTATTGTTATAAACAACTTTTAAATAATGTAATATGTTTGATATTGGTATCTCTACAGGGCATGCAACATCACACCTCATGCAACCCAAACAAAGCTGTGATAACTCCGCGCCCTTTTCAATCCCTTCAGTTATAGCTGTCCAAACAACACCCATAGGTCCTCCATAAACACTTCCTCCCCAAGTGTTTGCTACTTGATCCCATACTGGGCAAACAAACTGGCAATAACCGCATCTAATGCATCTCAATTGCTCTTTTAAGAATTCATTTTTACTGGCACTTTTTCTTCCATTATCCAACAATATTAAATGCATCTCTATAGGACCATGCGCTCCATAAACCCTTCTATGGCCTATATCTCCTGTTGAACTTGGACCGGATACCACGCTAACATATGTTGGAGGATATAAGCCTGCAAATGATGATTGAACAATTATTAACTTAAATGCATCTAAAATTGTGGGTACAATCTTTTCAACGCCAGCTATTACTATATGAATTGGAGGAAAGGTTGTAACCAATCTAATATTACCCTCATTTTCTATTAGGAAAATGGATCCTGTATCAGCAGATATAGCATTTGCACCGCTAATTCCTATCTCTGCATTTACAAATTTCTCTCTTAGAAAAGGTCTTATTTTTGCCACAATTTGTTGTGGCGTCTCATTACCATTTAATTCTATATGTAGCTTATTTTTAAGTAAATCCATTACTTCCTCAACAGTCATGTGTATAGCGGGAGCAGTGGCATGCATAGGCTTTCCATTTTCCAATTGTATTAACAACTGTCCTATATCAGTCTCCCACACTTCTTTATTTAAAGATTCAAGATGATTCCTCAAACCTATCTCTTCCGCAACCATACTTTTTGATAATATTATTTTATTTTTATTTCCTATAATTTTATCTATTATGGAAATGGCTTCATCTTTATCTTCCGCATAATGCGGTATTCCATTTATAGACTTTAAAGAATTCATAGCTTTTTCTATGTAATAATCCAGATTAGATACTACCTCCTTCTTTACTTTCTCCACTTCTCTACTTAATGAAACTATGTCACTGTGAGAACTCAAAAAATCTATTACCCTGCTCTCAGCATTTGGTATGCTTGACGATAATGCCTTCTGAAATTCTTTGTTATCTAATACTTCAGTAATATCAACTATAACTTTTTCCAGATAATCCATTTTAATCACCAACTAATAAGTTGGATATATCAATAACTTCTGCATTATTATCACTAGCTTGGTTATATAAATTTATATAACATATAGGACACATAGTTACTATTTTTCTTGATTTTTCTACTAATTCAATTACTCTATCCCTTGCTATTGCATCAGATAAAGATGGCGCTATCGACTCTATAGGCCCTCCGCAACAAAAGGTAAATTTTTTATTTCTTCTAACCTCATTAATTTGATATCCAGCCTTCTCTAATAGCCTTCTTGGTTTTTCTACTATTGATAGATTCCTTGCATATATGCAAGAATCATGAACAGTTATAACACCTTTGTTATAATTTTTATTTTCTATAGAGCTATCATCAATTAACTCTAAATAACTTACAACATCTAGAGAAAAATTATCAATATACCTTGGATAAATATTTTTAAGCAAATTTGTTGTATGCGGGTCCACAGTTACAACCTTCCTTGCATTACTTTCTTTTATGATCGAATAAACTTTTCTTGCGTGCTCTATAAACTCATTTTGAATTCCCATATCATATAGCAATGCACCACTGTAAATATCATTTTCATATAGATAAGAAAAGCTAATCTTATTTTTCATCAAAATACTCGCAATTGATTTTAAAACATTACTTGACCAATTTATTAATTTTTCATCAGGCTTAGGTAAAATTTTAAATATAAAATCAGTTTTCACTAGGTTCTTTGCAATGCTTAAAGCCATATAACCCCCCTCATCGCTTTTTTCAATAGCCTTTAAATAGAAAGACAATGATCTTATATATGGAACCAACTGATATAATGCGCCAGTATATAAAACTGTTTCACCCTTTTTATTAAAATTATAATCCTTTGCCCATCGATAAGAAAAATCATATGGAACTGGAACCGGATAGCCTGTTCTTAAAGTTAGATCCGCCATAAACCTCATTAATTCTTTTATTTTCAAACTTTATCCTATTAGGAATCTTATAAGCAGAAGATTTTAGACTTTTATATTAAAATATTATTTTTCTTTCAATATCCAATATCTAGAGTCTTCATCATAGTAAACCATTCCTTTTCTTGATAAAATGCTAAAAAGCTTTGCTCCATTTTCTCCAAAGCTAGATCCCAAAATATCTTCTACCTCTCTAGAATCCTTAACTCCTATAGTTTCAAGCTTTTCCTTAAACCTATTCCAATAATCTTTATCTAAAGCTATTTTTTCATTATCTAAAGTTAATACAATAGCACCGCTGCTTTCAAGTTTTTTAAAGTATGCATCTGGATTTCTTAACCATTGAACTGAATCTGAAAATATTACACCTTGGTCTTTTAATACATCCATAGCCGTCTTCTTTTTCTGTTGCTTTACCTCTTTTTCTTCCTGAACCCCTTCTTTTTCTTCTTTACCTTCAATTCTTTCTTCTAGATCGGCAATTCTGGACGAAAGCTCATCTATTTTTTGAGTAAAAGGATTTAAAAGATCCTGTACAACTCTTTCAATTCTTTTTGTTATATTATCTATTAATTCCTTATTTATCTGATTTTCTTCTAAGTTACCTTTTTCTGCAGATAAAATAATTATTTCTCTGATATAATCGTTTGGCAAAGAATACCCCTTTGATTTAGCAATCTTTGATAATATCTTATAGTCCTCCTCCGGAATTTCTATCTTAATGACAACATTTTTCTTTGAATTAATTTCCAAGCTCCCCACCATTTTATTATTTAAAATACAAAGTTAATAAAATGATTAGGTTTAATAAAGATAAAATCAAATTTATCATAAAAATTATTAAATTTTTATTTTACTTTTTACTTAAAAATAAATTTATTTTTAGGGTTAACCTATTAAAGCCCGTATTCCAAACACTTTTCCTATCAAGTCCCCGAAGAAGAAGCCGGCTATTGCAGTTAAGAATAGCATCAACAGACTTTCTATTATTTCCTTTGAAAACCTTTGAGCATGAATTATTGAGCTATAATAAGTAAATCCACTAATCATAATAGTTGCCAAAAATAATGAAATGACAAATGCCTCTATTATATTTCTTAGCAGCAAATAAGGCAATGCCAATATCAAAACTGTCAACAAATAGCTAAATCCTGTCACAGTCGCTCCTGTAGAAGCCCTTACAGTTTTTTCCTGTTTAGCCTGCAGGTATGCAGCTCCTGCCATTGAGAGTGCAGCAGAAAATCCAACAACAAGTCCAGCAATACCAGCTATTATTGTCTTGTCCGTTGCTCCTAAGAAACCTGCATGAACACCTGATACCTCAACTATTGCATCTGCAAGACCTAAAGCAACATAACTTAAATACTTAACTCTTATATCTTTTATATCACAAATTATTTGTCTTTCATGATTTTCTTCATCCTCTATTATCTTTTTTAATATTTTCTTCTTTTCTTCATTATCCAGCTTATCTAAAAAATTCTTATATTCCTCTATGGTTGCTGATTCGTTGTTTTCTAGCACCTGCAAGGTAAATACAGGACCAAATAATCTATATAAAATTTTAAAGAAAAAGCCAGGTTTTATATCTGGCTTACACTCTTGTTTAACTATACTTTTCCAAAATTCGTAATGCTCTTTTTCTTGATTTGCCAGCTTCTCTAAATGATCTTTTATCTGGTTATCTTTAGAGGTTTCTGATAATGTCTTATATAATACATATGTATTTATTTCATCCTTACAATAAAGCTTGGCTTTTTTTAAATCCTCTTCGCTTATCATCTTTTCACCCAATGTGTTTTTTAATCCAATCAGTCATTATCTCCAAATACTTTAACCTAGTCTTTGGTTTACCTGTTCTTGTTAAATCATGATTTTCTCCTGGAAATAGGGCTAGCTTAGTCTCAATACCTAAATTCTTTAGAGAAGTGAAAAACTGCAATGCCTGCTCATATGGACATCTATAATCATCTAGCGCATGCATGATAAGAAGAGGAGTTGTTACTTTATCTGAATAAAATAGAGGACTCTTTTCCTTAAATTTATCAAAATCTTCCCATGGATTCTTTACTCCTAATTGATCTGCTGTAAAATACCATCCTATATCGCTTGATCCATAAAAACTAAACCAATTACTGCAGCTTCTTTCTGTTATTGCAGCCTTAAATCTATTTGTTTTAGTAACAATCCAATTAGTCATGAATCCTCCATAGCTACCTCCAGCAACAACTCCTTTATCTGGATCCAGATTTTTATTTTCTTTCAACGCATCATCGGTAATACGCATTAAATCAGAAAAATCTATTGTGCCATATTTGCCCCTTATGTCTGCAAATTCTTCACTATAAGAATCACTACCATGAGGATTTCCATAAATAATAGCATATCCTTGAGATGCTAAATAGTGAAAAACAAAATTAAATGAATATCCATAAAATGTCTTTGGCCCTCCATGTATATATAATATCCAAGGATTCTTTTCCTTAACTTCTTTTGGCATTAATACCCAATAATCTAATTCAGAACCATCCTCAGACCTTGCTTTGAAATGCTTAGCTTTATTCAACTTCTTCTCATATAAAAAATTATCATTAAAGTTTGTTATCTTCTTTTCAGATATACCATCAAAATAAAATATTTCTTTTGGCTCATTATCAGACATCTTTGCATAACTAAATATTAAACCGCTGTTCGATATAGAAAACTCATCTATTGTATATTCATCTGGCTTCAATATCCCTTTTAAGTTACTCTTCTCATTTGCAGCATATAAATGCACGTTTCCCTGATCGCTCAGCAAAAAGTAAACATATCCATTCAAGGTCCAATAGAAATTTTCGTTACAAGAAGGACCTCTTACATCACTATTAATTGAATTTTCTATATTTCTATTTATACCGGGCCAGATCTGTTTAATTTCATTATTTTTTAAATCCATAAAATAGAGCTTTGTATGTGTGGCATATCCCCTTTCCATCTTGTTCCCTAAAAATGCGATTTTTTCATCCCTTGGACTCCATATTATTTTAGATATAGAATAATCCTTTAGTACACTTATATCTTCGCTTGTCTTTAAATTTACTATTCTTATCTCATTCAAATAGGGCTTTAATTCATTATAAGAATTTACATAAGCTATTCTATTTCCATCTGAAGAAAAATCAAACGATGATACTCCATATTTGCTGTAAGTTAATTGAGATACTTCACCATCTGGATAAGAAACTACAAATAAATTATAAGGTCTATCAAATATATAACCTTCTCCATTAAAATATGGTGGGATATTGTCTATTACTAACGCCTCCCTTTTATTATATTCTATCCAATCATTGCTTATTGACCTAGATAAATAAGCAATTTTTCTATTGTCTTTTGACCACTTTATGTTTATTATTCCTTGATTAGATTTAGATAGTTCAAACTCTTCACCACCAAGCTTCAAAACATTTAATGAAGATGATTTATTTCTAATCCTAACAAATGAAACAATTTCATCATCGCTAGACCATGATGGGCAAATGTCTTTAATACCTTTAGTTAAAGGGTAAAAGAAATTGTTTTCATATATCCAAATATTGCTTTTTAAAATATTTTTACTTAGATCGTATTTTGATAATACAAACAATACCTTTAAACCGTTATGGGAAATCTTGGGATCAGATAAAAGAGAGATTTTAGATAAATCTTCAATTTTTAACCTTTCATTCAAAATTATTCCCCCCTCTTTTCTATTATGTGAAAATAAAGAATTTAATCTTTGTTATTTATAACATAAAAATTTTAAATTCTAGAGATTTTAGAATAAACGCTTAATAGCTCTAGACCAGATTTAACTCCGGGATCGCTTGCCAAAGGACTATTAGCAAAGAATTCTTCTACTTCTTTTTCTTTATTAATTCCAATTATTGGTATTACGCCCATTAAATTCCTGCCAAAAATAGCTGTTCCCTCAAAAGCCTTATTTAGCAAATTAAAGCCTTTTGATTTAAACCAGTTCCATAAGACATCTCTTGCATTTTCATTTGATGCAGCTAACAACAAAATTATCAAATCTTGCGACTTTACATTACTTTCTCCCCATTCTAGTGCTTTTCTAACAATTGATGGATCAGACATAAACATCATAGATCTCAAGAACTTCAACCTCTCGGAATCAAGCTTTTCAGTTAAATATTTCTTGCTTAGTGTTTCAAAATCATTTGTGGTAATAGCATAGGCAGTATAGACTGCTTCTCTCATTTCTGGCTCAATTTCCTTATTAAACATAGCAGATAGCTCTTGGGCAAATTTCTTATCTAAAATTGAAAGCCTTCTTGCTATTATGCCTCTTAAATATTTTGAGTTGGGATCATCTTTATTATTTTGTAATGCGAATTGATCTCTGTGATAGCTTGTAGCTAAATCTCCAAATAATTTTTTGTTTATCAGGCTCAGCATAAATAATTGGGAAGATATCTCGTTAGCAGGTAAATAGGCAGTTTCTTTTAAATACATATTGATTATTTCTAGATATTCATTTTTGTTGCTCAAGCCTGATAACAAGAAATTATAATAATCATTGATTAATCCCCATTTTTCTTTAGAGTTCATATCCTCTATTAAACCCTTATCTAATTTATAGTAAACCCTATAAAATCCTGTTCTATCCAAATTAACTTTTATTGATTTTAATTTGCTTGTATTTATACTAATAGACTTTTCATTCATAACGATATCATGCCTAACTCCATTTATATTCATAGCTATTGGTATCATATATGTTAAATTATCTAGTTTCTTGCTTAAAGTAAACCTGTTCTGCTCTAAAATTATTTTATCACCCTCTACACTTACTTTTACATATGGATAACCAGGTTGCATTATCCAACTATCCATTATTGATCTTACTTGATAAGAAGTAGTTGTTTGCAATGCATCCCATAAATCATTTGCCTTTGCATTAACATATTTAAAATGGTTTAAATAATTGTTTAATCCTTTTCTAAAAGATTCTCCCAAGAAGAATTCAATCATCCTTAAAATGCTAGCTCCTTTCCCATAGCTTATATCATCAAATATTCCTTCTATCTCATCTGGACTATTAACTTCAACATGTATTGGGTGTGTTGTAGACAAAGAGTCTCTAACCATAGCTCCGCTTGTTTCCCCCATTAGGAAATCATCCCATAATTTCCATGAAGGCATAAAAGAATCAACAGCTTTATAACTCATAAATGTAGCAAAGCTTTCATTCAACCAAAGATCGTCCCACCACTTCATTGTTACAAGATCTCCAAACCATTGATGGGCTATTTCATGAGCAACTACTTCTCCTACCCTCTTTAATTGGCCGAGATCTGAATCCTTTGGAGCAAGCAATGCAGATTCCCTAAATGTTATTGCCCCCCAATTTTCCATAGCGCCAAAAGCAAATTCTGGTACAGCTATTAAGTGCATTTTAGGTAACATGTATGGAAATTCAAAATATCTTTCATAAAATTCTATTGATTTTTCAGCAACCCATGCTGCAAATTCTCCATTAATCGACTTTCCTGAAACTGTAGCTACAATAATTTTTCCTTTGCTTAATTCCTCCCACTTTCCTATACCCAAATATAATAAATATGTAGACATCTTTGGCGTTTCATAAAATGTAACTATTTTTTTGTTATTACCTTCTACATCTATTCTTTCTATGGGCATGTTAGATATTACATGAAAATCCTTTGGAATTCTAACTTTAATTTTAAAATTTGCCTTATAACTTGGTTTATCAACACATGGAAACATCTTTCTTGCATGAACAGATTCGAACTGTGTTGATATTACATAATCATTATCATACTTTGCTTTATATATACCAACAAGCCTTTCTATGGCTTCTCCTTCAAATCCTATTTCTAATACTCCATTAAATGACCCAGTCTTTATTATAATCTCATTTTCAGTTTTTTTAAATTCTATATCATTTCCATTCGCTTTAACATAATCAATTTTTAATCCAACAGCATCTAAAACTACCTGACTGTCTGCGCTTAATTCAATTTTTTCCACTCCTCTGTATTTTGTTCCATCAAAATCCATAAACATATCATATCTTTTTATTTCAAATCCCTGTAAGTAACTCATTTTCCTCCCCCTTTAAATATTGTAGAAGATGGGAATTTAAAAATGAAATATAAATATTTAGAGAAAAATATAAACACCCCTAATTTTAATAAATATAAAGGGTGAGGATATGTTTGGAAAATATCTATTATCTGTAGCTATTATATCATTGATAGCTTTGAGCCTTTCAATACCATTGATTTCATCAGCCTATAACTTTGACAATATTACTAACATAGAAAATAATAATTATATCATCGTTTATCCAAATTCTATATCATTCTTATTTAATGGATCTAACTATGTTAATAATTATAATGGAAATGGAACACTAGGCCTAAATCTGTTATTTTTAAGCGGTTCAAAGGAATTGACAATAAACGTAACAAAATATGTAGAGAATAAAGGATTTAAAGTAAGTAAATTTGAATTCTATCACAACTCTAATGGAGGGCAAGGTATATCAAATTATTCATCAATTTACGAGTCTATACCTTTTAATAGCAGTTCAAAAGGGTACTTGAAGATTTTAGCTAATCCAATCAACAAACTCTACTATATTAACCTATCAATAAATGCTTCATGGGAGGGTTCTCTCAACTTATCAAATAGCCTTTCAAACAATGAAGTTTTTAGTAAGATGTTATCGAATTACAATAATGAAGGATCTATATTTAACAGCTTTAAAAACTATGGTAACTTTGAAAGCATAACACAAGAACTATCAGGATTTGGTGTCTCATCTTTAATCAACAACTTAAATATAACAGGTTTAAACATAACCTATTATAAAATTAATATTGGAAGCAATACATTAAACATAACATTTGATGCAACATTTAATTCCACAGAGGCAACAGAAAGCAAAGCAAGCAATGTTTCGATGCTAATAAATAGCTTAATTAATAGTTTCTTAAAGCCAAGCTATACAGAAATAAGCTCTTATTTAACAGTTGAAAACAACTTATTAAATTACAATTTATATGTAAACACGAATGTTAACATAACATCTACATCAATGCCATACAAATTTAACCTGTCAAAGCTACTATCAAATATAACACAGATCAATCAATTTAACCTATCTATAGTTAAAAAAGCTATAAATGCTTCTCTAGAAATAGCTAACTATGTTAATAAAAACTATGAAATAGTTGTTCCAAGTTCTTTAAGCTTAAATGTTTCTTGTAAAGATAATTATAATAATTATAGCTTAGAGACGCCAAAAATATCTTATTTAAATAATCCTATAAGGAGCTTGGCAAGTGTTGATTATTTAATAGGAAATGTTTCAACAATATTGCAACAAAATGGATTTATTGAAGCATCAAACAAGGTACTTTCATTAAATAATGTAGAGGTAAAGTTAATTGGTAAAGGGGTAACTGTTAAGCCAAACCAAACAACTATTGGAAACTTAAGCAAGGTAACTGTTACAGTAAACAACAACTCATCAAGTAATATTAAACAAGCAGAAATAGGTGGTACTATTGCAGTTATAATAGTTTTGGCTGTTGTAATTATATTAATTAAAAGACATTTTTAATTTTTTCTAGGTGAATTTAATGCTTTATAATAAAAAATTAGCAATAGCCATAATTTTTTCTATACTTATTTTAGCTTCTTTATTCTTTTCTTTGTATGGGATTAGTAATAAAACAGATCAAGGTGTATTAATAAAATCAGATATGAATCTAATTTACTACATACCTGAAAAATCTATCAGCATATTAAGTAATTCTACAGAAACGATAGTATTAGAAAATGGGAATGAATATCAGATAAATGGTTTGGAAAGCAACTATGCTTGCTCCTATAAAAATGATTATATTGGTATATCTGGGTATTATAAAAATAATCCTTCATTAACCATCTTATATGATAATGGTACATATTCAATTTATGAACTAAAGCTTGAAAACCCCCCAACTAGTATTTATTGCTTAAATAATGAAATTATTTTTTCTGGAATAAACCCTCTATATCCATACATAGGTTTTATTAATTTCAATAACACTTCCTCTAACACTATACCAATTTATATGGATAGCATTTATTTTGGAACCCCTTCAGAAATACACCTATTTAATAACACAGAATTTTTAACATTTAACAACAATTACATTATTGTATATGATGAAAACAAGAGCTATTTTATCGAGTATCCAAATTCAACAAGCATATATAACATGTATATTTATAATGGAAAAATTTACATTATAGGATCAATAAATATAAATGGATCAACATATGGCCTTGTCTCACCATTATTTGGTAACTACTCATATACTATTGGCCTAAATAACTATCAAGGTTTCATTGAAGTTGGAGCCGATAAACTAAATGGTTATTCTCTTTTATATAGACCTTATGTAACATTTGCTTATTTAATTACCGTCACCCAAAATAAATATTTATACACAGCATTAATTGGCATGTCCTATCCTTTCACACTATATAATGAGGGCTCTTATAACAAAGGCATTTGGCTTACAGGTAGCATGAACATAAGCAATCAAAATTATCAGGTAGGTTTATATATTAATGGAACCATCAATGGGAACATAGGATATAAACCTTCAATTGCATATATAGTTACATCAATACCAATAGTATCTAAAGGATTTATGTATACAACAAATACTTCATTTAAGGTTAATAGTTTAAACACAACAAAAATTAATATATCATTTAATAAAATCTTTGGGAATTCTATTAAAACAAGTTCAATAAATGTTATCTATTTAAATTTTGTTGTAAACAGATACATAATATTTGGGGAATATACTTTTATATCAATTTTAATCGGTTTAGTAATTTATTGCGTGCTAGCAAAAAGCTATAAATGGAGTTGCTAATAAAATGGATTTTGAAATGACAATATAACATTTACAACTTCAGGCCTCATAATATAATCAGGTGGTCTTTCCCCTTTAATAATCATATTTCTAATTTGAGTTCCGCTAATCCTTATCCTATCGCTTTCGTCGTGAGGACATATTTTTTCATTTGTCATAGTACCGCACTTTTTGCAATAAAATGCCTCCCTAATAAAAAGGGGCGTTATTCCTAAATCAGGAAAATCATCGAATATTTTCCAAGAATCATATGGCCCATAATAATTCCCAACTCCTGCATGATCTCTACCAACAATTATATGCGTTGCACCAAAGTTTTTTCTAACTATTGCATGATGTATTGCTTCCTTGGGACCAGCGTAATTCATCTCCATTCTCAAAATACTAAATACGTAACTTTCCTTAGGGAAGTAATTATCTAATAAAGCCTTGTATGCATTAACAATAACCTCATCTTTGAAATCCCCTCTTTTTTTCCAACCAAGTAATGGATTTATAAACAAGCCATCTACAAAAGTTAAAGCTGCTTTGATAACATACTCATGCCCATTGTGGGGAGCATTTCTAGTTTGAAATGCAGCTATAGTTTTCCAATTTAAATGATCAAACAAAACTCTAGTATCCTTTGGCCATAACCTAACACTTTCAAAAACTTCAAAAGGATCCTTTAATAAAGTTATCGGCCCAGAAATAAGATAATCATTTCTCTTTAGGATTTTCTCAACTCCAGGGTGATCAATGGATGTTGTGTTATAAATCTTAAATGCATACTCCTTTTTATCCCATTTGTATATTTCCTCAATTCTCAATATTGCTATTTTATCAGTTTTGTAATCTAAAATTACTTCATCTCCTTGAGATATCCCTGATAGATCATCCTTGGTTACATCTAAAATTATTGGTATTGACCAGGGTAAATCGTTTTCTAGCCTAGAGCTATTTAGCACGGATTCATAATCATTTCTATTCATAAAGCCTTCTAAAGGTGAATATATGCCATGAGCTATATTTGCTACATCAAAAGCCCTCCCCTCGTTTATTTCAATTTTATTCATTGATTTAGATTCTTCTGTCAGCCTTTCTAATGTTTTTCCAATTCTTGTTCTATCGATTAGCCTACCTCCATGAGGTTTTGACACCATTTTCCCACCTAAATATAACCTAATCTCCTTAATCTTTCAATTATCTCCTTTTTTTCTTCATCGGATATACTAGATGAAATCTTCTCCTGCTCCATATTGCTTACTACTTCTCTTAAGATATATGTAACAAATTGAGATACGCTTGTAAAACCGGTATTTCCAATAATTTTTTTAATCCTATCATATAAGGTAATTGGTATTGAAACTGTCGTATATTTGGTCTCAGGCTCTCCAATTCTTTTTTTCACTCCACTCACCTTAATTATATTTAATTATAGCAGTATAATAATATTTAATTAAGTTTTGTATATATTATTTGGGGGGATTATATGGAGTGTTTAAAAAAAGGATTTGTCGTATGGCTAACAGGTTTGCCTGGAAGCGGGAAAACTACTCTTAGTTTTAAGATATCAGAAATGCTAAAAAATGAAGGATACAGGGTTGAAGTTATAGATGGAGATTGGTTTAGAAAAAATATTGATCCAAATGCAGGATATACAAAGGAAGAGAGAAGAAATCACCTTTTAAGAGTTGCAACAATAGCTAGGTTACTAGCAAGAAATGGCATTATAACTATATGTAGCTTTGTTTCGCCCTATGAAGATGTAAGAAATGAAGTTAAAAAATTAATAGAAGAAGAGGTAAGATTTTACCTTATCTATACAAAATGCAATATTAATGAATGCATTAAAAGAGATCCTAAGGGTTTATATAAAAAAGCATTGAGAGGTGAAATAAAAAATTTTACTGGAATCAGCGATCCTTATGAAGAGCCCATAAAAGCAGATTTAACTCTAGATACAGCTAATAATAGCATTGAAAATAACTCAAAAATCCTATATGATTTTATCAAAAAATCATTATTACAGGTATCCAAGTCTCTTTAGTCTATCTTTTACTTTTTCCTCATCTTCTTTGCTCATAACTTGTTGATCTTGAGATTGGCTTATCAATTCATTAATCATAAATTCAACAAGTTCTTCTACGCTATTAAATGTACCTTGAGATTCTATATACTTTTTTGCTTTCTCATACAAATCCTTTGAGATATTTATTGAAACCTTTTCTTGGCTCATTCTTCCACCACATTATTGTATATGTTCAGAGATTATAAAAGTTCGATAATAATAGTTAATGCCAAGTCTAAAAATTTCAATTTTATCTTTCTATATTTTATTTAATAGAAATTCAAGCTTCTCTTAAATTTAATTTTTACGTAAAATACAGGTTAATAATTAATTTTAATACTAGCAGTCCATATCTTTGTAAACTACAGACAATATTTATAATTAATATGATATAGATAATAAAAAACAATACTATTTTAATATACTTATATAACTAAAACTTTAACATCTAAATATTATTTTCTCCTATAAGATATCTTACAATTAAAAGAAGAGCTTTCATCATGCATAGAATTATCTTTTCTAATAGAAGGCATGGTTTTATAATTGTATAAAATCGTAATTGATATTTATGTTTTTTCAAACCTATATTTTTTATAAAAGAGACATTTTTTAGCAATTTCATAGTAATTACTGATATCCCTCATAGTAATTCTATCATATTCTCCATTTTTGTTCTTATGCAATAAATATTTATCATATATTTTTGCTTTGATCGCCTTTTCGTCAAATTCCTTTAATATTAATAAAATTATATCCTTTACAACCTCATTTTCGCACAAAGCAGTAAGCCCATTTAATTTGTTATTCACATTAGAATCAATTCCATGAAGGCAATTAAATGCAACATCATAATAATTTAGAAATTCTTCTTTGCTTATAGATATTTTGTAATCAAAGTATAGTGACGATTCTATGCAGTCTTTTCCAAGACCCTTTTTAATTAGACTTTCGATTATTTTTATTATTTTATTATTGCAATTGCTAAAGCTCATTTCTCTACTCTCTCCCTTAAAGGTAAGGCCTTTCTAAGTTCAAAAGGGTTACAATTATATTGTTCATGATTAAATTTATTTCATATTGTATATAATTGAATAAACTAATGTGTAAATGAGATGTAACTGACCTTTTCCGCCCTGAAGAGTAAGGGTTCCCTTAGAGCGGTTCTAGGTTTGTGATTTACCGCCTTCATTTTTATCATTTCATAGCTAGCAGGTACATAAAGCGCCAACCCCGCCCCTAAGGGTTGAGGCTTGTCATTTGTTTTGTCAAGCTTTTGCCTAATCAAATTTTCTAAATCTTAAAGATAAAAAATGAGAATTTTAACAAATAGATCCTTCTTTTACCCATCTTAATGCTAAAAACCTAATTTGTTATAAATAACCTTTTGTTATTTATTGGCTAAAGAGTTACGCCACGAGTAAACACTAAATAAATTATATTAGCTCTAATACTTTATTCTAACTTTAAATAAAAAAATTTCTAAGTAATAAAATTTTTCGTAAAGATCTGTCTATACTAAAATAAATAAATGGGCATATGACAAATTAAATAAAGCCATTGATTAAGAGGGCATAAAATGTGGAAAAGGTTTCAGAAATAATTGACTCCAAAATGGATTGGGCTGATATTGAACATTATTTAGCTAGTAAGCCTTTCTACTACCATGTTTTAATAAGAAAATGTAATATATCGAATCCAAAAGCAAGTGGATATAAAAGATCGTTTGGTGAATACAATGGTGAAAAAATAGATTGGAGAAAGACGTTAATAAATGGTACTTGCATACACATAAGAGAATACGAAAACTACTATATAGTTCATAAAGATAAGGTTAATCCAGATGATAACTTATTAAAACACATAGCTCTTGATTCATTAAAAAATCTTCCATTAATATTACCGTTTATTATACCTATTTTGTTATTAAGGTATAATTATAAGTTAATTTTGAAGAAAAGATTAAGGAAAACTGTTAAAATAAATTAAATACATTCCTTACTTATGTAATAATTATCAATCTTTGTAAAATATTCAGGATTTTCTGGTGGATATTGATATTTGGTACAATCCTTTATTCCAGCCTTTTTAAATGCGTTGTACCTGTTTTTACAAGATTCACATTTACCGCAATGATATCTATTACTTAGATAGCAGCTCCATGTATCATATATTAGGTTTCCAATCTTATTATAGCAGTCTTTTATTATCATATCTTTTGTTAAACCTTCCTTACTAGGAGACCATATCTCAATTTTTCTTTCTGACCTGAAATGACATATTCTAAAAGATGATTGCAAAGACTCTATGCATTCTGGACTGCAATCTGGATATAAAGGCTCTCCTGTATCTTGCCTAGGTGCAATATCGTTGTAGTGAGCCCCATATATAACATAAGTTTTTTCTTTAAACAACTCAGATATGCTATATGCATATGCCGTTGCTATAGATAACATAACTACATTTCTTATTGGAACAACTACACTTGGCATATAAGATTCTTCCACTTTTAAGTTTACATCAGTTAGTTGATTGTTTTTCCATAATTCCCCCATAAATGAAACATCAATTATTTTATGCTCTATTATTTTTCCAAAGTCTTCTTTATTATTAAAAATCTTTTTTAGCTCTTGTACAATGCTTTTAGCTATTTCTACTTCCTTTTTCCCTTTTTGACCATAAATAAAACTTAAAGCATGTACATTACATCCCCTAGAAAGCCATAAAGATGTATAGCAGGCAGAATCAGGACCACCGCTCATTATTGATATAGCTCTACAAGGTCTTGTTACTTCCGGCTTTATTCCTAAGCTGCTCAACTTATCACCCCTAATTCTTTTTATAATTTTCCTATTTTGCTTACTATTAAACCTTTTCAAAATTTCTCGGATTAAAAGCAAAATTTATTGATTGAGTTTTTATATTTGCTTTAGTTCCATCATTTATTAAAATACCAATAAAAATCATTTGCCTTTTTTTATACAGTATTTATCTATACAGTAAACTATTATTTTTATCTATTAATAAATTAAAAAATAAATTTTATTATAAAAATTATAGATTCAGAGTCCGTTTGTACCTACACTTTTATTTCAATCATTTTTTACTCATGATCAAGTGTAGAGACTTAGCCCTCAACCACCTGCCAAGCTTAACAGTAGGTGGGTCATGGGACTCCTTCGAGCTCAACGGCACGGGGCTCACATCTCCGCTTTTCCCCACCCTTTTGGGCATAGCCAACATCGGTGTGAGAGGTCATCCTTTAACAGTAAAAACTAAGCATATTTGAATATAAAAAGGATTTTTACTAAAGTGAAAAAGGATTCAGCCCTCTTTTTGCAAACAATCTGACTCATATACGTCTAAAACAGCCTTTAAATCCCTTAAAGCCAATTCAGGGGGCATCGGTACGCTTTTTTCTTCAATTATCGAATCAATAAATCCCTTAAGCTCATCCTTTATTGAGTCACCATCTGGTAATTCAACTCTATTATTATTAAAAATTAAATCCCCATATCTCCTTACATATCTTGTTTTTCCAGAAACCTCTACTTTTCTAGTATAAGGATCTTCATAAATTGTTCCCTTTTCTCCATATATCTCAAATGCTGGAACCATAGGAGAATTGTTCATACCCCAGCTAAACATCAATAGGCCATTAGCACCGCTCTTAAATTTAAACAAAGAAAAACTCGTATCTTCACCTTCCATATCTACTATTGATTTATAATTTGATGAACAAATCTTATCATAGCTTCCCCCGAAATTTAGTAGCGCATCAACTAAATGTATTCCGCCATCTATTAGTGACCCCCCACCCATAGATGCCTTTACTTTTCTCCAATTTCTTGGTTGATTAAATGTTGTATACCTAACAACTATAGTATAAATTTTTCCTAATTCTTTAATTAATTCAACTGCTTTTCTTATAGATAAATCAAAATAATAGTTTTCAGCTACCATAAACTTTACCTTACTTACCTTAGCCTTTTCAATTATTTTATTCGCCTCTTCCACACTTCTTGCTATAGGCTTTTCAAGTATAACATGCTTTTTTCTATCCATGGCCTTTATGCTCATATCTAGATGAGCATCATGACTTACAATTAAATCTACTATGTCTAAATCAGAACTTAAAACTTCATCGTATGATGTAAAAATACCTGATGCCTTAAATTCCCTTGCAAGGCTTTCAGCTTCATTTTTATCAGAGCTAAATACATAAACTTTTATATCATAGCCCTCATCTTTCAACTTATTAAGAGCATATAAATGAACTCTACCAAACCCTCTGCTACCTACTACAGCAATCTTCAAAATATCCCCCTAATTTATTGTCTTATATGAAATTAAAATATTTTTCCATATTTAACAATAGAATGCTTTAAATATTTAATTTACTTTAAAACCCTTGATAAGAAATGCAACAGGCCTCTTATGCCAATCATAGCACCTGCTAAACTTAAAGACAATGCTATAACCAATAACCATAGACTATCGAAAATCATGCCAATATAAGTTAATAAAAATGAAAAAAGCAGAAGAGAAATCCCAAGAATAATTTCAATATAATAGCTCTTCATCTTTCCCACTCAATATAACCAGCAAGCAACTTCATGATCAGAGCTTACTGACTTTAGATCTGGCATTTTTTCTAAGCATTTTTGTGTAGCAAATGGGCACCTATCATAAAATGGACAACCTAAAACCTTACCACTCTCAATAGATCTTTCCTTTACATTAATATTTTTTATGATATCCTTGCTTTCAGGATTAATTTTTGGGTATGCCTCAAGCAATGCTTTTGTATATGGATGCAAAGGATCTTTTAACACAGTTGTTGCCCTTCCGCTCTCAACTATTTTACCCTTATACATAACTAATATTCTGTTTGCAACTATCTTTGCTATAGGCAATTCGTGTGTTATAAACATAATAGTTATATTAGTTTGTTTATTAATCTTTTTTAATAAATCAACTATTTCTCCTTTTAATGATGCATCTAGCATTGTAACTGGCTCATCAGCTACTAAAAACTTCGGATCTAAAGAAAGTGCCCTTGCAATACTGAGCCTCTGTCTTTGACCTCCAGATAGCTGAAAAACGTAATTATTTAATACATCGTTTGGCAGGCCTACCATGTTTAAAACTTCTTCAATTTTTTTATTTATCTCGCTTTTTTCTTTAATTTTTGCATACTTTAATGGCATGCTAAGTGCATCTATAACCTTCATATAAGGATCGATTGATGAATAAGGATCTTGATATATCATCTGTAGCTCCCTTCTTATGTGCTTTATAACTTTTGTTTTTGGAGTTATAACAATAGGACTACCATTTTTATTATAGATAATTTTACCATCAGTTGGCTTTTGCAGTCCTATCATAGCCCTTCCCAGTGTTGTTTTGCCAGAACCGCTTTCTCCGACTAAGGCCATTACCTCTCCTCTTTTAATACTTACGTTTACATCATCAACTGCCTTTGTTATTTGCTTTTCAGATAAAAATCCCCCTTTTGTAAAATAAACCTTTAGTCCTTGAGTTGCTATTAACACATTTGGATCAATATAGCCAGCATGAGACATATCTATCACCCTCTAATCTCTTCATTTCAGGCTCCTTTTGCTTGCAGATCTCCATTGCATAAGGGCACCTATCGCTAAATCTACACCCTTTAGGTAGATTGGCTAAATCTGGCATAAACCCAGGTATACCTTTAATATAGTCCTTATTAATATCTGCTATTGAATCCATTAATGATTGAGTATAAGGATGTTTAGGATTTTTATATAAATCAAGTGAATTTCCAGATTCCATTATAGCCCCAGCATACATTATATAAAGCCTATCTGATATCTCAGACAGCAATGCAAGATCGTGAGTTATAAAAATTATTGATAGACCCAAATCCCTTTTTAATGCTTTTAATAAATTAATTATCTTTGCCTGTGTTATAACATCTAGAGCAGTTGTTGGCTCATCACAAATAAGTATTTCAGGGTTTAATGCCAATGCCATAGCAATAAAGGCTCTTTGTCTCATGCCCCCTGAAAGCTCGTGAGGATATTTATCGGATACTGATGGATCCAGCTCAACCATTTTTAATAGCTCATTAACCCTCTCTTTAAAGTTACCCTTATATTCATGGATTTCTAATACTTCTTCGATTTGTTGACCAATCTTAAAAACTGGGGTAAAACCGTTCATAGAACCTTGAAATATCATAGAAATTTTTTTCCATCTGATTTCTCTATTAAATTTATCTTCATCATAAGACAGTAAATCCTCATTGTTAAATAATATCTTACCCCCAACAATCTTGCCAGGAGGAGTTATCAACCTCATTATACCCATTGCTAAAGTGCTTTTACCAGAACCGCTTTCTCCCGCAATACCTATAACTTCTTTTCTATTTAAATCCAAGTCAACCTTATCCACTGCTTTTCTAACACCCTTTGCTGTATAAAAATGTATCGAAAATTCTCTTACAGATAATATAGGCATTTTACTTACCTCCAAAAACAGCTTTTTCTATAGAGAAGCCTATCATCACAAATGGAATAGAAACCAAAATTATCATAACTCCAGGGAAGAGAATCCACCACCACCATCCATTTACAGCTGCCAAATTTGATTCTGCACTGTTTAAAATTGAACCCCAAGTTACTAAACCCGTTGGGGTTAGACCTAAGAAAGCAAGGGTCTCAACCAATATTATAGCAGCAGGCACACCTAATGCTGTATATGCTATTGCAAATGGTGTTAACCTTGGAAGAAAATGAGTGAAAAATATCCTATATGAAGGTATGCCTAATACTTTATCAGCCTCTACAAACGTCTCATTTTTTATTGATTGTGCAGAACTCCTTGCTATTATGGCATAAAAAGGCCAAGACAAAAATGCTATTAATAATGCTTCTAGAAATAAGTTAGGCCTCATAATGTAAGATAAGACAACTAAAAATGGTAAAGCAGGCAAAACTAATATCACCAGAGTTATCCAATTCATAGCAGAATCTGTTTTACCTCCAAGAAAGCCAGATATACCTCCTACAATAACTCCACCTATAACTGATATTATTGATGTGAGCAATCCTATTTCCAAAGCGTTTGGGAATCCTAATAGAATACCTAAATCTATTGGCCTTCCGTATATATCTGTACCAAATAATCCATAAGCGTTGCCTTCTAAGTAAATTTTGTTTGATAATATTTTAGTATTTGGGGAAGTAACGATAGTTATTGAAACCTTATATAAACCCTTTTCAACAGTACCGTTTAATAAATTTTTTCCTTCATATCCAAATAAGGCTTGAGAATATGTTTGTGATGTTGAAGAAGAAGGTACATAACCTATTTGCTGACTTATATAATTGCCAATAGAGCTGGAATAACTTATTAGGTCTGTAATGCTAGTAGGAGAATTTGAGCTTAAAGTAATATTAGTCCCATCTGGTTTTGTCCATAATATCTGCATTGCTTGAATAGGACTAGATGTTTCTATATAAAAAACTACATCTGTTGGAGGTTTATCTTTGATCCAAGTAAAATTATAATTTAACTGATATATATCATAACTACTTGATGAATAAATAGATAAAGGGCTTGTAGATATAGTTTTTGTTCCAAATATTTTTGAAGGATTAAAATATGACATCCAATAAGGCATTGCATTTTTTGGGTATGTTTCCCAATAGACAGAGTTTTCCCACTGTGGAGACACTTTTCCAAAACTGGTTACTGCATAAATAGATAAAGCTACAAAAAAGATAATCATTATTAAGCCTATCAAGCCTGACTTATTTTTTATTATTGTATTTACATATAGCTTTATTCCAGTTTCTGCAGCCATATCACTCACCTGCCTTAATTCTTGGATCTAAATAACCTTTTACTAATTCATTTATAAACAAAGCCAGCAAAAGAATAACAGTCAAAACAAAGTTAATCCCAAGTATTACAGGCAAATCATTTAGCAATATCGCTACGTATGTCAACCATCCAACACCATGCCAGTTAAACACAATTTCTGTCGTCAATCCTCCAGCAAAAGAACCAGCTATAGCTAATGCTACTTGGGTAGATATAGATGGTGACGCAGTTCTTAGTATATGCATATATAATATCCTTGAATCACTTAATCCTCTGGCCTTTGCAGTCATAACAAAGTCTTCCTTTGTTGTACTGATGACTAAGCTTCTTACAACATACGCAAATCCTCCTACATTGACTATAAAAAATGCCAATAAAGGAAGCGCCATATGATAAAGCATATTTATAGAATACATAAGTGGACTTTTAGGAGGAGGAATTGACGTTATTCCTCCTGGAGGGAAAACTTTTACACCATATGCTAATGCGGCAATCAAAAGAAAACCCAACCACCATGTAGGTAAGCTTGAGTGAATAACGGCAATAGTTGGAACTATTTTATCCCATACAGTACCTGCATACCTTGCTGATAACAATCCAATTAAAGTACCTGCAAATATTACTATTAATGTACCTGTGGTAAATAATATTATCGTGTAAGGTAAATAACTTGCAATAATAACATATACCTTATGGCTTCCGTTAGGTGCCTCTAAAAAATATGCATTTCCGAAATTGAATGTTAATAGATTTTTCATCTGAATGAAATATCTTAAATAAAGAGGTTGGTTTAGACCATAGGTTGTCATCAAAGAATCCTTATATTTATTTACTAAAATATTAATATTTGTTAGGTTTATACTACCGTGACCTGCAGAGTGCTTTAATATTGCTTGCTTAAATCCTTCAGCTTCTGTTTGCACTGTTGCTTTAAGAACTTCTTGTATTACGGGATATGTTAATAGATATAGTAAACTCATAGCAGCTATCAATACTGTTATATAAATTATAATTTCTTTAGCTAAGTATGACTTATATCCCATAACTTTTAACACCAAACTTGTATCCAAAAATAAAAAGATGTATAAAGTTAAAAAAGTTTTTTAATGGATTTGTTATCTTCTTCTAATTAATAAAACTGCTGCAACTATAACAATGATGACTACAACTACTGCAACTACTATTGTGACTGTTGATGATGATGGCGGTGGGGTGGTTGTTGATGTTGATGGTGGCGTTGATGTTGTAGAGGTTGTGGTTGTTATCGAAGGAACTACTAACAGAGTATAAACTGTGGGATCCATCATTATATTTTGATACGTATATGTAAATATTCTTAAATAATATTTACCGTTTAAGCCTGTTGGTAGGGTAAATGAAAACTGTCCATTGGAATTTGTTGTAACGTTATAAACCCTTACAACTTCTCCATTACTATTAACAAGTTGAGCATAAACTATAACATTTGGTGCAGGAGTTGTTACTTTAGATCCATCAGGAGTTTGCAATACTTGACCTGTTAATGTTTGCCCTGCTCCAACTATTGATGGAACTTGGAAGTTTAATGTATATAGCATTGGAATCTGGAATACTACACTAGGTAATGATAAATTGAAGTTTGGATTCCTAACTACAACTGCTCCTCCTGAAGTAACGCTATAGCTAGTTAATATAAACGGACCATCACTCACAAAAGCATTCCCATATTTATTGATAAAGTTAATTAAATTCTTATATCCTTGAACTGCTTCTGTTTCATTTACTAAATTGAAACCGCTTAATTTTTGAACCTCCATTAGATCTTGAGGTATGTAACCTGTTGATGAATAATTATTCAAAGCCTGCATCATATATCCTACGTCTTTTGGACTAACTATGCTTAACCAATCTATACCTTTTGCAGTTGCAGTAGGTTTATCCCATGCAGCTAATCCATGTGATACGACCCAATTCATTGCAGAATATTCTTGCCACGGGAAGAACTCTGCAGGGCTATAACCTCCTAAGGGTAAGAAGTTACCTAATAAAGTTTCAGCTGCATATAATGGATCAAAGAACTTTACATCACCCCATATCTGTATAGTTGTAGAATTTATTATTTTGAATCCTATTACTGATGGATACATAGCAAATGAATAAAAGCTCTCTACGGCAGGATCGCTTATTGAGCTGTTTGGAGATAGCATTTTTTGAGCCTCGAGATATATGTTTATTATATCAGCTAAAGTTATGCTTTGGTTGTCTGCAAATTTATCATTATTCATTAGCGGAGCAAAGTTAGCTATTATACTTAGTTCTGCCGTTGTATTTGGTTCAACGTACTGAACTTGTAACGTGCTAGTATTAAACGTTATGGCATTAGTGGGAACAGGTATATTTGATACATTTGACTCATTTACAACCTTTAGTATTACTCCTGTTGGTACCGAATACCCGTTTGGACCCGCTTCGCTTAATGGATAAATCAATGAATATGCTAAACCAACAGAATAGGCATCTGTAAATCCAAGACCTGGATTCATTGATCCTTGAGATAAATATCTAACGCCTATTGTTGTAATTCCAGTAGGAGTAGACATAGTCATATAATTTGGAGTGTTTAATATGTTACCATAGTAAACTGATGGTAAAACGCCTTGCAATATAGAGCTTCCATAAATAGGTATTTGTGATTCTGCCACAAATACTCTAATTGAATCATTTATACCTAAAGATACTAGCTGGCTTAATAAATTATAATATTGTTTAGATGTATTAAATTGAGTGAAATACAATTGTAATGATATTGCATCTAATTTAGACATTGTATTAAACAAATCTGGAGTTTCGTACATACTATCATTATATGCTCCAAAAGTTAAACTTATGTTACTTGTAGCAGGAACTACTCCGAATAATGGTGCCAGAAATTCTATAGGCAATCCATAATCATAATAGCTATATCCTCCTGACCAAGATTCTATAGCTATATTCCAGGTAGAATTGTGCGGATCAGATCCATATATTACAGTATTTTGTTTTTGTAAGTTACCGCTAACTTCCTGTATAGTAAAGCCTAATTGCTGTAATTGTGACTCTAAAAACTTTGCATATTCTTGTCTAACTATTGTATCTGTTCTAACAAAGAAATAAATTGTTATTGGTTTTCCGTTATAATACCATTTACCGTTTATGTATTGAGCCCCGTGTTTAATCAGCGTATTGTATATAGTTTGATTAGCATAAGTTAAATTATAATGTATATCTATATATGGTGCAGAAGCATTTGAAGTCATTAGACCTTCAAATTGTCCTGCATAAGGTCCATAAGTTGGTGTTCCATAACCGCCCAATATATTATCCACAAAATAGCTCCTATCAACTATATAGTTCATTGCATACCTGACCGGTTGGAACATAAACGGATTGAATCCAAAAGATGTATTTAATGGATTTAATAAAACATCATAAAATGCTATTGGCATTATATAAGTGCTATAATTTGAAGGTAGACTAGTTATTTTATTGGGTGGAATTGGAAAAGTATACATGCTTATAGCACCACTCGTAAAGGCTTCTATGCCGTTTAAGTCATTTCCGTTATATGATATAAAGGTTATTTGATTTAGTCTAGGATATTGAGTCGTATCAGCTTTGGCATTGTTGTATGCAAATGGAAATACAAAACTTAACATCATTATGGCTAACAAAATTCCTATAAATACCTTTTTCACTAAAATAACACCTCCAACTATCTCACTATTTTTTATTTTAAATATTAGGGTTTATATATTTATTGTGTGTTATAAATAATTGTAATAAAAATAATACCTCAAAATTTTTCAGAAAAGACAAAATAACTATTATCAAGAATTATTGTCTAATTATTTACGCAAGAAAACATTCATAATATAAATATGTAAATAGTGTAGATATTTGAGAATAACTCCTTCCATAAACAAATGCTCTGATAAATGGTTTTTTATAATATTTGATGCTTATATTTTTTCTATATATTTCATTTTAAATTTGTGTTATAGAAGCCATATAGCTAAGAAATGTATGTATTCAAGATTATGATATACTTTTATATTAATAAAATTAGCACAAGATTGGTGAAGACATGTCTAAACGGTTTAAGGAAAATAAATCTACTAAAATTGTCAGTGCTATAATTGTAATACTTGTAGTTATAATTGCTGTAGGGATTATTTCTTATTATTATGCTAAACCATTAGAAAGCAAAATAAATGCAAATAAGACTATAGTACCTCTTAACCTTGTAAAAAGGGTAGATAGGAGGGTAGTGGTGTTTCCATCGACTAGCCCCAATGATTTGAGGGTGACTGTGTATGATCCCTTAAGAGGGGTGCTGTGGCTGAATTAGAAGTGGTTAAAAGTAAGGAAAAGTTATGCCACGATAAACACCAATACAAATCAGATTATAACAATTTCAGATAAACCCTTATTACCCCAATCAATACCTGCAATAAATTATCCAGATGACAATCTTTCCCATATTTTTGTCCTCTTGTATCTAAAACCTTCCCAACTTATTGGTTTGCATATTTTTTAAGCCAAAAATCCTTGAAGGATTTACGACACAATTTTTGTATGAATTTAAAATAGATGCAGAATTAATGTTATCTACCTTAATATATATAAAAGTTATTTCAAAAAGCAAAATAACATATAGCTTCTTTCACAATTTTCAGCCTATTCAACACCTTTTTTGTGCCTTTTTAGACCAAATTAAAGTATTATAAAAAAATAGTAAGGGTTTAAAGAATTTTTATCCCCGAAATAAATGGGGTTTGAATTGATCATAGTTACTGGAGGGGCAGGATTTATTGGGAGCAACTTGGTTGATGAGCTAATAAATAAGAAAAACGAGGAAGTAATTGTAATAGATAATCTATCCTCAGGTAAGAGCTATAATTTAAATAAGAATGCAAAGTTAATTATTTCAGATGTTTCAAAATATAATGAAATAGAATTTTTGGAGAAATTTAAAGGGGAAGAAATAAAGATAGTACATCTTGCTGCAATAGTTGGAGTGGATGAAGTAAGGGAAAATCCTTTAAATTCTATAGATGTAAACGTTAAAGGTACTTATAATATGATGGAAATTGCAAGGAAGCTTGATTCCTACATAACAATTGCAAGCTCCGCCGCAATATATGGGGAAAAAGAGAAATTGCCAATAGATGAAGAAGGAGAAAAGAAACCAATAAACCTCTATGGCTATACAAAATTGGTGGGAGAGCAGATTTTATCATCATACATGAAGGAGTATAGTATAAAGGGTTCATCTCTAAGGCTATTTAATGTCTATGGAGAAAGAATGAAGGGTGGCCAATACTCTGGAGTCATACACAACTTTATTGTTAAAATATTAAATAATGAGAGGCCAATAATACATGGGGATGGGCTAAATACTAGGGATTTCATATATGTTAAAGATGTTGCAATTGCTTTTATAAAGGCAATTGAGAAAGAGAGGGTTGGTTTTTTTAACATAGGTAGCGGAAAGGAAACAAAAATTATTGACCTACTAAAATTAATAGAAGAGATAACAAATAAAAGGGTTGAGCCAATATATGATGAACCAAGGAAAAATGACATAAGGAGAAGCGTTGCTGATATAAGAAAAGCAAAGGAATTTCTATCATGGGAACCCTCTTTTTCTCTATATGATGGACTAAAAAATACAATTAATTACTATACAAAAAATCTAATTTTAAATAAAAAATAATTTTATGTTTTTCTCTGCTTTAGATCATTAATCCTCTTTTCAATATCGTTTAATTGGTTTTCCAAATTGCCTTTTGCATTTTCTAATAACAGCTTGTAGTTTTCTAAGTAAGCTAATTCATCTCCTATCCCAGGTTGATAAAATCCTGGCACATATGGATATCTTAAATAAAATCCTGGC
>JBMFKU010000006.1:66825-70520 GCA_049971805.1 Caldisphaera sp.
ATAAAATCCTGGCACATATGGATATCTTAAATAAAATCCTGGTCTTTCCCATGGCGGTAAGTACGAAAATGGTCCATTGCCTGGGTATCCATAACCTCTCCATCCTCCTCTATATCCTCCCCACCAGCCCATTTCTCTCACCAGTATCGAATATACGAGTCGGAGTTTATAAATGTTTGCTATAGACTGCAAAAAAGGAAGAGAAAAGAATAGAAATATTTTTGAACACTAGAGTATACAGTGCAAGAGGGGATAAAATTGATAGAGAGAATAAGATTTAAGAGGGTAAATGAAGAAGACGAAGAAAAAATAAACAAGCTAACAGAAAGCACATGGGGATGGGGGGATTACAACCCAAAGATTTTTGATAGATGGGTTAGAGAGGGCCTATTTATAAAGGCAGTTGATGAGTACGACAATATATTAGGTATGATACATGTAAGGCTGTTTGAGGACTTTGCATGGCTAGAGGGCGTAAGAGTTAAACAGGAGATTAGAAGGAAAGGTATTGGAAAGCTTCTGGCAAGAAATGCAATGGATTTAAGCAACAAAAGGGTTTTTAGGCTTGTTGCAAATGAAAAGAATGTACCATCAATACAGCTAGCAAGGAGCCTTGGTTTTAGGGAAATAGATGAGTTCAACTTTATTAGCTTTGGTATGGAGGCAAGCTATGACCAAATAGTTAAAGAGTTGGATTTACATGAGGTAAACGATGATCTCAATTTATCTGGCTATGTAGATGACTGGGTATGGTTTCCAATAGAAAAATATAAAAAGAAAAAGTACGGTAATGAGAAAATTATTTTACTTGAAACGAACCCGCCATTTTTGGCAAAGGGTTACGTAGAGGGCTATAAACAGATATCAAAGGACTTCTCAATAAATTCAGAGAGGTATATAGTATATGAGTTAAAGATATAGAATTAATGATATTATTCCAACAATTGACTGCAAAAATACCAAAAAGTAGACTACATCTTTTTCATTTGCCTTCCCTTTAATCTTCTTCAATACCTTTATTGATATGTGCGTTAGGCTATATGATCTGTCGTATGGTGGGTCAAGCGAATTGTCATTGTTTACCTTTCCAAAGTTTTCCTTGTATATCCCATGGAGAAGACCCCTTATAAATAGTATTAGCTCAATATAGTATAAAAAGAAGATTGTTAGACCAAACTTTGGTATGTCCCCAAGGACTATTAAACCTGCATAAAATGCTCCTATTGCATATGTAAATGTGTTACCAGGAAATACCTTTGCTGGGTACCTGTTAAATACCAAAAAACCTATTAATGAGCCTATCATTATTATTGATGAATATACGACAAAGTTTATTCCCTTTATCAACCCGAATATTAATGTAAAGATAAGAAGTGTTAGGCCCATACCAGCTTCTAACCCGTTATAACCAGCAATCATATTAAATGCATTGCTAGCACCCAAAACACCTATTGGTATTATAACTAATGGATATATGGGACCAAAGTTTATCTTATTAAAAAATGGAAGTGAAACAACATAGCTACTGCGCTTTGATATCATCAATGGAAGTGCCATTGGAACCATTGCAACAATTCTTATCCATGCAGGCACACCTTTTTTCCAGCCAAGCATGTCATCTAAGAATCCTAGGATTGATGATAAAATCAACAGGATAACTATTGAGTATATGTCAAGCAGATAAAATAGCCTGTTTTCTAAAAATGCATATATAGCTTCAAATATTAGAAAGCCAAAAACTGATGATATTATAGCCCATATACCTCCTGCCTCTGCTACCTCAGGCCTTTCCTTTTTATTGATGTCTTTACCTACAAGGCCCTCCCTCTTTGCAACTCCTATCCATGATTTTACCAATCCAACTGTTGAGAGCATTGCTATTATACCTGATATTACTGCATATGCTATCCCTATCATGTTCTTTATCTCCTTTAATGAAATTAATTATTAAAAATTTAAGGTTTGCGCATTAATTTTAACTCCCCAGTTAACAAATAAAAAATTAAGATAAAACTATTTCCTCCAATACCTGCCTTATCTTGTTTATTTCTATCACACCTTTATTACCTTTCTCTAATGTACCTTCTGGGTCGTAAATTGAAAAGACTCCATACCAGTCATGCATTGAATCGTCAGGTCCCTTATCGTTTTTCTCTTGGTACATGCTCTTATATCCAATTGTTCCTATGGGTCTCCAGTTTAAATCATCTAGGTAAACAGTTAGATCTGGAGCGTCTCCTCTAGCAATTGGGTAAATTTCCTGAGGTGTGTAGGCTTCATTCTTCCAGATTTCATTGTTTGGTCCCCTTATCTTGCTTATTGATTTCTTTAAGTCCTTTATTAGACCTTCTACTTCTTCTTTTTCTACCACACCATATGGTTCCCTACCCTTAATGTTAAGGAAAAATCTTGAATAATAGCCTCCCCATGCCCATACCTTTGTTTCCTTCCAGTCTATTATATCGGGCGTTAAATCTGAGCCCTCTTTAACTTCTCCTCTAATCTTTAAAAATCCCTGATCTATAAGCCACTGGTTTATTGGGTATGAGCCTTTCATGCTTTTTGTTCCGTGATCGCTCACTATTACATATACTGTATCCTTTGGCAACTCTTTTATTAAAGATGAAAACCAGCTATCAATCTTTCTGTAAACTGTTGGTATTGCATTGCTGAACCTTTCATGATATTCATACCTTGGATGAGATCTATCAAAATACTTCCAAAACATGTGGTGGGATCTATCTACACCTATCTCTACATATAGAAAGAGATCCCAGCTCTTCTTTATCAAATAGTTTAAAATTCTCTGGTGGTTATCAATCATCTCCATAAGATCAGTGTACGCCTTATCCCTGTCTTCAGTTCTATAAACTACATCGAAAATTGGCTCCTCCTTCAAATTGCTTTGTAACTCACTCTTTAACCATGGAGGAAACGAATAAGGCTTTTCTTTGCTTGGTGTATTAAAATCGGTTATCATGAAGCCATTAATAGGCTTTGGCGGATACGTGGGAGGGACACCAAATAAACCTGTTCTAACCCCTTTTTTTGATAAGTCATCCCATATCGCTTTTTCTTTAACATCATTTGAATTAACAACGTAAGAATCAAAAGTTCCGGGCTTCCTATGTCTAAAACCATAAATTCCTAATTCACCAGGTGTTTTCCCTGTAAACATTGATATCCATGCAGGTACAGTTATCGGCGGATGGCAGGTTTTCATCAAATAATTTTGAGATTCATTTGTTAATTGTCTAATAAAATCTAAACCTTCTCCATAGTTTTCGTATAAAACTTTAGGCGGTAACGAATCTAAACCCAAGACAAACACTTTTCTCAATCTACACACCAAAAACAAATGAAAAGAAAAAAATAAAAAATATATTTGAATTTAGGTTTACATCTTAGCAAAGGCTAGGTAAGCAACTAATATTAATACTATTATTGCTACTATTAACGCACCTAAGCCATAAACTTCTGCGCTTCCAGCCTTACTAGATGCCGCTGATACGCTAGATTGTAGTGATGAGACTGTGCTTGGTAATGAGCTGAGTGATGAGACTGTGCTGCTTAATGATGTAACGGTTGAGCTGAGTGATGAGACTGTGGAACTTAGTGATGAGACTGTGCTGCTTAATGATGAGAGTGTTGAGTTAACATTAGATAACATCTTGGACATTGCAGTGTAATCTGAT
>JBMFKU010000007.1:0-69926 GCA_049971805.1 Caldisphaera sp.
AAATATGATTTTCTTACTTTCGATATGATCTCATTAAACACCTTTGTATCGTATAATTCTTCTTCTGGCATAACGTTCTCGTTTAGTTCTACAACTATAATATATTGGTTGTCTTCACTAATGTTAGCTTCACCTAATTTTAATTTATCAACTGCCGCCAGTACATCTTCAATGCTTACTCCTTTATCTTCAAGCATTTCTTTATCAAGTTCTATTTGTATTCTTGGTTCTCCTAAAACATATGATATTTCTGAGACGACATTGCTAATTATTGTATATTCTATTTTTCTTGCTACCTCTTTTGCTTTTTCTAAGTCATTTTTATATTCATCGTCTAGATAGATCTTCATTATTGGTGTTGAAGGCTCATGCCTTGCATCAACTATCTCTATTAATCTTGGCAAACCAAGAGTTACATCAAATTCCATTAGACCTGCATAATGAAAAGTTCTTAGTGTCATCTGAGTTCCAGGTTCTCCTATAGATTGAGATGCTATGGTACCAACAGGTTCTCCAGGTTGAATCATAGAGTTTATGTATTGCCTAACAGCTTCTTCTATTGCAAATATCCTTTGTTCATAACTCAAATCTGAGTTATCAAGCTTCTCTTTCAACTCGTTGTATATCTTATCAGGCAACAGAAATCCCGCATAATTAAGTTTTGCCTCATATTCTTCCTTCTTTTCCTTCTTTTCAACAGCTTTTTCTCCAACCTTCTTGGACTTTCTTGGATTCATCTATCTCACCCTTGCTTTAGAAATAATTCTATTTATATCAACTGCCTTCCCATGATATGTTAGCATTGGATCCACTCCATCTTCCCCATACCTGAACTGAACAATGTTTTCTACAGAATCTCTAACTGTTCCGTCATAGGCTACATATAAATCTTGCAACGCATTAATCAGCCTTCTTTGCATATATCCGCTCTGAGACGTCTTTACTGCTGTATCAACCAAGCCTTCTCTACCACCTGCTGCATGGAAAAATACCTCATAAGGTTTCAATCCCTTTCTGAAATTACCTATAACAAATCCTCTTGCCTCAGGGGATAAATCACCCGATCTAAATTGAGGCAATGTGCGTGTTCTAAACCCTCTAGAAATTCTCTTACCCCTAACTGTTTGCTGTCCAAGCATAACTGCCATCTGGGTTATATTTATATCGCTGCCCCTAGCACCTGTTCTTGCCATAACAAACGCATTATTAAATGGATCCATGAACCCTATAGCTAGCTTTCCAGTATCATCCCTTAACTTTTGCAACCTTTGAATTATCCTTAATTCCAGACTTTCTTCAATTGTCCTACCAGGTATTGGTTCTAAATTGCCTTCCTTATATTGATTAATTATATTTTCTATTTCTTGTTTTGCCTGCACAACCATCTCGTCTACCTTACTTCTAGCTTGTTCTGGTATTTCAACCTCATTCAACGAAATTGAAAATCCTTTCATCTCTAGCATTCTAATAAACATCCTAAATACATTATCTAAGAATTCTTTTGCCTCTCTTGAACCATATTCCAGTGTTATATAATGCAATATGTTTTCAGGCTGTTCTGCACCTATGGCATTTTTATCAAAGACTCCCAACAGCAATCTTCCATTATCAATTATAACATAAGAATCGTATAAGCACCTCTCTGAATCGCACTTTAGTTCTCCAGCATTAATTTTCGCTCTGCCTTCGAACTTAAATGTATCTGGTAAGAATAAGCTTACTAGTTGTTTTCCTGTCCATAAAGGTTTGGGCCAAATTATTGCTGGTTCTGGTAACTTGCCTTTATAATTGGCTGCACCCAACAAATAAGATACTTCTTCCTTTGTTAATAGATTGGTTTTAATAGTCAGCAAGTAGGATCCGCTGATATAATCTTGTCTACCACCTATTATTGGTCCTCCGTATCTTGGAGATAAAATCTGATTTTCTACAAGCATCAATGCTTCCGCTTCTGCTCTTGCTTCATCTAACCTTGGTACATGCAAATTCATTTCGTCTCCATCAAAGTCTGCATTGTATGGAGCACAGTCCAATAGATTTAATCTAAAGGTTCTACCTGGCATAACCCTTACTTTATGAGCCATGATGGACATTCTATGTAAGCTTGGCTGTCTATTAAATAATACTATATCTCCATTTACCAAATGCCTCTCTACTACATCACCTATTTCTAGACTTTCTGCTAATTGCCTGTAGTTTCTTTGATATCTTAGATCAATCTTCATGTTTTGTCTTGATTTATAAACAAACATAGCTCCTGGCCATTTATAAGGACCATTTAATACATATTTTCTTGCCTCATCAATATTATATTGGGTAACAACTATAGGCAATGTTAATATCATTGCTATCTCTTCAGGAACTCCTACTTCATCAATACTTATATATGGATCTGGTGAAATCACTGTTCTTGCTGAAAAGTTTACCCTTTTACCATTTAAGTTTCCTCTTAGCCTACCTTCTTTTCCTTTTAACCTTTGTGCTAATGTTTTTAATTGCTTCCTACCCCTATGAGACAATTGATAGATGTTAGGTAATTCATTATCTATATAGGCAGCTATAACATTTTGTAGTGTTTGCCAAGCCTCTTCAACCATAGATTCTGGAGCATTAGAAGACAAAAAGTTCTTTAATCTTTCATTTTGTCTAACTATTTCTACTAATGCATGAGTTAAGTCATCCTCAGCCCTTAAGCCATTTTCCATAGTAATTGATGGTCTAACAGATAATGGTGGAACAGGTAAAACTGTTAAAACCATCCATTCCGGTCTTGCGGCCTTAGGATTCATACCCAATACTATAATGTCTTTATCGATTATCCTTTCAAGTCTTTCCCTAATCTCGCTTGGAGTTAACCTAATTTCTCCTTCTGGTCTTACTTCATAATAGGTAAATGGCTTGATAAACTTAATCTTATACTGCTTTGCTTTGCAATGAGGACATTCTGATACAGAAGAAGCCTGCTTTGCTATTTCATCAGCAAATGTTTCTGCAAGTATTGGCCACATTTCTTTTAACCTTTCATATATAACTGTTAAATACTCTATTTTATCATCTGGCAATAAAATCCTACCACAGTTTCTGCAAGTTGATTGCAATAATTCGCTTACCTTATCTCCAAGATGAGGTAAAATTATGGGCCTTGCAAGATCAATTTTTCCAAAATGACCCGGACACTCTTCTCTTGTGTTTCCGCATACTGGACATCTTTCTCCTGGTTCTATTGCACCAAAATGGGGATCCCTTAAACCTCCTGAAACAGGCGAACCGTCTGCTTCATAAATTTCTGGCCTTACTACTGTTATTTTAGCCATCTTTCTTATTTCTATTGGGCTTAATAGGCTAAAATGTATCTTATCAATAACATATTTTTCTGATTCTCTATAATTATTAGTATAAGACATTGCCTTCACCTCATTTATCTTCTTTTACTTCCTGCTTAGTTTCATTCTTAACCTCATTTTCGCCATTACCATGGTTTGTTTCTTTGTTTTCCTTACCAAAATCTACATCAAGCTTTTGTAATAATTTAATTTTATCTGATACTTTTATTTCAGGCTTTACACCCATACTAATTATTTCCTGTAAAAACAGCTTAAATGCATAAGGAACCTTTACAGGCCTTATATCACCAGAGTCTCCATGTATTGGGCATTCATACATTCCTCTCTTGCTATTATACCAAGCAATGTGACCACATAGATTGCATATATGCATAACATACACATCACTATTTTCTAGCATTCTGTCTCTTAATAGCATTGTTGCTCCATGACCAACTAAACAATCTCTTTCCATCTCTCCAAATCTTAATCCTCCTTGTCTTGCCTTTCCTTCTGTTGGTTGTCTTGTTAATAGCTGCACCTTACCTGTAGCCCTTGCATGCATCTTATCAGAAACCATATGATATAGCCTTTGATAAAATGCAATGCCTATGGTTACAGTATTCTCAATAAGCCTTCCTGTTCTTCCATCATACATTACTTCTTTTCCGCTTGGATCATAACCTCTCTTTATTAAAGTTAACTTCAAATTTTCAATATCTTCCTTGTAGAAAGGTGTTCCATCAATTAATTTACCTAGCAAAGCACCTGCCTTTGCAGTAACTACTTCTAATAATTGACCAACAGTCATTCTAGATGGTATACCGTGTGGGTTTACTATAATATCAGGAGTGATACCATCCTCCGTATATGGCATATTGTATTTTGGAAATAGCATGCCAACAACTCCTTTTTGTCCATGCCTACTAGCAAACTTATCTCCTAGTTCTGGTATTCTTAGATCTCTAACCTTTACCTTCACCAGCTTATTCCTTTCAGATGTTTGGGTTATCATTACTGTGTCAACTATTCCTTTCTCTCCATATCTTAATTGCACACTGGTATCTCTTTTTGATAATACTCCAGGACCAATAACCCTTTCTTCTCCAATAAATCTTGGAGGACTCTCTCTTCCAACTAATACGTCTCCTCCTTCAACTTCAGCTTCTGCCTCAACTATCCCATCAGGACCTAATTTTGTATAATATTGATCCCCCTTGTGATCGTAAAGCTTTGGTGATGGAACTGTTATTCTATCAGTTAATCCTCCTGGATAATCATTTTCTGTCGCAGAATATACTCTAAAGAAATGGGCTCTGCCTAATCCCATATCAATACTAGTTTTATTAAATATTATCGCGTCTTCTATATTATAACCAGTAAATGACATAAATGCTACAACAAAATTTTGCCCAGAAGGTCTTGCATTATATCCCATTTCTTCTAATGCTCTGGTTTGAACTATTGGTTTTTGAGGATAATGCAATAAATATGCATGACTATCCATCCTTAAATTATAATTTAATGCATATAAACCCAATGCCTGTTTTGCCATTGCAGATTGATATGTATTTCTTGGACTTTGATTGTGCTCTAAAAAAGGTATTGTAGATGCAGCAACTCCAAAAATTCCAGAAACCCATAGCTCTAAATGTGTTGTTTCATTATTTATTTCATCTATTTTTTCAGCAATATAAGCATCTTCCTCTTCATCAGGATCTAATAATTCTATTATACCCATTCTAACCAAATCCCAGAACTTTATCTCACCTTTTTCAACTTTGCTAATTATGTTCTTTGTTAAATTAGGCTTATTGTTTTGTACAATTATTACAGGCCTCATTAATCTTCCTTCATCAGTATTTATATAAACATCTTTTGAGTTCCCTTCTTCTATTATAGAAACACCTACTTCATAGCTTAGTTGTCCTTTTCTTCTCATCTCTCTTAATTTCTTTACCAATCCATTACCATCGGAAATATAACCTATTGGACTTCCATTTAGAAATACCTTAGCACCTTGATTAACTATATTAGATGCTTCTTGGTCGTTTTCTGTTGATTTCTTAATTAAATCTTCCATAGGTATTAATCCTAAGTTAACTAAAACCCTTTCTATCATCTTTTCATCGATTCCAACAGAAATATACGACATTAATGCCAAATTTTTGACCAAACCACAATTAATTCCTTCTGGTGTTTCAAATGGACATAATCTACCCCAATGCGTTCCATGCAAGTCTCTTGCTTCAAAATGGGTTTGGCCTCTGCTTAATGGTGAAATAACTCTTCTCAAATGGCTTAATAAGCTAATCCAATTAGTTCTATCTAAGGCTTGACTAACTCCTGTCCTATTTTGTGTCCAATTACCTGTTGCCAACGCTGTTCTTATTCTTTCAGTTATTATATCAGACCTTACTAAAAATCTTAACCTAATTTTCTTGCGTTGGCTTATGTACTCTTCTAATTGGCTAGATATTGTATTTACAAATTGTTGAAATGCATCTCTAAAAATCTCCGCTATCAAATCCCCGGCCAATCTTAACCTTTTATTAGAGTAGTGATCTTTATCATCTTCTCCCCTCTTATCTAAATAGAGCTCTAATACCCTGTTAGCCATTTCACCTAAGAAATAGGCCTTCTTTTTTCTGTCTTCTACTTTATCACCCAAGTGAGGTAAAAACTGAGTATCGATAAATTCTTCAGCTCTTGCTATTCTAATTTCTCTTGGCTGACCTGGTGCTAATCTATTACCTATATATTCTAAGGCATCCTCTACACTTTTTATTGTAAATGCTACCTTCTCAAAACTTGGCAGTAGCTCTCTCTGTATATCAGGGTTAAAAGAAACTGCCGCTGCAATTTCAGCATCTTTTTCTAAGCCTAATGCTTTCATCATTACAATGAACGGGATTCTATAACCTAATCTGCTCATGCTTAATTCTAAAGTACCATCATTCATCCTATCAACTATTACTTGCCTTCTTAGTCCTAATACTGTTGAAACCACCTTTGCTGTGTGTGTTATCCTTGCTGTATTAGCTGTAGATAGACCAACAATAATCCTGTTTACTGCTAAATCTTCTTGTGCAACTATAACTCTTTCGCTTCCATTTATAATGAAATACCCTCCCGGGTCATAAGGATCTTCTCCAATGTTCATTAATTCATTTTCATTATATTGAGAAATGGGATCTATTTGTGATTTTACCATCACTGGAAAATCTGCAATTTTTAATTCTTCTCTCTCCATTTCAATTCCATTTTCAATCAATACCATTTCTAAATATAATGGAGCGGAATAAGTTAAATTTCTTATTCTAGCTTCACTAGGAGTTATTACATGAACAAAGCCATCAGCTTCTCTGACCTGAGGACTACCTATTCTTACTTTACCTAAAACCACTCTAACATCTGGCCCTTCATTTATTTCTACATCTGGTTTCTTTATTTGCTTAAAAGTTGGCTTTATCTCTCCATAAGAATCAATTATCTTCTGTAATCTTTCCCTCATAAATGAATTGAAAGAATCCAAATGTTGTCGTGAAAGACCATTTTCACGTAAATATTGCTTGAATAATATCCATAAATCATTATTGTCTAACTTAGATTCATCAATAGACAAAATAATTGCACCTCTTCAATATGAAACAACAATCCTATATGCTTTATACTTCCCCGCTGTTGGGGAATTTCTGTCAATTTCAATAATATCTCCAGGCTTTCCATTAAGAATCTTAACAATAGGATCATTAATACTAATACGTGGCAATTGCCACGGCTTTATACCTAAATTTTTTAAAACTTCCACAGATTCTTCTAAAGATAAAATTCTATGCTTTGGAACTAAATAATGCTCTGTTATTTTTAAGCTACTAGACGATTTTGAAGGCAAACTTCAATGCACCCCCTCTACTGCAAAAGTCTAAGTTAGTACCCGAGGTTATTAGCATTAACATTTTTTAATGATATGAAAAAATTTGGAGCCCTATTTTTTATGTGGCGGGCCCGCCGGGAATTGAACCCGGGACTTCCGCCTAACGGCAGGCAAGGCATCTGCCCATTGTCTACGGGTTAAAAGCCCGCCGCTCTACCTGGCTGAGCTACGGGCCCTCACCGCACTATTGCTTTATATATTTCAGGTTAAAAATACTAACTATCTTTTTGGTAACATAAAAAGTTTAAAACCCTTGAAATTGCTTGAAAATTAATTAAATAACAAGATAAGTCCTAATTAAAATTTTTGAAATTAATCCATATCTTATTTATTAAATCAAATTTGAAAGTATAGTGGGATTATTTTAAATCAACATTAAACTTTGAATCATTATTTTAAATATAAAAAACTATCATACAAGACTTAATATACTTATTGGATACAAAAAAATATTAACCTAGTATTGCTTACATATAATAGGATAAAAATAGAGAGTGAAAAAGCATGACAGAAAGTGTACCTATGAAAGAAGGTATATATGAAAGGAATAGGGTTTTATATGTTATAGGCCCAAAAGCTATTGCAAAGGTCTCATCTGCTTTGGCAAGTGATACAAGAGCAAAAATACTTTCAATTTTGCAAAAAGGACCAACCGATTTAGAAGACTTAGCTAATTTGGTAAACCAGAGCAAGGCAAATGTTAGCTCTCAAATAAGAAAACTTGAAGAGGTTAATATAGTCAGATCGAAGTACTCGCCAGGCCAAAGAGGAATTAAAAAGATTGTGGAGCTAATTGTTGATAAAATGGTAATGACAATAACACCAGAAAAGATACATGAAATAGAACAAGAAAAATAATAATTTTAAAAACTAACTATTGCTATTTACTCTTTCTTTTTGGATCTTGCACATGCACCAAGATTCTTAGCAATATCTAACAAAATACCAAGACCTTGAGATACATCAGGGTCTCCTAACGATCTCATCAAACCCATTAAACCAAGTTTTCTTGGTTTTGTAATATCTACACCGCTCATGGCATTTATCGCGCATGTTGTAAGATCTTCTACAGTCATTTTCGCCTTTGCAAACTGTACTCCATCAACTTTTTCTACTCCTCTACTTAGAGTTGCTAGTAAACCTACCAGTCTCATTATTACTGGGTCATCAGACATGGCTAAAAATGTATCATCGGATTTTTCAGCTAGGTAATTTATTAAACCCAATAACCCACTTTTCTTTAATGAAGATATTGAATTTAATAACATACTAAGAGTTTGAGCCTGAATTTCTGGTGATACTTCCCCAACTCCTTCATTTTCTGCCATTTAAATCACCTCAAAACTTAAGAGAACCAATCCAGCCCGCGTAAAATGCTTGTTTCAACAATCTACCAATAGTGTATTTGCCTATGAAGTAGCATTTTGTCGTGTAAACACCTTTTTGCTCATCAAAAGGTGTTTCGCATGTACCCAACCATCCCCTTTCTCCAGCATAGCCAACACATGTTACTGGACTAAATGGCTGAGAAGGAGCAAAACCAGTTAAATCTGCTAAAATTTGTCCAACTGCAGTTATTGCCATTGATTCAACAAAAACACCAGCTAATCCTATGCCAATTGGTATTAAACTGTGTTCTCCTGCCATATAAACATCATCATATTGAGGATGTCTCATAGTTTTTGGCAATGCTGGTGACCACCTTGGGTCTTGTTTCCAAACAAATCCTTCACTGTTCTCTAAAGCCTTTGGCAATCTAGCTGGAGGAACTTTTACCAACAAGTCATATTTAAACTCCCCGCTACTTGTTACTACAGTCTTCTTTTGTACATCAACTTCTTTTAACTTTGAGTTTGGCACATATTCAACTCCATATTCATCTAGAGTTTCTTTTAAAAACCTTGATATCTCTGGACCCAGTCCACCATCGGGAACTGGCATTATTGGTGCTGGAATTGGATCTAATAAAGTTACTTTTGTCTTCTTCCCTCTTTGCTTAGTATATAATGAAAGCATTGTAGATGCCTCATATGGATATATACCACATCTATATGGAAATTCAGGAACCAATACAACAATATTTGAATTATCTTTAACTCCTGCTAGAGCCTTTCTCATCTCTTGAGCTCCTTCCAAGCTAAAGTTATGAACACCATCCTTATCTAACCCAGGATAGGCATTCCATCCTTGATCGGTTCCTAAAGATACTATCAAATAATCATATTGATATTTACCTTTAGCTCCTATAACTGTTCTGTTAGCAGCATCTATCTTTTGTATTTCATCTACTGCAGTCTTAATACCATACTTCTCCATGTTTGCTACAGGGGCTCTGGTGTCTTCAGGTTCTCCATAGTTAAATGCTACGTCAAAAAACAAAGGAGGCATATAATGGTATGGATCTTTATTAACTACTAAAACTTCTGCATCCAATTTTCTTTTTTTAATTTCCTCAGAAATCCTTTTCGCAGCTGCATAACCCCCTGCACCACCACCGGCAATAACTATCTTCTTAGGCAACTCGCTCACCCACTGCTTTAAAAAATATTAAATGCTGTTAAAAAGCATTTAATGACAAAAATAAATGGTTTAAATAAAAATTTCTCTATTTAACTGCCAAAGGCTTTTAATATGCTTAAAGCTAGACCTATTCCTTTAGAAACTTCAGGATCAGATAATTTGACGATTATTTGAGATAATGACATGGGTTTTATTTCAACTTTTTTACTTTCTTCAATAGTTTCAGATAATTTGTCGACAATCAAATTAATTTTATTCCATACTTCTGGTCTAGTAATCTTTTCTAAAGTTTTTATAATTTCAGGTAATCTATCAATCAACATAAATGTTTCTTCGGTTACAACAAGCTTTGATATAGCCTTTAATAGTTCTTCATCCTTTAACATATTATTTAATAGATCTAATAGATGCAAAAGCCTTTCAAGGCTCTCAGATTGCAATTCAGCCTCATTTATTTCTTTCATATCAATCACCTAAATATTTTCCACAATACTTCAGGTGAAATGTTTTCAAAATAAACATCAAATATTGGATCCCAAAACTCTGGATGCCTTATTACATCCCAATAAGCATCAGCAAATAATCTTTTCATAATATAATTTATAGTACTTGCTGGTAATTTTGCTGCTGGATGACCAAAATCACTTATAACAAATGTACCTTTTCCAAATCCAATTTCTGTTGGGCAATTCGTTCTTCCATTATTTTTAGCATCCATCCCTCTCATTCTCTTTGCAACTACTTTGGCTTGTAAATGAGCTGTAACCCCAGTTTTTGCATTTGCTGATGTTGATGCATCACCTATAGCATATACATCATCATAATTCAAGACTCTATTTGTTAGCTTATCTGCATTAATAAGTCTATCTTCGTTTACTGCATTTTCTGGTTTTATTTCTATTTTAGGTCCTTTATGAGTTGGTATTATTATTGCTGCATCATATTTTATTGTATCTCCCTCTAAAGATGTAATCGTTTTATTTTCTGTATCAACCTTATCTGCTGTAAAAAACGTCATTATATTAATACCTCTATCCTTTAATATTGGTTCAAGCACTTCATTAAAGCTTTCTGCTGAATAAGCTCTTGGATAAGGTACTGCAATTGTTAAGTTAATATTTTCCCTTACACCTCTTAGTCTAAACGCTTCATCTGCTAATAATATACCCTCATAAGGAGATGGCGGGCATCTATGATAAGGATCTCCAACTGATATAACAAAATTTCCTTTTTTCATGCTTCTAATTATATCAAATGTTTTAAACGCATTTTCAGGAGTTGAATGGAAATCACCATATTGGGTAACTAACTTCTCATTCCCTTCAATAGCGCTGTGCTCAATTACGACCCCAGGTGCTATGGCTAGATAATCATATTTTAGAGATTTTTTATTATCAAGAGTAACACTTCTATTTTCCAAATCAATTTTTTCAACTCTATTTACAAGCAAATTGACATTTTTCATTAACAATGATTGAAGAGGTCTATATAAGTTTGATGCGTCCCCTCTAAATGCAATCTGTAATAATTGAGGTAAATAATAATGGTATGGTGTATCATTAATAACGGTTACATCAAATTCATCGTAAATTGCTAAGTCGTTAGCTAATATTGCTCCTCCTGCTCCTCCTCCAACAATTAAAAATTTCGATTTTTCAGGCATATAAAGTCACCAAAAAAAATTACTTTTTAGCAACAACTTTGATAATAGCAATTATTTTATCTTTATCTTCTTTTAACTCAATAAGCTCATTTTTAGTTCTATCAATCCATGCCTTAATATCGCTCCTAAATCCAGGATCAGTAGCCCATATTTCTAATATATCACCATTTTTTGCATTTTTATAAGCTTTAGTCAAACTAGTTATGGGACCTGGGCAAGATAAACCTCTTGCATCCACAATTTTCTTTTCTTCACTCATCTAGCTCACCCTTAAATAAATATTGTTTGTCCACCTTCAGCATTTTGTAAAAATGTTGCAACACCTACAACATCGTCTACTAAATCATTAAAGTCTTCTTTTTTCAATCCCATTACAGAAGCCATTAAGCTACAGGCATAAACCTTTGCTCCCATAGATTTTGCCTCCTTAAGCATATCAACCCATGTTGGTGCATTAGCCTTTTTCATACCTTCCATTAACACAGGTGCCATCTGTTCAAATTCTTTAGGGAAAACAACGTTAGAACCTTTCTTAGTAAATTTCATTAAGGCCCAACCTGTTACAAATACCTGTACATCCATACCTAAAGCTGCTGCTCCTTGAGCAAGAACTCCTACAGGAATTAATTTATCATCGGTTCCCGAAAACAAAATTATGGAAAACTTAGACATCTTCTCACCCTGTTTAATCTAGAAAAAGAGAATCTTATAGTTTTATTGTTATCTTATCTATATATATAGATAAATAAAAATTAAAAACCCTTACAATAAAGAGTATTATAAATAAAATTAATATTTTAAATTTTTATTAATATGGAAATAGATTTAAATTTAGAACTGCAATTATAAAAATAGGTGTACAGATGGGATATGAAACAATTTCCGTTAGTTTATGTTGATCAAGTTATGGGTCTCGTAAAATTTATTGATTCCATGGGTGGTAGGGTAGATTCATCAAGACTAAGCGAAATGATAGATGTAGACCTAGATTTATTACCTCATGTGGTCGATGCTGCCATAACCCTTGGGCTATTAAAGGTAGAAAACGGGGATTTGATTTTAACAGAATCTGGCAAAAAAATTATATACACGGACACAAAAAACTTCAGAATATTGATGAAAAAAATTAATAAAAATGTTGAACCGTTTAAAGATATTTTATCAAAACAGAAAAATAATTCAATAGAGTTAGAAGATTTAAAAAGAATATTAGAGAATAATGGATATTTAAATATAGATGATGCATTAACAGTTATAAGTCAATGGCTAGCTTTAATAGGGATTACAATAATCGAGAAATAAATTAACAAAATAATTAAAGCTTCCTTTAATGCAAACATATTGTAGTGAAATAGGTTTGGGATTGCCATTAAGAGAAAAATATTATAGCTTAGATGATAATGACTTTAAATTATTAAGATTTATCGAAAGCAAACAAAAGAATTACGGTTTTGTTCCATTAGATATAATAGAAAACAAATCTAAGATTAATCCTTCTTATTTAAGAAATTCAATTAAAAAATTACTTGATCTAGATTTGATATTAAGCGAGAGCTATCCTTTTTATGGTTATCAGCTAATGTATCATGGACTTGATATCTTATCTTTAAGATATTATTTTAAAAGAAATATAATAACAGATGTGGGTGACAGAATTAATACAGGCAAAGAAAGTGATATTTATTTAGCAATAACTTCTGCTAACAATAAAGCCGTAATAAAATTTCATAGAGAGGGAAGGATTTCATTTAAATCTGTTGTAAGGAAAAGGGAATATGAAATAAAGCAGAAAAAATTATGGTTACTAATTGCAGAAAAAATCGCCAAAAGAGAATATGATATATTAAATGGGATATGGAAAAACGATGGATTAGTGCCTGAGCCTATAGCACATAATAGACATTCATTGATAATGAATAAAATAGAAGGAGTAGAATTATATAAAGTAAAACAAATTGATAATAAAACTTTATTAAATATCTTTAATGATATAATAAATACTCTCAAAGTAGCATACAATAAAGTAAAAATTGTTCATGGAGATTTAAACCAATATAATGTTTTAATTAGCTCAGAAGAAAACCCAAGAGGTTATATAATAGACTGGCCACAATCTATTGGTGTTGATAGTGAAAATGCTGAATATAAATTAAAAAAAGATGTTGAATATTTAGCCTCTTATTTATATAAGAAATTTGGAACTGAGATTGACATAGATAAAACATTAGTCTATATAAAGGGGGGAATTGATGGATTTAGATGATAGCGAATTCTTTATGGGTATAGATATAGAAAGTGGCAGTCCATTATCAGCAAACGGTCAAAAATTCGCAGTTATATTAATAAATAAAGAAAATAAAATTATCAATAAATTAAACGGAGTCTCATTACCTTCATTAATTAGGTTAACCTGGGAATGGAGACCTAAGTATATAGCAATAGATAATGTCTTTGAATTGGCCCCCGATGAAAAATCTTTATCTAAGATACTTTCATTAATACCTCCACAATCAAAGGTTGTCCAAGTAACTATCGACAACGGAAAATTCATAGATATAAAAGAAATGGCAAAAGAACTTAGCTTAGATATAGAACAATCAAAGCTAACCCCAAACAAAACTGCATACTTAGCTGCTATATTAGCAGCCAAAGGAAAAGGAACAAAAATAAGCTTTTCAAATGAAAAGACACAAATAATCGTATCAAAAGGAAGATGGTCTAAAAGTGGAGGCATGAGCCAAGGAAGATATAAAAGAAGGGTTAGAGCCTCAGTAAATATTGCTGCAAATAAGGTTAAGGATTCTCTCGAAAAAGCAGGTATAGATTATGACATGTTTATTAGAAAAAGCGAAGGAGGGATTGACTCAGCAGTATTTGTTGTTTATGTTCCAAGAGAAAAACTCTATGGCATTGTAAAACCGCATAAGGGAATTGATTATACTATAACTATAAAATCAATTTATGAAGGTAAAATAATGTTTGATAATTCCTATGAAAGACCTGATAGGCCTATAATAGTTGGTATAGATCCAGGAATAACGGCTGGTATTGCTATAATAGACCTTGAAGGCAATGTTCTCTATTTAGATAGCAGAAAAGAAATGGATAGAGGTGATATAATATCATCAATATATTCCTATGGAAAGCCAATATTGATAGCAGTTGATGTGGATGAAATTCCGGATATGGTTAAAAAACTAGCAGGCCAAATAAAAGCAGAGATTTACATACCAAGCGAAGATTTACTTGTTGCTGATAAGAGTAATTTGGCGTTAAAAGCCAATAATGGAAAAAACCCTGATACCACACATGAAAGAGACGCATTAGCAGCTGCATATAAGGCATACTTGGCATATAAATCTAAGTTAACCCAAGTAGAATCCTACGTTTCAAAAATTGATATTGATCTTGATGTTGAAAAGGTAAAAGCAGATGTAATAAGAGGTATAAGCATAGCAGATGCTATCGAAAGACAAATAAATGAAATGTTAAATTTAAATAAAAACTCTATTATTCAGCAAAATGAAAACAATAACGAATGTATAAATGATAGACAGAACAACGATGAACTAATATATAAAATACAAAAATTAGAAGCCGAGAAGTTAATCTTAGAAAACAAGGTAAACGAGCTTAGAAAATCCTTATCAATGGCTGAAAATGAAGCCAAACTAGCCAAAATAAACTTAAAATCTGAATTATTAAAAGAGAAAGAAATAATGAAGTTGCAAGATGATGTAAATAGGTTAAGATCTGTTGTTAATGATATAAATAATAAATTAAACGAAGAAGAACACAAAAATGAGCTATTAAAGGAGTTGCTATCAAAAGTTTTAAACAAGGAGTTAATTCTTATCAGAAGGATTCAATCTCTTAAAATGAATTCTATTAAAAAGCACGAGTCTATATATGGAAGTATAAAAGAGGGTGATATTTTACTTATTGAGGATCAAGGATCATTTGAAAATGAGGCCTTAGAATACATAACAAAGGCAAAGATTTTTGGTGTATTATTAAACAATGATAATACAAGTTTATCAGGCCTTTTTAAGAAGAAGGGAATACCTGTGTTATTAAAATCTCAATACAACATCATAGATTTAGATGATTTTACATTTGCTAACTATCAAATAATTAATGATATAATAAGTTATAACAAATTTATGAAAAAACAAAGTATTGATAATATAGACCTTAATTATATAATAGATGAATATAGAAAAAATAAAAATTTTAATAAATGATATACTAGTATAGAGATGCTTCCCCTTTCAATATTCTCATTGTTAATGCAGGCAGATTATCTAGGTAATCACTTACAATACTATTTATTTCTTCTTTTATATTATTATTCATCTTAATATCGCTTTCCAGTATGACTGCAACATCAGCTATCAAGGGATCATTTATAGGTCTACCGATCTGCCCTAATAACCTAACAGTAACTTCTTTTATACCATTAATTTTTTCGTAGATTTGCTCAGCAATTTCTTTTGATGCAATGTTATAAATTTTTCCTATATGCGTAACAGGATTTTTGCCTGCTGTAGCCTCTAAGCTCATCGGTCTCATTGGTGATATTAAACCATTAACCCTATTTCCTCTTCCTGTCGCACCATCGTCTCCATGTTCTGCACTAGTCCCAGTTACTGTAAGATAAAATACTCCCTCATCAGGCAAATCACCGTTGTTTACATATATCTTTACATTATGGTCTGGCGCCAATTTATTGGCTACATCTAAAACTTTTTCTTTAACTTCTTCCTTTACCTCTAGATATTCTCTTGGATTATTAACAAATCTTGAAACAATTGCGTTGGCTATAGTTAATTCGATAGTATCCCCGTTTCTTAACCCCATAACCTTTACATCTTCTCCCGATGCAGGTACCCTAGATTTGAAATCTTTACTATTTAATGTTCTTTCTGTCTCATAAACAAGTTTTTCCAGTGCTGTCATGGGAGCAAATCCAGCTCCAAAGCTTGTATCATTAGATCTATGAGACTGCGACCTTGAGTCATATATTCCTCTTAAGTCAGCGCTTCCCTTCCCTATTCTATAATCAACTATTACATGCTGCTCTGCATCTAGAAATCTAAGGTTATTTGCTATCCAATCCTTAACTGCCTTAATGACAATACGACCAATAGGTATTTCTTCAACACCTTCAGATGTTCTAACTTCTGTTGTAGCCCTTCCTGAAACTATTATATAAATAGGTTGTAATACATCCCCTCCTCCCCATTTTGGCGTTGCCTGTCCCCCAACAAGCAATACTTTATCTAGATTATGATGCATTATGATACCAAATCTTTGCATATAATAAAGACTTAGCTGTTTACTAGCCTCTTCCGATACAGCATCACTTATATAATCTGGATGGCCAAGGCCTTTCCTTTCAACAAGCTCTACTTGGTTATCTTGAACCGATGATTTTATTAGCTCTCTAACAACTATATTTTTTGCCATTTTTCACACCTATTACTACACTCTAGCTTTTTCAAAATATACGCAAAATTTTAAATTATTTGCATTATATTTATTTATATAATTTAATAAATAATAAAATAAATATATACATAAATGTATTTATAAAGGATAAAAATAAGGAGTTAATTGAAAACATATTAAGAAACATATAAATATTGCCAGATCCATAATATAATAGGGTGAGAAGTCTGATTTCATATTCCTTAAGTGAAATTAAAAACCAGATTATCTATTATATTATAGATAAAAACAGACCCGTAGGATACCCAGATGATTCAGCAACTAACATTAGAAAAGTTATTAGAGACACGGGAGCAAGAATTATTCCTATAATAGATAGAGGAAATAAGAAACTTTTGGGAATAATAGATAGAGGGGATATACTTCTGATTTCTTCAACAAAAACAAATGCTACAGCGAGTTCAATAATGATTTCACCACGTATAACTTTAAATGAAAATGAAAATGTTATAGATTCATTAAATAGCATAATAAAATATGATGAATGGGATGTACCTATAGTAAATAACAATGTATATATTGGTCTTTTAAGTATAGGGGATATAATTAAATTATTAATTACAAAAACTGAAAGCATGTTAAAAAAAGAAGTTGCTGAAAACTACATGACAAAAAATCCAATCACCGTAAAAGAAGATGACCACATATCTAAAATTTGGAACAAAATGATAGAACTAAAATATGCAGGCTTTCCAGTCGTTAATGAAAAATTAAGACTATTAGGCATTATAACTCAATTTGATTTAATAAAAAAGGGTTACACAAGAATACATCTAGAAAGTGAGTCTGGAACAAGTAAAGGACCTAGAGTCAGAGATGCCATGAGTTATACAGTAAGATATGCCTATCCATGGTCTTCTTTACATGAGATCTCTAAAATCATGTTAGATTTTGGTTACGGAAGAATTCCTATTGTAGAAAACGAAAACGATAAAAAAGTAATTGGCATAATAGATAGGGAAGATGTAGCAAAGATATTAATTAAGAGGTGAAATGAATTGAGCCATCCAAGAAAATATGAACCTATTAAGCTATCCCCTAAAATAAAGGCTATTACTATGCCTTCCTCCAGAGCATCTGTAGGTATAAGGTATATAAGAGCTGATTCTCAACCAAATTGGATTCAAAGAGTTAAAGAAAAAGAAGGTGATGCTGAATTAATTTCTACAAAGCCCCCAGAAACCATAAATGTAAATTCTCCTATATTGGAAGCCTTGGAAAAAATTGCATCCCGCGATATAAGAGGATTAATAGTTACTGATACCAAAGAAACACTTAAAGGAATAATAATGGCAACCGACCTAGTTAATTATTTAGGAGGGGGGGAATATTATAGGATAGTAGAGCAAAGATATAAAAAAGATGTTTATACTTCTTTAAGAAATGAAAAAATAAGTAGCATTATGAATTCTATGCCGGTATTTGTAAACAAATCACAAAAGCTTACAGAGATAATTAGACTTATGGCAGTTAATGGATTAGGTATGCTACCAGTAGTTAATAATGAGAACAAGGTTATAGGGATAATAACAGAGCATGACATAGTAAGATATATTGCATATAAAAACGTTGGAAGAAAAGTTTCTGATATTATGACTTCAAATATAGTAGCAGCATTTGATAACGATACATTAAAAAGAGCAGCACAACTCATGTCATTATATGGTTTTAGAAGGATACCAGTAATTTCTTCAAAAAATAATGAAATTGTTGGAATAGTATCAGCAAAAGATTTTGTATCTTATTTTGGCTCTCATAAGGCTTTTGAAAACGTTAGATCGTTAGATATAGAAGAAATTCTTAAAATGCCAATAACTGAAATCATAAAAGATAATGTATACACAATAAATCAGGACACAGATATAGGAGATGCGGCTACATTAATGAACCAATTTAACACAAACAATCTGATAGTTATAAATGATAATAGAGAAGCCTTGGGTATAATAACTGAGAGAGATGTTCTTATAGCATTATCTATGAGGTGATAAATATGGCCCCAAGAATATCTTCCTATATGAAATCCCTTGTATATGTTGTTTCGCCTAACGATTCACTAGCATATGCTAGAAATTATATGATGAAAAAAGAAATAAGCAGAGTGGTTGTTATTGATAATAAAGAAATTCCCATAGGCATATTAACCATTAGCGATATCGTTGAAGCTCTTTTTGGCAAGAACTATCAAAAGCCGCTTGACTCCATTTTAGTTAATGAAGTAATGACGCATAATCCTATCATAATAGAAGAATCAAAAAGCATAAAAACTGCAGCCTTATTAATGCTAAGGCACAGAATTGGAGGTCTTCCTGTTGTAGATAATAGTGGAAAGCTTATAGGCATAATAACAAAAACAGATATAGCTAAAGCATTTTATGATAAGTTCAGAAAGAAATTCATAGCTTCAGATATAATGAGAAAAGATTTTACTTCAGCAAAGCCCGGTCACAGCATATTTTATATAGCAAGACTTTTAGAAAGTGATCCGGCTGGAAAAGTTATTATTTTAGATGACAATAAAAAGCCTATTGGTGTCATTGCAAAAAAAGATTTAGCATATGCACAATTACCTTTATCAGTTTTGATATCTAGAGGAAAAGACAGATATATAAAGACAAAGGTTCCTGATATATATAAAGATAAGATAGTTAGTCTGAGGATGTATTTAGTACCTATTGCAGAAGATATAATGTCCAGCAATCCATTGGTTATAAAATCGAACGACGATGCTGCAAGTGCAGCTTATCTAATAGTAAGCGAAAATATCGGAGTATTACCAGTAGTTAATGAAAATAATTCCATAGAAGGTATAATAACAAAGATTGAATTTTTAAACGTTATTTCTAAAACATAAACATCTTTAAGATAATATACTTTTAACATATTCTTTTGCATCAAATTGTTTAATATCATCATAATTTTGGCCATATCCAAGATATAAAATAGGTTTGTTTGTTATCGATGCAACAGATAGAGCTACTCCCCCCTTAACATCTGCATCAATCTTAGTTACTATAATTCCATCAATCCCTATAATTTCATTAAATGTTCTAGCCTGCTCTACCGCGTCATTTCCAGTTAGAGCATCAACAATCATAATCTTTAAATCCGGCTTTGATATTCTTATTATTTTTTTCAATTCTCTCATCAAATCTACATCACTATGCATCCTTCCAGCAGTATCTATTAACACTGCGCATATTTTTCTAGATCTGGCAAAATTTATTGCATCAAATGCTATACTAGCAGGATCAGCCCCGTATTGACCTTTTATAATTGGTACATCTATTTTTTTTGCATGCACATCTATTTGCTCTTGAGCCCCTGCCCTAAAAGTATCTGATGCTGCTATTACTGTGGAGATATTGTTTTTCTTTAGCAAATTAGCAATTTTAGCAATAGTTGTTGTTTTCCCCACACCATTAATTCCCAAAAAAACAATAACGAACGGTTCTCCTTTTTTACACTTATCTTTTATACTCTCTATAAATTTAAGTTCATTAACATTAATAATAGAATATATGGTATCATAAAATGTTCCTTTTATAACTTCCTCAACTTCTTTTCCTCTCCTAACCTTAGACCCTACTAGCTTTGATTTAACAATTTCAATTATCTTATCAGCTACATCGTAAGCTACATCATTTTCAATTAAATCTATTTTCATTTCTTCCATAACATCACTAATATAATCTTCTTTTATTTCTTTATATTCAATTTTTTCTTTTATTGAGCTTGAAGCTTTTTGAAAGGCCTTCTTGAGGCCTTCGAACAAATTTTACACCTTATTTTTGTTGTTGCAAGGCAACAGCTATTTGTTGCAGCACAGCCTCGTATTGCTCTTGTAATTTTTCTAATTGATTTAATCTTTGATTTAAATCATTAATAGCTCGATCTAATTCACTTTCCCTTTCTGTTAAAACCTTCATTGCTTCTGGTGTTTCTAATTTGGCAAATATATCAGCACCTAAATAAATTATATAATGATTTCTATCAGAAGGCTTAGCAAAAATCATTGCAGTATATCCAGGATCTAAAGGAAATATTGTATCCATATCATCACCATTACTTATTGAATCAATGCTTGATTTTGCTTTTTCCACTCCATCTTTTTGCAATAATAGTTGAGAAATCAAAGTTCTCAATTGAGAAATTTGAGATTTAACGGCCTCATACTGAGCCATTAATTCATTTGGATCCACTACTTGTTGCTTATTAGACACTAATATTTCACCACTTTATCTAGTTCATTCATCCTTATTATTTTACTATCAGAGACTTGGTCTATAGGTAATTCTTCAACAGATTCTATCTTGATGTGATATCTCTTTAATTTATGCTTGCTTCCTAATTCCGAATATACTCTTTCAATTGCATGTTCTTTTTTAGTTGCTCTTATCATCAGTGAAAATTTTTTCCATTCCGGAAACTTATCATGAGATAACATCATTTTACCTTTAACTGCAAATATCTTTATTTCATTTGTCACTGCCTACACCTTCTATTGCCTGTAGGATAAAGATCATTTAAAACATTTTAAATATTTTTAGACGTGTTTCTTAACTTTAAAACTAGATCTCATTTTAACTTATAAATGCTTGTAATTGGTAAAGATTTGGTGTGAAAATTGCCAAAGAAAAGAGAAAGCAGAGGTAGAAGAAAAGGAGATAAAGGAAAATCAAAATTGATTCAATGCGATAATTGCGGAAGACTTGTTCCAGAAGATAAAGCAATATGCGTTACAAGGGAATATACTCCAGTAGACCCGCAACTAGCCGAAGAGCTTACAAAAAAGGGAGCTATAATACCAAAGTATCCGGTAACAAAATGTTATTGCATAAGTTGTGCAATTCATTTTGGATTGGTTAAAATAAGAGCTGAAGATTCAAGAAAACCAAGAACTAATTTGCTCTGATTAGTTCTTGGGGATTTCAATGATTAAAAAACTAACGGTTTCTGCACCAAGCCATGTGCACGTAGGCAATATAGATCTTAATGGCAATTTTGGAAGAGTTTATGGTACCTTAGGTTTTGCTTTAGAAACACCAAGATTGATAATTAATATGGAAGTTTCAGAAGATACTAAAAATACCGAAGAAATAGATCTTTATTTAAATTTATATAAACAATTTATGAACTGTAATAAGTCAATTTCAGCAGAAATTATATCTGATATACCTAAAAATGTTGGACTAGGTAGAACTACTGCTTTAGCATTGTCGATAGGCTATGGTTTGAATTTATTGTGTAAAAAATCTTTTGAAATTATAGAGCTAGCTAAAATTGCAAATAGAGGAAACAAAAACTCTGCTCTTGGAGTTTATAGTTTTAAATATGGAGGATTTATTGTTGATGGAGGAGTAAAAAACAACGAAGTAGCTCCAATAATTTTTAGAGGTATAATGCCTGAAAATTACAGAGCCGTCTTGGCATTACCAGAAAAGCCTATTAAAAAAATTTTAGAAATTAAAAGAGATGAAGATAAAATATTGTCTTCATTACCCAAGATGGATGAAAACTTTGTTGGCTATTTGTCTAGGTTAGTTTTAATGAAAATATTACCCTCATTTTCAGAAGGAGATATAAAATCATTTGGAGAGGGAATTATGGAATTTAATAGATCACTTGGAAAATATTGGAATAAATATCAAGAAGGAATCTATTGTTGTAATGAAGTGAACAAACTGATAGAAAAATTTAGCGAGATAGGAGCAGTATGTGCTTGCCAATCAAGTTGGGGACCCACAACATATGGTATTTTCAATTACAAAGAAGCAAATTATGCATTGAATGAAATAAGAAAGGCTATAGACAAAATAGGAGGAGGAAAGGTCTGGATTTCAAAAATTGATAATAATGGAGCATTTGCAAATATTAAATGAAAAAAGATATAATAAAAATATTTATCTATTTATGATTGCGATTGTTTTATGTCACAATGTAACTTATTAAAACCTCATCCTTTATTAAAAAAATCTTCTTTACATTTCTATTAAATTATATTAGGCTTATGTTATTAAAAAAATCTTATTATAGAATTTTTAATAGTTATTTTTATAGTATTAGTATTATTTACTTAGATTCAATAGTTCAGATTTTAAAAACCTAAAACAGATAAATTAGATTTTTTGTTTTCTATCTTTTTTGAAGGTTATGTTTACATTTACCTTATTATTTTACTTCATTTTTTCTCTTATTAGATTTTCATCAATACTAAAAATTTTTCTTAAGTAGTAATAAGTTGGCAATGATATTGCAATGAGGAATAAAGAAACTGCAGTCAAAATTTTTGGGATTGAATAAAAATATGAAAGTGAACCAAATAAAACTGCCATTATTGGAGATGAACTAGTTAAAAATATGACAATGATTGAATTTACCCTACCTAATACTTCATTTGGAATGATTTTTAATAACCTTGAGTTTAATGGTATATTAACTAAAGAGCTAAATAATCCTATAATACCAGATAAAATTAAATCAATATATGAGTATTTACTAAGTGCTAAAAATAAAAAACTAAGACCAAAAATTCCTATTGATATTGATATAAAATAAGATGAGTCAATGAGCTTATTTATCTTAATTCCGGTAAGACCTCCTATGAATCCTCCTAAGGAAAAATCTAAGAGAAATAAAGTATAATAAAATGATTTAGTATGTAAATATTGATAGAAGATGGCAGAGGCATAGACGTCTAATGAAACAAATAATCCATTAATTAGCATACCTAATATTAAAAAACCTATTATAATCCTTATTATTCTAATTACATTATTATAATTATATTTGCTCTTAATTTTAACAGCTTTATTAATTTTTTTATTAGGATATGAAAATATTGCAGAAATTAAAGATAAAATTATCATAATAGGAATAAAATATTTTGACAATATCAATATAGATATACCGCCTATTAATATACCTATAATTTCTGAAAGTCCTCTTCCAGCTTCTATAAACGACATAGACTTATTTATATTGAATTCCTCTACGATGTCTTTTATAAGAGTCATGAATACATCAGATGAGATATTAGATAAAATAGATGATATTGTTGCTATTAAATAAATAAAATATAAAAGCTTAACAAAAAATAGCAAGAAATAATTAATTGCTATAAAAATTGAACTTAAAAACATTATTAAATCTCTTCTAAACTTATCTAAAATATATCCCTCAGGAATTATTATTATAAGATACCCCAGTAGAGCTGATAAAGGCATCATACTTACATAGAAAACAGAATCATATTTTACCATTATTATCCACATATAATAAACATAAAATATCATAAAAGTTAATCTTAACAAATTTCTAGCTAGATAAAATCTGATGAACGTAACATTAAACTTTTTACGCATAAATCTCACCAACTCATATAAGTATTATTTATACGTAGAATTTTTATTTTTATTCATTCATTGTTATTATTGTGAATTAAAATGGCAGAAAATATAGATGATAAAATAATAGAAAAATTGCTTAAGATTTTCAAAAATCCCACAAAGCTTTCCATAATAGCATTGTTAATTAAAAATAAGGAAATGTCAGTAACTCAAATTTCTAAAATATTAAATACTACAAGATCTAATTTGTATCAATCAATAAAAGATCTATTAAATGATAAGATAATTTTACTATCGAGAATTCAAGTTAATAAGAACTATGTAGAAAAATATTATAAACTAAATTTTGATTTACTTGATAGAGTTAAATCAGCTAATTTAATGGAAGCCATAAAAAAATCATCCATAGAAGATTTTAAAGATCTTACAATTTCATTTTTAATAATAAATTCTCTTATATCTAATATACTGATAGACGATTTAAAAAGGTCTTCTGAGAATAAAATAAAAGAATTTAAAGAGAAATGGTTAAACAATAATATCTATATTTCCATGTCTTTTTTAACTATATCTGATGAAGAGGCTAAAGAATTTTCAAGCATAATTGATAAATTTATAAACAAAGTCGAATTAAATAAAGAAACAAAAATCGAATCCCATTTATTATTAGTATTATTATTTCCTTGGTTTTATTTATAAGTTCTCCTACATAATAAATAATTAAATTTACTTATTTGCTATATTAACGCTAATTTTTAATTCTTAATAGCAATAATAAAAATGGGAATTACATATGGTAAGAGCAATAGGTTTAGATTCAGGTACAATGAGCTTAGATATATTAGGTTTCGATGACGAAAGCAATGAAGTTTTTTTAGATATAGCAATACCAAGAGAAGTTATAACAAATCACCCTGAGTATCCAATAAAATTAATAGAAAAAATCAAAGATGTTAAAGCTATAGTTGTTTCTAGTGGTTATGGCATACCATTTAAAAGAGCACAAGAGTCTAGTATAGAAGAAATAAATAGAGCAACATTTATTACCAAAGAAGATGAGAATAAACGGCTTAAAATAGTAGGATTAAGAAATCTAATGAAACTCTTTAGAGAATCAAATTTACCAGCTTATTTCGTTCCAGGGGTCATACAGTTAGAAACTATACCAGAGTATCGTAAACTAAATAAGATTGATTTGGGAACATCTGATAAAATCTTTAGTGTAGCCCAGGCCTTAAAAGACGAAATGGATATCTATCAAAAAAGGCCTTCATTTTCAAATTTCATACTAGTAGAAATCGGATTTGCCTATATAGCTGCTCTATCTATTATTAATGGAAAAATAGTTGATGGAATTGGGGGTACGACCGGATTTCCCGGATTTAAAGGAAGCGGATTTATTGATGCTGAGGTCTCATACGCTATTTCATCAGCTGAACCAAGATTCTCAAAAATTAGGCTATTCCAAGGTGGAATTTCTGATTTGATTAACAATGATAATATAGATTATTTTGAATCTTTAGTAAAGGCAGGAAATGAAATCGGATTAGTAGGAATCAATGCTATAATAGAATCGATACTTAAAGATATTGCTATAATGTTAGTTAGCAACCCAAAACCTGAAAAAGTCTATTTGAGTGGAAGATTTACTAGATATAAAACAATTTTTTCTTATATTAAGAAATCAATAAGGGATTTTCTCAACAATTTTCCAATTAATGCAGAGATTACTACCGTTTCAAGACTAGGAAATGAAACTAAGGAAGCTGCTTCAGGCGCAGCTGTTTTAGCAAACGGAATAGCTAATGGAAGGTATAGAGATATATTTGAAACTCTAGAAATAAGGAACTCAAAACATGATATATTTTCATACATAAAGCCAAACGATCTAAAAACGAAAATTTTAAAAGTATTTTAATAAAGTTTAAAAACTTCATTTTCTATAAACAACGTCTTTCACTTTACAGGGAGAGGATTCTTTGTCATTTATACCATAAAAACACAAGCTTTTAATCCAAAACTAAGTATTTACTAATAGCAACAAAATAAACATAAACAAAATTATTTGGAAAGCAAAAAACTTTTCATTAGTTCATAAACTCTGCTTACTGCGCTTTATATTTAGCTAATTCCTTTTTCTTTACTCTTAAATCAGTGCTTTTGCATTTTCTGCACTTCTTTGCATTAATTGGGTTTCTTGCTCCACATTTTCTGCATATCTTAACCTCAAAGACCCTCTTTTCAACTATTTTTATCAACTCTGGATCTGTGATCGGCATTATTCTTACCCCTAATCTCTTTTATAAGTAGGATTTAATAAAATTATTGCTGTTATTCTAAAATATATTTAGTGTATAGACTAACATATTTAAATTAGTAATTGAAAATTATTTCTAGGTGAAAAATATGTCAGCTATCTCAGGGAAATTAAGTATTGGAGAGGAAGTTTATTTAAGAGGGTTAACTGGTAGGCTTGTTGGAATATATTTATTTAAAGGATTCAATAAAATAGCAATAATTTCATACCCAGATAGGATATGCGAATCCATTTCAGCAGCTGCAGAAGTTTCTTACCTAGATTCTTATGGGTATTCTGAAGGAAAAGTTAAAATCTTTGATTATGATAACGACACAGACAAATTAATTAAAAATATTATTCAATTCAAACCAGAGGCGATCTATTTAGCATTTGGAGGAGAACAAAAATTATCTGATGTCAACACAATAACAATTAATATACTAAATTCTTTAAAAAATTTCAAATATGGTGGATCTTTATTAATTCATGTAAGAACATGGATAGCTACAAAACAATTTTCAACTATATTAAATAATAAGGAATTAGCCGATTATTTAGGATTATTGAAAGAAATAAGATTATTTACAGCAGATGCCAATGCTAAAAAGTTTTCATTTTACAATTTAATAATTACTAGTTCTAACTCAATGCAATTAAGCAAATATGCAGAGACAGATATAACAGAAGAGCATGCCAACCTATTAAAGTTATCAATACCCCCTTCATAAATTAATTTGATGTACTAGATATAAATTTACCCAAAGAATTTTCTATATATTTTCTTAACTCATCCAATAATCCTAAGTCGTCTGCCTTTTCTAAAGCCTCTTCAGCCATTTGTATTGATCTATTCAAGTGAGTCTCATCAATGTTTTCAAGACCGTTTTTCAAAGCAAGCTCATAGGCATACGATGCCTTGTATAGTGGAGTTAAAATTTTTGCTTTTAAATCATGGCTAATTTGATTCCATAAAAATATGCATTGAAGTAATAAGCCAACATCTATAAGCTCTCTTGCCATAGCTATCCTATATTCTATCTGCTTTTTATTTGATTCATTTGAATCCAAATAATTCTGCAAACCTATTATTTCCATTATTGACATAGGATTTTTGCAATATTTTTCCCTTCTCTCCAATAATAAATTTCTTAAATCTCCATCCATTTTTCTTAACCATTTTGCCAATTCATTTTCTGCTTTTTCCAAATCATCGATCCAATAAATCTTTTCCATTATGCTTTTAAATGCAGAATCTATTGGATCATTTTCGGTCATTCTTTTTTCCTCTTTCTAATTTTTCTAAGTACTCCTTTAAATCTTCTCTTGATTGTAAGTCAATAAGCATTGCCTTTGTTTCATCAACCAATGCTCTAGCTACATCAGCCTTGTGTCTTACACCAGGTAATATCGCGTCTGGATAATCTAAACCCCTTATTTCTAAATAAATAGATTCCATAAGCTTTAGAGATTCCCAAGCTTTAGAGAAGTTATTTTTTCTTATAGCTTCCAATGCATACCTTCTTAGCTCTCCAACAACATCGCCCAATCCTTGAATATAAGCAATCGGATATACATTTAATTCCTTATAGCCTGGTATATCTTTACCTTGAATTATATTAACCAAAACTTCAGCCTCTACATACTCACTTATTGCATTATATGCCAAGCCTGAATATGCCAATTCTGGATAATTTTTAACTAATTCCAATAGTTTATTATTATTACTTTTACATAAATCAAGATATTTAATTGCCTCTTCTATATTTCCTTTATGAATTTCTGTAATACTATATCCGCTATTTCTTATAACCTCTCTAGATATCTTAACAACTTGCTCCCTTACTAAATCCAATTCTTTTAAATACAAATCTATTGAATTTATGATTTCCTCCAATCTTTTTTGAACATCCATATTTAACCCTTCTAAATTTGTATTTTAAAGCAAAATACATAAGTCTTAGCACTAAAGGTTAAAAGTTAATAAAACCTAGTTAATAGATATATTGCAAGAAGAGGGATTAAATTTGCAACATAAAGAAATAGAGACAATAAACATTAATAGAGTTTTTAAATCAAAAGGGAAAACAATTCAAGCACTAAATAACGTCTCAATAGAAATACCAAAAGGATATATAGCTTCATTAGTCGGACCAAATGGGGCTGGGAAAACAACCCTTATAAAAATTCTATCAACTTTAATGTTACCAACCTCTGGAAAGGCATATGTACATGGATTCGACATAATAAATGAAACAAAAAATGTAAGGAGTTCAATAGGTTTAGCCACTGGCGGAGAAAGATTATTTTATTATAGACTAACTGGTTATGAGAATCTATTGTTTTTTGCCTCTCTGTATGGATTATCATTAGGTGAAGCAAAAAGAAAAAGCAAAGAACTCTTAAATATAGTAGGATTATCAAATTTCATCAATATTCCATATATGAAGTATAGTCTTGGAATGCAAAGAAGACTTGCATTAGCTAGAGCTTTAATAAATGACCCTCCTGTTTTACTTTTAGATGAACCAACTTTGGGCATAGATCCCATATCAGCAAGAGAATTCAGAAGATTAATAAAAACATTAGCTCAGAAAAAAACTGTTTTGTTGACAAGCCATTATATGAGTGAAGTTGAAGAACTATCTGATATTGTATTTTTAATAAAAGATGGTACGATTTTGCTAAAAGGTAGCACAGAGGAATTAAAAAATAAAATTGGCAAAATTGTAGAATTGTTGCTACCATTAGATTTTATTAATGATAGCATCTCTAGGTTTATAATTAGTATAAGAGCAAATAAGGCATTTTTAAGACTACCAAAATCGCTAATAGATACGATAAATGGTAACGCTGAAATAATTGGAGAAAGCGATCCTACATTAGAAGATGTTTATGCTGTGCTAATTGGAGAAAGTCCAATAAATCAAGGTAGAGGAGTAAGGCCTGTAGGGTGGAGACATTGGTCAAGCTGAGCTCCTTAATATCAAGGCTTTATGCTTTTGTTTATCTAAGGGGATTTAAAATATGGATAAGCTATAAAACACAGGTAGTATTAAACGTGTTAAGTTGGGTACTACCAGTTTTTACATATTATTTTATAGGAACATCTTTAGGAGAAAAGTTTGTAGCTGCAATTAATGAAAAAAACTATACATCCTTTATAGTCATAGGGCTTGCATTCCAAGGTTACGTATCTTCAGTTATAACAACAATAAGTGGAAGAATGAGGAACGAACAACTTTTTGGAACTATCGAGTATTATATGCTTTCCCCAACCGGGGTTTTTGGAATGATGATATATTCTGCAGCATGGGGATTTGTATTAAATACCATTAATGCAGTTGCAATACTCTTAGTTGGCTCAGCGTTAGGCGTTTCATATTCAAATGCTAACGTATTGGGAGCTATTATAATAATAGTTGAGCTTTTAATATCGACATTAGGCCTTTCTATGATGGCTGGAGGAATTATTATGATAACAAAACAAGGAAATCCTATTGCATTCTTCTTTTCAACAATAACTACACTGCTTTCAGGAACAGTCTTTCCAATAACAGTTTTACCCTATTATATAAAGGTGATAAGCTATGCAATTCCTCTGACTCCAGCATTAAATGCCTTAAGGCTTGCATTACTAAATGGATCTTCTTTTGTAGCATTATATAATTATTTTATAATTTTATTAATATTTGATATAATTTTACTGCCATTAGGAACATTTATCTATAAAATAGGATTTGACATAGCTAGAAAAAATGGTACGCTAAGCGAATATTAATTAATTTCGTATGAAATCAAAAATGATAAATCTTATCTTTTGTATTTAAAATTTATTGATTTATTGCGACCAAAAGGCAGGCCTAATACTTTTAGTTAAATTATCATTGTTAATACTACTATTAAGGATAAAGCAATCGTTCCAACTATGGTATATAGTTTTACATATTTATTTTTTGATAAGAATACCAAAAAGGCTTTTTCCATTATTGCTGCTAACAAAGTCAGTTGAATTAAAAATGCAGCATACTCTGCATTTATTTGATTGTGTAAGTACAACAAGCCAATAGAAAATATAGAACCAGCAGCATTAGCAAATGACGATGCAAATATTGTTAGAGGCAATAAATAACTTGCTACAATAACAACTATTTTAGCCAGTATCATAATAATAAAAAATATTATAGCAAATTCTAAAACTCTTAATACTGGTAATGGTGCTTCAGGGGTTTCTATATATTCGCTTTCCCAATATTTTTTACCAATTACAAAAATTATTAGCATAGATATAATTAATAATAAAACTGTAAGACCAATATGCCTAACAATAGAAAAAGACCCTGTTGTAAAATATGAAAAGGCAAGAATCTGAACCAATACTAAAGGTAAATTGGAAAATAATATATTAAAAGCAATGGCTTTTCCAGCTTTTTCATTTTTATTGCTTAATTCTATTAAACTAATAGTAACTGTTGTACTGGAGACTATACCTCCAATAATAGAGAAAATCATTAACCCCTTTCTATATATCTTTAATACAATATATTGAGCAACAAATATAGTCGCAATAATCACAACTATGAACCAAAACTGAAAAGGATTAAACAAAGAATATGGGCCAATATACTTGTTTGGCAAAAATGGTAATATAACCAACGAAAATATCATCAAATTCAAAATTCCTAAAAGGTCTTCTTTCCTTATTTTTGATATAGCATCGAGCAATTGTGTCTTATAAATTCCTAAAGATGCTACCAAAACAGATATTATTATTCCAAGCTCAAAGTAACCTAAACCTTCTAACATACCAGAAAAGAAGACCAAAAAAATACTTACATACGTCGTTCCTCCTGGAGAGCCTGTTACTCTAACTTTCTCTAAATATATCGCTGTAGATATAGTTACGATAGTTATTATAGATGCAAGTAAAGCCATATCCATAGAAAAAATTTTTGAAAAAATTGAAAACATGTATCCTAAAAGGGATATAAATATTGCTGTTCTTAATCCTAAAAAGATTTTAGAGCCTGTTATCTTTCTATATTCATTAACAAATCCAACTATCCCTCCTGCAGCTATTGCCATCAGTAAGTTTTGCAAAGGTATTTCTTCCATTATCTGACCCCCTCATAAAACGAGGTTTGTTTTCCTTTATCAAACCTTCATCCTGTCTAATTTTATTATTACAGATTTAGATTTATATTTTTAATATATAATTATATTTTTTAATGTAATAAAAACTATATCTTAATAAATCTAAAGTTATAGAAAAAGAAGTGAGGGCCCGTAGCTCAGCCTGGTGGAGCGCTCGGCTGATAACCGAGAAGTCGGGGGTTCGAATCCCCTCGGGCCCATTAAAAGATTAATATTTTTAATAGACGATAGAATAAAAGGAGATAAGATTGAATCCGTCAATAGCTGACCTGCCATTGCATAATGGTCATGTGCCCCCTTGGATGCTTAAAATTATGAAAGAAATGGCTACTCAAATAACAAAATTTATAATAGAGGAAAGAGGACCAGATTCATTAGTTAATGCCCTGTCAGATCCTCTTTGGTTTCAGGCATTTAACAACATAATAGGAATGGACTGGGATAGTAGCGGAAGCACAACTGTTGTACTCTCATTACTAAAAGACATTAGTTGGAACAATGACTTAGGATTTATAGTTTTTGGAGGGAAGGGAAGCAACATGATAAATATAAAAAATGAATGGGCCATTATGGAAAGAAGATTAAATAATATACACAAAGAAGATATTATAAAGTTCAGCAAACTATCTGCGAGAGCTGATTCGGCTTTTTTACAAGATGGTTATGATATTTACATACATTCAGTTATAGTTTCTTTAGAAAGCAAAAACATGATCACAGTCCAGCAAGGTATGAATTTGAATTCACTTATGGCAAGACGATATCATATAAATAAATTTAATATTGAAAACCCCCATAGCGGTATAATTGGTAGTAAGGAAAAGGTAGTTATTGATGCAACATCTATAAACAGTAGAAGGGCCAGAAAGGTATTTATAGATATAATTTCTGAAGGTGAAAGGAAATTCCAATCAAATTTAATTCAGGCATACAATGTAATAACTGGTAAGAAGACCTTAGATTATTTTATTGATGGAAACAATAAGAATAATTCAATTATAAATTATTATTATCCTATCAAACCTTCAAGCAGGCTAATTGATACTGTTAAAGAACTATCAAAATACAAGCCAAGTAATGATTTAGAACTTGCGTTGGCACCAAGGGTTGGACCATCATTAATTAGGGCTTTAGCTTTAATTTCAGATGTAATTTATTCAACCCCAATATCAAATCAAGATCCAGTAAACCTTTCTTTAGATCCATTTGGTTATTCATATACAATAGGAGGAAAGGATGGTATACCTTTTCCTTTTGATGCAAAAACTGCCTTAGAGGCGATTGAATTTTTAAGAAATGCTCTGGAAGAAGCTAAAATTGGAGATAAAATAAAGAAAAGAAGCCTGATGAATTTAAACAGTTTTATTAAAAAGATTAAAATTTCTAATATGAAATAAAATTACATAAAGGGTGTAATTAATGAAAATATTGCACATAAGTGATGTTCATTGTGATTATGAAAACCTAAATATGCTATTTAATGAAGAGAAAATCTATGATATAGCTGTTTTTACAGGTGATTTCCAATGCATCAAGTCAGCAGAGATTTTTTTAAATCTATTTAAAAATCCCATTGCAGTAACTGGTAATGTTGATGATGTATCGATAATGAGGATTTTAGATAAGAATGGGGTTCTTTTAGACGGCAGAATAAAAACAATTAACAACTTATTATTTGCTGGAATAGGTGGAATAGATCCAAGAACAAACATAATATCAATAAAGAAAAAATTAGAAACTGCAAGGAAAAAAATCGATATATTACTTTCACATAATCCACCTCATGGAATACTTGACAAAACAATATTTGGAATTGGAGCAGGGCTAAAAGAAATTAACGAAATTAATTCTTTATATAACCCTAGGTTACATTTATTTGGTCACATACATGAAAGCCATGGATTTATAACAGATAAAGGTATCACATACGTAAACCCTGGACCTTTAAAAAGCGGATTTTATGCCTTAATTGATATTAATGATAATATAATAGTAGAACTGAAAAAACTGAGTTCATAAAAGAAATGAGTTTAAAATTTTTTGACTCTAAGAACTATTAATAAAATTCTCAACATCAGGCATAATTTCATTAAATTCTTGTAAATTCTTTGTAATTTTATTATATTTTAACTTTAACAGCTTCTTTATTTCTCCATAGATGTATCTGTAATCTATTAAAAAATATACTGCTTTATCACTAGGATTTCTAATAGCCCTTCCTAAGGCTTGTTTGATTCTTATGTAAGCAGTTATCTTATATAAATAAAATTTAGTTCTTGTAATTCCTAGTCTCTTTGATAATACCTGTTCTCTTGATACAAAATAGGTATCCCTTTGAGGGTATGGTATCCCTACTATAGAAACTGCCTTTATTTTGCTTTTTCCATTTTCTGATATTTCTATACCTTCAGTAATCTTACCTCCTGCAACAGCATTTATACCTATATTATAATCATTTTTTATACTATTAATCAGCGAACTTAATGATGTATTTTTTCCTTCATTTAAATACGATGTATTTTTATCCATCATAGATACTATCTTGTTCATTATATCATAGCTAGGAAATACATTTAACTTTATACCATTTATACGTTTATTTATTTGGCTTAGATAATAGGCTATTCTTTTAAACATTGTATCGCTCCTTGATTTATATAGTGATGTTACGTCCCCAATAACAACAGTAATTATATCACCAATTTTACTATTAGAACCTATCATTATTTCACTATCAAATACCACTTTGTTCTTATTAATATTTAATAATTCATTAACAAAATCTCCGGGCGGTATAGTACCACTCATTAATATAGCAGATCTTGCTTTTTGCAATGGATTGCTTACAACGCTAGCAGGATCAAGAGGCATGGCTATTAGCCTGTAAATTCTGTCTTCTGTAGATGAAAAAACAAAAGTATTTTCACTTTTTATGGTGTTTAACCAAGAAACAATCCTAGTTAAGCTAACCTTTATGTTTCTTATGCTATTTGTTTGAAATAATGCATTTTTAAATTTCCTCTCTCTTATATCATCAGCAACATCAGATATAATGTCAGTATAACCTATAATATCCTCAAATAATTTCTTATCTATCTTTTTTACCATATCATCATAGCTCGGCTTTACATTTTTTACGATTTCATATAATTTTAAAATAATTTTTTCTACCTCTGTATTTAAGTAACCATTTTCTTTTAGTTCATTGATAGAATTTTCTATATCTCTTAATGAAATTTTATTTTCTAAAATGCTATTTGCATTCATTAAGCTATGGGCTTCATCAACAACAACTACTAATTTATTTGTATCAATAGATTCTAGAACCCTTTCAAATATTTCCTCTTTAAAAAAATACGGGTATGTTGCTATGATAAACCTTACATCTTTTGAAAGCTCTGCCAGTGAAAAAAATGGACAAGCACCTAGTTTATTTGAAATATAATGTGCCTTATTATATGCACTATTATTTAACTCCAAGGTATTTAAATCATTCCAAAGCTCTTCATTAGAAATTGATAATGTTTTTCTATAATAATCGCACTTATCATTAATTCTGACTAATCTGCAATTTTCCCAAAAATCCTCATTATATAATCCAGTTTCTTCATCACTATCAGACAATCCAAAAATTGGGCAAGTTCTCTTAGCACTAAACAAGAAAGAATAGCTAAACTTAAACCTACTAAGCTCTCTTATTATAGGATCTATTTCATTTACAGTCCTAACCAACCAAAGAACCTTTTCTGCATTACTATCATTTATTCCTTTTATAACAGCAGCTGTCTTGCCAAAGCCTGTTGGAGCATTTATAACTGCTAATATCCCGTTGTTGACTGCATCTCTAACTATTTCTGATAATTCCTTCTGACCTGGTCTTAGGCTTTCATATGGAAATAATACAAATTCTTTGTCTATGTTATTCTCCAATGATTTCAATCTCCAGCCTCCTCCTTCTTGGTCCATCAAGCTCTATCAATAAAACCCTCTGCCAAGTACCAAGAGATAGTCTGCTATCTTTAATAATAACACACCTTGAATTACCAATAAAAACAGATGCTAAATGAGCATGAGCATTATCATCTATTTTATTATGATTCCATAAAAAATCAGGTTTAAACAAATCTTTTATTATTTTAATTATATCATTGATTAGATTGGGCTCATTTTCATTTATAGATATTGCTGAAGTTGTATGAGGTACGCTTATAACCATTATGCCTTCTTTTATTTTTTCCTTATCTATAATTTTTTTCAATCTATCAGTTATATCTATTACTTCTATTCTTTCATGAGTATCGACAATGTCTTCGAAATAGGAAATTTTCAAAGTCCTACCCTAAATAAAAATTTATTACGGAAACTTTAAAATCTTTAAAATTTTTGTTATTAATAAAATTAAGATAAATTAAAGTAATCATTTAGCCCATGGTGCAGGGCATTGAGCTATGCCAATTAATGATTCTAGAGGTTTTGGCTTTATGCATATTACTCCTGAATTGTCATCTATTTCTACAATGAAATCTTTACCGAATTTTTCAATTATATGCTTCTTTACATATAAATTCAAAGGAAGCGTATAATACTCATATTCATATGATTTTCCATTAATATCTTTTCTACCTTTTAATTCTTTTGCTCTAACCTTTCTGTCTCTTACCATTTTTTATCACCTTTCTCTTAATGAAATATTATTTAGAGCTTAAATACTTAAACACTAAGCTTTATTTATATATTTTGACTTAAAAGATAAATTAACGATAAATATGTATATATTTGTATATATACATATTAGAAAACTATATCAAATATTTATATAATATTTATAACAAAATTAAATTAAATGCTAAATCTTAAAAACAGTGTTCAGACTTATATATTTGAGCACTTAACAAAATATTATACAAGAGCTTTGGAGGTTAGGATATTTGACAGTAATTGAGGTTGGAAAGAAAAAAGAAACATCGAATAAAGAACTTAAAAACGAACACAAAATTCTACCAGCGCCAGGTAAATTAATAGTAAGAGGAAATAACGCCTATGTAGAAATTGCTGAAAGAAAAATACCTATTGGAGGTCCAATGCCAAAACTAAACGAAAATGAAAAGCACCTTCATTACACAACAAGCCTATGCCCTGTGTGTATGAGATTATTACCAGCAAGAGTATTTGAAAGAGATGGAAAAGTATATTTAAGAAAAGTCTGCCCAGAGCACGGAGAATTTGAAGAGTTATATTATGGAGATTCTAAATTATATACGCGTATGATGAAATTTGAAGAAACTGGGAAAGGAGCAGGTAAAATAAAGGCATATGTAAATCTAACTGCACCTTGTCCTTATAATTGTGGTTTTTGTTCCATGCATGAAAATCATACAGCACTAGCAAATCTTGTGGTAACAAACAGGTGCAACTTAAGTTGTTATTATTGCTTCTTCTATGCAGAAAAAGCTGGTTATATTTATGAACCAAGCATAGAACTGCTAAGATACCAAATAGAGCAACTTAAAAAACAAGGGGTTACAATGGCAATTCAAATAACTGGAGGAGAACCAACATTAAGAGATGATTTACCTGAAATAGTTAAAATGCTAAGAGAAGAAGGAGTAAGGCATATTCAATTAAACACAGCAGGAATAAAGTTTGCAGAGCTGTACTTTAATGATCCACAAGCTGCAATTAATTATTCAAGAACTTTAAGGGAAGCCGGTGTAAACACGGTTTATCTAAGCTTTGATGGAGTATCGGCAAAGGTAAACTTTAAAAATCATTGGGAAATACCCTACATTTTTGAAGTATTTAGAAAGTCAGGTATGACCAGTGTTGTTTTAGTTCCAACATTAATAAAAGGATATAACGATAAGGAAATAGGAAAAATATTAAAATTTGCAGGAAAGCATATTGATATAGTTAGAGCTGTAAACTTCCAACCAGTTAGTCTTTCTGGACAATTAAAGAAGCAAGAAAGAGAAAAGCTTAGGATTACAATAGCAGATGCAATAATAAATATTGAAGAGCAGACAGATGGACAAATTCCGAGGGATACTTGGTATCCTATTCCAGTGGCAGCAAAATTTGCAAAGTTTATAGAAGTCTCGACAGATAATCAACAATTCTGTATGTCCAACCATCCTGCATGCGGATCTGCAAACTATGTATTTATAGAGAGAGACCAAAACGGGATTCCTACAAGATTTATACCGATAGGCTCTTTCTTTGATGTAGATGGCTTTTTAGAATATCTTGATAAAGAAAGGATAGATATTTTAGATAGCAAATTTAAGAAGCTACACCTATTAAAAGGAATTATTGATTTAAGAAAATTTGTAGACCAAGAAAAAATGCCCAAAGATTTAAAGTTTAACAAATTGCTAGCAAGTATATTTTTAAAGAGAAATTATGATGCTTTAGGTCAATTACATTATCACATGCTTTTCATAGGAATGATGCACTTTATGGACTTATATAACTATGATGTGGAAAGAGTAAGGAGATGCAATATAAGCTATTTAATGCCTGATGGAAGGGTTGTGCCTTTCTGTGCATATAATGTAATGGAATCTTTATATAGAGATTATGTCCAATCTAAATATAAGAAATTAGAATTAAACTCGAACGAAATGAAATCATTTACACCTGGAGAAAAATACAATAGATCAAAGTATATAATTAGAATAAATAAGGATCCATTGTATCATGAAACATACAAGGGTCTTTTATGAGTCAAGCATAATATTTTTATTGAAAATGCTTGAACTAAATTAATGGTTTTTTAGGTTTTAATACAATATACCTAATGCTTACCCAATTATAACATAATCTTTTAACTTCCTTTAAACTTAGCTCAGCCTTAATATCATCTAAAAGATCATTCTCAAAAATGCTTACCCCTCTGCCAAAAATAAATGGAGAAACAGTAGCCCATATCTCATCAACAAGACCGTTACTCAATAAAGAAAAGTTTAAATGGCCTCCCCCTTCAATCATTAAACGCCTTATACCAAATTCATATAGTTTATTCATAGCTTCATTTAAATCTAAACCAACCGATTCATTTACTTTAACAATATTAATCCCCTTTCTAATAAATTTTTCAAGCTTTTCATATGGGTTGTTAACCGATGTTATCAAAATACTTCTTCTAGGTTGATTAAAAACTTCCGCATCTTCTGAAACCTTTAATCTAGAATCTACCACTATTCTTATTGGTGAAACCCCTTTTACTAACCTAACAGTTAAACTTGGATTATCTTTAATTATAGTATTTGCGCCAACCATTACTGCATCAACTTTAGATCTTAATTCATGCTGTTCTTTGAAATCTTCTTCACAACTTAATTTTGAATATCCCTTACTATCTGCTATTTTGCCATCAACCGTTTCTGTAGAAAATATTATAGCATATGGTCTTGGCAATTTTTGCACCTTCCAGCTTTCTCTCCGCTCTGAAGGGCTAGTTCCCTAGATCTTAAGGGTTACCTATAGGAGCTACTCTGATTCCTCCCTATGTGGGAGTAAAGTTACAACTTCTCACACTTATTTAACCTAAGAGAGAAATCTCGCCCTCCTTTTTTAATTTGACAACGAGTAGAGACTTACTTCATATTGTGAAGAATACCCATTTGATGGCTATTGCTTATCTAATTATTTAAAAAACAAACCTTAAAAGCATTATCCCCTAGAAGAGTGAGGTTTGCCGTTTATTTTATCATCTTAATGATCGAAAGTAAAGCGTTTCTTCTATATAAATTTGTTCTCTAATTCACGAAAATGTTGAGGCGTGATTGCTCCCTATATGAAGTTTGAGAAACACAGCTCTTCTTATAAATTCAACTTTTAAATATAATATAGCAAGCAATATTAATCAACTAGATACAGTAAAATAAGGCGGTTAAAATGAGAGATGAAACTAAAGCTGTTTATAATGGCGAATTTAACGATAAATTTAATTCTATAATAAGCCCTATTTATTTAAGCACTGTCTATAAATACATAGATGAGGAAACATCAACAAAAAGCGATAGAAACATTACAATAAAGTATTATAGAGAAGAAAACCCAACGCTGAGGGAACTTGAAAGAAAAATTGCATTACTAGAAAATACTCAAGACTCCTTAGCTTTTGCAAGCGGAATGGCAGCTATATCTACATTAGGACTTGGACTATTAAAGAAAGATTCAAAAGTACTACTATTGAAAGAAATGTATGGATCTACCCTTCAATTCTTTGATGAAATAGCCAGAAAATTTAATATAAAAATAATAAAAGTCATGCCAGATGCAGAAAGCATCGCAAATGCCTTAGAATCGAATAACATAGATTTAGCCATAATAGAAACTATAACAAACCCCACATTAAAAGTTATTGATCTAACAAAATTAGAAAATACAATTAAGAGGAGCAATGTTTTGTTTATTGCTGATAATACATTTGCATCTTCCATTTTACTTAAGCCAGCTAAATATGGATTTAACATAATAGTTCACAGCTCGACTAAATACATATCTGGACACAATGATACTATGGGTGGAATATTAGCCAGTAATAAACAGACAATCGAAGAATTGTGGGAATGGAGAAGATTATTAGGTAATGCACAGCAACCTTTTGAAGCATTTTTAACTATACGTGGAATTAAAACACTGCCAATAAGGATTAAGCAACAATCAAACAATGCTAAAGCCATAGCTGAGTTTTTAAAAGACAACTCAAAGATTTCAAATGTTTATTATCCAGGTTTGAAAGACAATCCTAGCCATAATATAGCAAAGAAGATATTTGAAATGCAATATTACAGTGGTGTCCTATCCTTCGAGTTAAAAAGCAATCTAAATGAAACTAAGAAATTCCTAAGTAATTTAAAAATAATTAAACCATCACCAAGTCTTGGAGGAACTGAAAGCTTAGCTACTCTACCTGCAATTACTGCTGCAAGATATATAAATGAAGAAGATAAAAAATCATTAGGAATAAGCGAAAAACTAATAAGATTATCTGTAGGATTAGAAGATGCTGAAGATTTAATTGATGATCTGTCTCAAGCCCTTAGCAAGATTTAGTTAATCTGTAATTCTTAAATTAAAGGAAGAGCCTTTATTTAATAAAAACATTTCATAATTTTATTTAACTTTTAATTTTTATTTAATAATCATGAAATCATTAATGGTGATAAATTTTGAGTTTGGTTAAAATTGAAAGATTATCTACTGGCATAACAAGTTTTGACAAGCTAATAGGTGGTGGAATACCTAGAGGTTTCTTTGTAGCAGTTGTAGGAGAGCCTGGAACAGGGAAAACAATATTTGCAATACATTATTCGTGGAAAGGTATATTAGATAATGACAAAGTAATATATGTAACAACAGAGGAAAGCAGAGAAAGCATAATAAGGCAAGCTAAAATGTTTGGAATGAACTTAGACGAAGCTGTAGATAACAATAAAATGATTATAATTGATGCATTAATGAAAGCAACCAATGATGAATGGACACTAAATGAAACAGATATAGATGAACTTGTTAAAAAAATAATTGATGCTAAGAAGAAATTAGGTTATGGAAGAGCAAGACTAGTAATAGACAGCATGTCAACATTTTGGCTAGATAAACCTGCCATGGCCAGAAAATACAGCTATTCTGTTAAAAGAGTTCTCTATAAATGGGACTTTACTGCCCTTCTAATAAGCCAATATGCTATAACTACATCAAGTGCCTTTGGATGGGGAGTAGAGCACGTAGCTGATGGAATTATTAGATTTGGAAGAAAAATTGTTAATGGGGAATTAAAAAGATTTGTGTTAATAGAAAAATTAAGGCAAACATCTCACGACCTTAGAATTCACTTTATTAGTATAGAGGACAAAATCGGCATGAAAATAGAAGAGGCAACACAACTAAGAAAGGAAGATATAGCATTACCAGAAAAGGTGAAAAGGCAAATAAAAGAATCTAAGGAGTCATTAGAAAAAGAAAAGATATAATAAAAAATTTCTATTGATATTGAAATAAGAAACTAGCCATTTATAACTTGATAATTTAAAATCAAAATAGCTTTTTATAAAAATATTTTTAGATTTTCTTACAAAGTGATTTAATATTAACTATAAATTATAAGAAATTGATATATGGCTATATTAGAGAAGATGTAAAAAGGACTAAAGCCTAAATAATTGCTAAACTCTGGCATGTGAGGTAGCTCTTAAAAAACATAAAAGATTCTTTATAAAATCCTTTCTTTCAATAATTTAATCAAATGTCTTCTTACTCCTTTATCAATTCCAATCACAACCAAATAAAATAAAGCAACCTCTATTAGCCCAGGTATTGCAATATATTTAATATCAGTAAGTAACCTAGGCGATGGAGCCCCAAGAGGTTTTAGAAAATATGAAATTGCCAAAGAAATTAACGAATACAAAATTATCCTAGGAATCATTTCTTTAATTATTGTTTTAATAACATTACTAGGTAAAAAGAATTTTGCATTTACTATAGCTGAAATAGCATATCTTATTAGATAGACTATTGCCCATAGCAGTATTAAATACGTCAAGGATATACCTTTAAACAAAACAAAAATTAATGCTAATGAACCTATATAAAACAGAGAAGGTATTAGCCCTAAAATATTCATTTTAGCAAAGCCCTTAGCGGCTTTAACTCCTCTATCCTTTATGCTACCAGAGGCTATTTGACCTATACCATTATTTAATATTTCAATTATAGCAATAATTAAAAAAACGGATATTGCTATAGAGGCCCAAGAGTATATTGGATTATATACATAAACAACATATTTTGGATATATAACACCATACATCAAAAATGGTATAACTATTGCTAAGGATAGCTCCATATTTCTCAATGCCGTTCTAAGGTCTCCTGTTCTTAATACATAAGAATGCAAATACCTTAGACCAACATTTGTTGAATCTCTTAATAAGGTAGAAATTGACGAAACAACAAAAAAAGCTGCAACTACTAAATCGCCAACTAACGGGTACGCAATCATGACATCAAAGGATGGTATTAACCCAAATACTACTCCTAAAACAGTTGCATGAGACCCTAAAGTCCATTCCTTTAATATTTTTTTGGTATTAACTATTTTATCACTATGAATTTTATCCTTTAGCCAATATATTGCCAAGATAGAACTTAAGAGAAATGATATTGCAGTGCCTATAAAAGCATACAATAATGATGCGGATATTAAATAAATAAGCACAAATATTAATGATGCATAAGATATCCTATAAATTAATTCCAAAAAACCCATTCTTAATGGTCTTGCTGCATCAACTATTGTTCTTACTGTATAATAAAATGCTTGAAGGGCTAATGAGACACCTGCTATTATCAATATAATAGGATTGACTTTAGTATATAATAATACTAGAATAATACCTAAAATAAAACTAAACAAGGCTTGGCCAATTGAAAATGTTAAAGATGCATAATAGGAACCTTCGTTTTTCTCTACAACATATCTGTAAATCCATAGGCTAAAAATGCTCAAAGGTATAGTACCATAGGATATTATCCTTTTCGTTACTAGTTGATATATCGCATAGTCTTGAGGAACTAATTTTCTTGCAAGAACTATTGATGCAACTATATTAATTAAAAGAGCAATAAAATAAAAAATACTCCTTCCCGTAGAAATTTTTATAGCTTCGATTCTTTGGTTTTGAATAGATTCATCTTTTAAGGTTTCTTCCAATAATTATTCCCCTATTGGGTGTAAGGCAATTGGTTCAATACATAATTTCTTATCTGATCTAGAGATGGCAATTCTTCAATTAGTTTACCATTTTCTATATATTTAACCATTAAATTTTTAGGCTTATCTGATAAATCTTTGCAAACTGGGATATCTTGGTCATCCCAATATTTAATGTAATACTCCAGGGGTTTACATGAATAAACCTTCTTAGCCCCTGGTAATTTACCTCTTTTTGTGTAGGGTTCCCAACCATTACCTCTATCTATTTCAACAATATCCATACTTAAATCGACACTTGGTGCTGTAGCTATAGAAGTTCCTACCCCAAAACCGTCAACTATATCTCTCAAATTAGCAATGCTATTTTCATCAAGACCTCCAGAAACTATAATTTTAACGTTCTTAAAGCCATTAATATCTAAAGTCCATCTTATTTCTTCAACAATATCTTTCATGTTCCCCCTTCTACTTGAAGGGGTATCTAATCTGATACCCCATAATTTATCTCCTAAAAGATGCGCTGCCATCAATGCCTCTTTTCTTTCATCATCCAATGTATCCGCCAAGGCTATCAAATTTATCTTACCTTCATATATCTTAGCGAACCATTTCCATGCCTCCTTTTGATCTCCAAACATAAGGATTAATGCATGAGGCATTGTACCTTGAGGCTTTAAACCAAGATACTTTTCAGATAGTAATCCACTAACACTATCTGCTCCACCTATATATGCCGCCCTATCAGCTGCAGGAAACACTGCAGGATGTAAAGCTCTTAATCCGAAGAAAAGAAGATTCTTATTTCCGACAACACGCTTTAAACTTGCTGTTTTTGTTGCAATGCTAGAAGAGAACCTAAGTAAGCCTAGCAATGATGCCTCTAATAGAACAAAATCTATATATTTCCCTTCAACTATCATTAATGGCATTTTTTTAACAAAAATCGTTCCCTCTGGAACAGAATATACCGAAAATGGTCTGTCTTTTAATAATGATAAAGCTTCTTCCAGTCCTGCGTACACTGCCCAATTCCTACCTTCAGGCGGATTTCCATATAAATGAACTTCCATTCTTACTTTAATATCAGATAATCCCGCGGCCTGTAAGACTTCTTTTGTCCTTTGGAAATAAACGTCGGTTGCTTCACCATTTAATATTTCATCTATACTTGCAACATAAACTCTTGGTTTTTTTGCTACCAATATGTGCACCCCCTTTATAGTTTTATAATAATATGCTATTTATAAATTATTGTATCAATTAAATTGTTATAAAAAATGTTTATAAATAGCTTAAAAACCTTAGCTCAAATCTATTGTCTAGGATAGAAAATGAGCCAGGACAATATATCAATTTTGGGTAAAGAGCTATCTGATTTATTACTTTCTAAAGCAGACTTGCTAGAAAAAACACTAAAAGACTTTATAGTTAATATAACATCAGAAAATTTAAACGATATAATTAAAAATAATAATTTGGTATTTTTGTTTTTTACGGCAGAGTGGTGCGGACCTTGCATAACTTTTATGCAATCCTTTAGAGAGGTTGCATCTATGCATTTAATGCCAAAAGTAACTTATGGAAAAGTTGATGTGGATTCTAGCTACTCAGTTGCTGACAAGTTTAAAATAAAACACATACCATCAATATTAATTATTGTAAACGGTGAAGTTGTTGACACTGTAGTAGGGCAAACAGATAAAGATAAACTAGAATCAAAAATAACATCATATATAAAATCAGTTTTAAAATAAAACTAAAATTAACTTCTACCTAATTCTACGTATTTCTTTAAATTCCCTAATTTTATCCCCATTTCAATAGCAGAGCTTTTTAATAGAAATTCTGCCAAATCCAATAATTCTTTTAATCTTTCTTTACTATAGGATTGCATATAAAATCTTATTTTGTTTTCAGTTCCGCTAGGTCTTATTAGAATCCAACTTCCATCTTTAATATCAATTCTATATCCATCTATATCTAATAATTCGTATGTTCCTTTATCTAGATGATTTATTATTTTATCAATAAGCCTATTATAAATATTTAATTTATCATAATATGGTGGGTAAAGTTAGGTTCAATACCTGCTTCTTCATCAATAAAAATACAGATGATAATATACCCACCAAATGTTAATAAACTAAATAATGTTACTACAGGAGAAGCCCCTCAGCTTTCTCCTACTTATGCAGAATATGACGATGGGGCTAATGTATTTAACAACTACTGGAACTTTGCTAGGACAAGCTTACCAACAGGCTGGAATAGCACAGGAATGACAGTGACAGTAAACAATGGAGTTACAGCACAAGCAAACACTTCTGGGACTTGGGGATATACTTATTATGCTACTACACTCAACCCAGAAACGCAAGTTTTAGATGCTTATGCATATTTCACTGGTTTAGTAGGAGATCAAGGACCACTACAGTTTATTGGCTGGGGTAGAGCAGGAACAAACGATACGCAGTATGGATTAAGTAACCTACTACGCAACTTCCCTTATTTTTAATATAACTTGCAAGAGATAAACCGACCTTATATGATAGCATTGCATTTATTTTTTCTGGATATTTGCCTCTTATTCCCGCAGTTCCAAACCACTTCATGATGATGCCCTCTACTTTTTACAAATTATTTATGATTTTCGTAGCTCTAAAGGATTTCCTTTAGCTCAATAAACTTATCCATTAGACTATATCTTCCCAGCTCTAGAAGGCAATGTTTGTCTTTACATTATCAAATATTCAGCTCTCTAATTTTCTAATACATCTCTATTAGCTTAGGATTTGTACTTTAAGAATCCCATTTTTATAGCCCAATAAACCTAAAGTGTGTGAAATAGTACTACGCAAACAGAATGTTTACTTGTTATTTTAAATCAAACTTTACTTGTTCTTTTTTCCTTCCTTCTTTAATTTCATCGGTATTTATTAAAACTATTGCTCTAGTATTATATTTCAATTTGCTTTTTATTACTTCATCAATTTTGCTTTTTGAACCTATGACGCATAAAATCCCACTTATATGGGCTTGTCTAGAATTAGCCAAATCAATAAGTGAATTAAGTAGCATTGATTTACTTCCATCAACTGTAACAATTATTACTTTACTTTTTCTGGCAACACATTCTCTTGGTAGCAAGATAACATCAAAGAATTCAGATGAAATTTTATAATTTTTTGATATTATATGTTTTGAATATGGGCTGTGAGATGATGCACAAAGCCTAGCATGAAACAAAGATGAAAAAGTAGATCCCAAGGCTGCTGCATAACCATCTGGCGAGCTTATAATAGTGTTTATCTTTTCATCCTTTAGTTCATCTAAAGCTCTTAGCCCAGCTAATGTCATAATTCCAGGATTACTTAATAAAGACCAAAGCTCTTCATTTTCTATATAATACTTTGCTAATACGTCTTCAATTATATGGCTTTCTCTTATTTTACTTAATATCTTTTCTGCCGTTGTCCTTTCTGGAACAGTTCTTAATGTAACATACCTCCATAAGATTTGAGCAGGTACTCCTAATCTTTCTTCCAGTTCTTTAAATGAATAAAAGTATTTTAGTGCACCTAACAATCTAAAAACCATTAATTTAACGTTTTTTACTCCATCAATCATTCCTATAAGGTTATTTGGGTTTTTTTCTTGCAAATTCCATTCATCAGATCTCTCAGACATAGCCTAAACTCTCTCTAAATATCTATACCCTATAACCTAGCTACAGACTGTACTCTTATATATTTTGCTAACAGTAATTTAATAAATAGGTATTAAAAACAAAAATTATAAACACAATAAAAATCTATTTAGCTTTAAAATTCTTCCTCCGATTCTTCTTCTGATTCTTCCTCGTCTTGCTTTTTAGGCATGCATCTCAACCTCTTTGACAATTTGGAAATAGCAAATAAAAATAGATATTTAATAATATATCTCTAAAGGTATATCGAATTGGAAGTCAATTTGTTTGTGTATATATTTATGTAATATTATATGACTATTTTATATTTTAATTTATTATTATCATAATAAGAAAAAACATATTAATTTCAAATATAATTAAAAGTTAGGATGGTGCTAGTTATGGTAAAAAAAGCGCCAACAAAAAAGATAGCAATGAAAGCATGTAAGTCTTGTGGCGCATTAGTGTCTAGAGATACTAATGTATGTCCAGTATGCGGAGGGACTAATTTTACTGACGACTGGGAAGGCATATTTATAGTATTAGGCAACGACTCAACAGTTGCTAAAGAATTAAAATTCAATAAGAAAGGAATATTTGCAATAAAGGTTTCTGGTTCATACATAATAAAGTAAGGGGGATCTGATGAAAATCATAGGATATAAAATACCAGATAACTTAAGATATGATTTTTCACAGCCAAGAGGTGTTCTTATAAATGGAGAAATAAAAAATTATATTAATATGAAAAATTGGGAAAAAGTTATTTGTGTTGGTGATGTTGTTTCATCTTATTGTCTCAAAGCAAATAGGCTGCCAGACTTTATAATAATTGATGGTAAGACTCGTAGAACTGAAGGTGGATTAAAATTAGAAGATATAGACAAAATAAAACAGCATTATGAGATCATAAAGGTGTTAAATCCTGCAGGAATAATTGGCATGGATTCATATGAAATTATTTGTAAGATAGTAAATGAAAACAACAAAAAGATAATATTCGTTAATGGAGAAGAAGATATGCTAACTATGCCATGTTTATCATGCGCACCTTTAAATTCTCTTATAATTTATGGTATACCAAATAAAGGTGCTGCATTAGTAAACTTAAGCATATACATTAAAAGGGATCTTCAACAAAAACCTTTGTCTCTTAAGCCAACAATTTTTGATTTTCAATAAAAATTGTTCAACGATTAGCCTCGCCAATCAAAAATAAATATAACCTCGATCAATAAGATTTTTGTATAGGATTGTGGGGCCGTCGTCTAGCTTGGTAGGATGCCAGCCTGGGGTGCATTTCCCTAGAGTCCACCGGAATGCCTAGAGCGCTGGTGGTCCGGGGTTCAAATCCCCGCGGCCCCACCATGAGGTGAGCATAAATGTCGAACAAGGTTAAGGTTAGAAGTAAAGAAATAGAAATTAATGATGAGGTGCTATTAAAGATTAGAAAATATGCAAATACAGAAATGACTTTAGATGAACTAGCAAAGGAATTAAATTTGGAAGGATGGGAAGAAGCCTATGAATTTGTTAAAAAAGTTCCAGCATGGTTATTGAGAAGCTACTCTCAACGCTTAGTTCACTAGCAAAAAATAAATATTGCTATAATTATTTTTATAAACTACTTAATTTATTCTTGTTAGAAAATTTAAAACAATTTTTTAAGACCATGAAGAATTTAAAAGATAAAACCTTTAACTCTGTGCCGTTGACAACGGTTTCCAATAAACCATGAAGCTTGCATATCTTGAATACAATATTTATCACGATGCTAAGTGATGCTAAGACCTAAGGAAGTTTGCCAACGCTTAGGTACATCTTATCGCACATTGAAAGAGTATGTAAAGAAAGGTTATATTAAACGTGTATGGGTTGGGGTTATACCGCTAAAGGGGCAGAGAAGGGTGAGCAAGGTATGCCTCGTGACCTTGGTGAAGCTCAAGGGCTGAGAATTGAATACAAATTTAAAAATTTTATGAAGCCCAAACCCCTCAATAATATACTATTTAATATAATAACTTTTCTTTTCTAGCAAAATAAATCAAATACAGCTACATAGTTAATATTTAAGTTCAACTTAAATATAATAAGTTCAACCAATAACATTGTATTCAGTCTACCTAAATTTTATAATAGATTTGTATACAATTTTAACATAAATTTTTCCTAGTTTTCAATTAGCTTAAGTTTAAAATTAGATTTATTTTTTCCTATAAACTTGGTATACATTCCCCTATTCCTAATAAGCAAGCTCAGCTAAATAATACGTAGGATTAAAATTCGGGTGAATTTTATTGGAGCAGAACCTTAATGAAGGAAAAATAATTATCGTTTGCCATAATTGTGGGACAATTTTATATAAATATACCATAGGTGATAAAAATGACAAAAACAAGTTTAATGGTCCACCAATACCTAAGAAGGCTTTAAGCGGTTATGATAGATTTACTTGCCCAGTTTGTGGGGCAACATTAAGTCTTACTCCAAAACAAATCAAATTCATATCGCTATCCCTATATAAAAAGATGTATTCTGAAAATAACTATAAATTGGTTGATTTGACAAAGACTGGAATGGTTGAGAACAATGTAAACATTAATAATCTAAGCGATAGAGTTGAAGAGGCTGATTAGCTCTTTCTTTATCTCATTAAATATAATTTCGTTGCAATTTCCTTTCTTATAGCTTGATAGTAGCATATTAATTCTCTCTTTACCATTTGTTATGCCCATTTTATTTAATAAACTACCAACTATTTTATTAACATTTCCACAACCATTACTTGATGATTCTAAGTCTATTATTATTGCAGGAAATTCTACAGGAAAGCTGGGAAAAAATATGTTTCTCCATGGTCTACTTAATTCAGAGTGTAATATACCTATTTTGTCTAATAACCTTGCAGTATTGATTGATTCTAACATATAATTTTTTGCTTCTTTGAAATTAAGGTTTTTTATTATATATTCCAAATTAACCATACCCACATATTCCATAACTATAAAATCATCAGAATAATAATAAACTTTAGGCGAAACCCCAAATTTTGAGGTTTTGATTAATTTAATAGCCTCCTCTACCAAGCTCTTTCTCTTGCTATCAACCCTTCTTACCTTAACAGCCTTAACTCCCATGTTTTTGAAATATGCTAAGAACACCAAGCTAGAATGTCCTTTTCCTAATATCCTAAAACTCTTTAATTTCTTATTAAAAATTGTCAAATTACCGTAATTACATATATATTTTAATCCATGCCTTTCCATTTCATCTATCTTTTTATTGTAATCACAGCTTTTAATATCAGGATAACAGAGCAAGTTTATTGATTCTATATCATTTACATATTTGTAATCCAAGCAGGCATTGAATATAGAGAATTGATAAGCCATTCCTTTATTCCTCCATTTATTTTAAATCCGTTTATATCAAAAATTTCTTCTATTCTGCAATCCTTTGTATTTTTTGGTAATAAATTGTTCTCTTTAATTATTAAATATTTAATAAGCTCTTTAATGTTAATGAATTTCCTATTCCTACCTCCTAATAACTTATCATTATCAATCAATACTATTCCCTGCTCATCTATCCTCTTATTTATAAAACCAATAATATTATTTATATCATCTTCTATTAAAGGACCTCTTAATAGCTCAAATTGAGAAATTATATTATTTTCTAGCAATAACCCAATATAAGCATCTTTATATTCATCCGTATATATAGCTGTTTTTAGAACATTAAATCCATATCTTTTTGAATTTATTTTAATGTTTTCCGAAAACCTTTTCAGTTTTCCCCAGATTTCTTCCGGGGGGACTTCACCATAATTGCCATAGCAGTTTATTAATAACGATGGTGCATTAATTTTTGTTGGCTTATTATAGGAAAATACATGGAAAAAGACTTTACTTGGGTTCCTTAAAAAAAGCTTAGATGCTAAAATAAATGTATTGAGACTTTTATTGCTTACAGCCGCAGCAGCGTTTCTTTTTGGATCAACCGGGTCAACAACGATAATATTTGATGTAGAATATTTGTCTTTAAGATATTGAAAGTCTCCATTACCTTCTATATCAATAAAAACTTGATTTTTCCAATTAGATGCGTTTATTATAGCATTTAAAAAATTCCCATAATACAAAACAAGCAATTCTGATAAGTAACCTGAAAACCCTTCTATATGAGTTTCTGCACCATATATGCCAATTCCCTTTAAAAAGGATTTTAACAATCTTATCTCATCTTTTTTACTTCCATCAGCCTTTCGATTCACGTATCTGGTATGAAAGGGAGTTCTTTCAACACCCATTCCATTTTCTCTAGGTTTTTCAACATAAATTGTTGGTACAATATCTGCCTCTAGCCCCATTAATAATAGGGTAATATATGGGTGCTGACTATATTTAATCATTATTGGATAGTCTTTAAAGCAACCTACTAAAAAATCTTTGGCATTTGAGTTAATCCAACTATCATTGACATTTTTTATCAATATAAACATATCTAGTTCCCATTTATCATTCAATAATGTCCCCTTTGCGAAGCTTCCTTCCTCTTCAACTATGGCATCTAAATTATATGATCTCAAACAGCTGTTTAGTTTATTTTTTATCATATTGGATAAATTTTCAAGTATCTTTAGCTGTAGACTACTCGGTTTAATTTTTTCTAATACTTCTTTCCTTATTTTATTAATTTCATCATATTTATCATACATCATAATTCACTTCAATTTCTTTACCGCCTAAGTTCCTAAAAATAATAAAGCCATTTAAACTAATAAGCTATGTTATATTTATCTCCAACTTTCTAATAATGAGAACCAAAATTTTAAATGCGACTATTTATCAATATTTTTTAAATCAGTTTAACTTCTGCTATATCCTCGTAAATTGGTCCTTGCCTAGTTAAGGTACTTTTTTTAAGCTTAATAGAATTGATATTCTGTAATCCTATTTCATAGTTAAGATAATTTTGCAAAAATTCTTTTAGCTCCCCAGTAGGATAGGATTTAACTCTTGCAATAGTTAAATGAGGAGTAAAGTCTTCTTTTTCTAATTTAAATCCACTTTTTATTAATAATTGGTCTATCATATTTTTAATTTGTTTTAAGTGCTCAAATCCTTGAGTAATACCTATCCATACTACCCTAGCTTTATTAATTGATGGAAATGCCCCTAATCCTTCTAATTTTATGATAAAACTATTATATTTGATTTGACCAAGAATGCTATCTTTAATTATATTAACATAAGAATCGTCTATCTCTCCTAAAAATCTCAAAGTTATGTGAAGATTTTCGGTTTCTACTAACTTTAACTTCACTTTAAAATTCTCTAATTGCTCTTTGAATACTTCAATTTTTGACAATATTTCCTCATTATTAATATCAACTGCTATAAACGATCTCATAGCCAGCCCCAGATATATATAGTTGATTCTTTATTTAACTGTGTATTATCCTTTTCTTTATGGTGATTTTCTTCTTTCTTTAACAATTCTGTTTGCTTAATTTATAGAATTATAGAAAGTGGCCTTTATAAGGCCTAATAAAATCTTAATATTGTGGTGAGAAGAGTTGAGCAACGATATGGATAATTATGATGATTATGATGATGAGTTAGAATCCATAAAACAAAGAAGGCTAGAAGAAATCAGGAGAAGGCTAGAAGAACAAGAAAGAAGAAAGAAAATCGAGGAAGAACAAGAAGCACAAAAGCTAAGTGTGTTAAGATCTATAATGGAACCACCAGCCTTGGATAGGTTAAATAACTTAAGATTGGTTAAGCCCGATTTAGCTAAAATTGCAGAAGATACTATAATAAGATTGGTTCAAATGGGACGTCTAAATACACCTGTAACAGAGGAGGTAGTGAAAAGTATTTTAATAGAATTAGATAACAGATCTAGAAAGGAGTACGAGATAAAGTTTAAGTGGAAATGAGGTTAGGTCAGAATGTCTAGACATAAACATTTAGCCAGAAAGCTGAGATTAGCTAAGGCTGGTAAGAGCAATGAGTCGCTACCCGTATGGGTAGTGGTTAAAACATTAAGAAAATATACATCTAACCCAAGAAGAAGAAATTGGAGAACATCTAAACTTAAAGCTTGAGGTGAAATTTTATGGATGTTGGTGAGGCATTTGTTTATGTTATACCATTAAAGAGATTATATTCTGGAAGAAAGAGCAATAGGGCAAAAAGAGCTGTTGATCTAGTTAGAAACTTCGTCTCGAAACATACGAAAATAGAGCCAGAAAATGTAGTTATAACTGATGATGTAAATTCTTATATATGGAGCAGAAGTATAGAAAAACCTCCTAGAAGAATTAAGGTACTTGTTGAAATAACTGAGCTTAAACCGGAAGAAGGAGAAGGCGTAAAAAGAGCTTTAGTTAGACTAGCAGGAGAAAGAATAAAAATTGGAAAATATGAAATAAAACCTAGAGAAAACAAGTAGGTGGATTTTTTGCCATTTGAAATTAATAAAATGACTATGTTTGGAAATAGCAATATAGGAGTATATATTTATGCTAATGATAAATTTACATTTGTTCCTCAGGGATTAGAAAAAAAAGAAATAGATGAAATTTCTCAAATTTTACAAACGGATATCATAGTAACTTCTCTTGCAAATACAAAACTAATAGGAGTTTTAATGGCTGGAAACAATAAAGGTATTATATTAACAAGAAGTATATATGATGAAGAGCTTAATAATATAAAAAAATCACTCAAAGATTTCAATATATTAGTATTACCTAGTAGAAACAATGCTGTAGGTAACCTTATCATTGCAAATGATAAGGCAGCTCTTGTATATCCTTACTTTGAAGACGATATTGTAAAACAGATAGAAGATAATTTAGGGGTAGAAGCATTTAGGAGAAACATTGCAGGAATACCAACAGTTGGAGCAATAGTTGCTGTAACTAACATAGGTGGATTGGTACATCCTGATGTTACTGATGAGGAAATAAAATTTTTGGAAGATACATTTAAAGTTCCATTCAAAACAGGCACAATTAATTTTGGTATATCTTTTGTTAGAACTGGTTTAGTTGTAAATTCTAAGGGAGCGATAGTAGGTGATGATACAACTGGACCAGAAATAGCAAGAATACAAATGGTCTTTGGAAGCTGAAAAAGGTAAAATGTGATGTCTTTTGAAAATATTATCAGCAATTGTGAAAAATCTGAAGAAGAATGCATAAAATCTATTAATAACCTAGTAAAAAATTATTGTCCAAATCCTTCAGATTGCGCTATATATTTATATAAAACAGATCTGATAAAAAAATATGAATGGGTTGAAAGACTTATAAAATCCGGTGTTCCTGATGGGAGAGCTAGGTTAATTTTATATGTTATATCAAGGTACTTAATTAATATAAAAAAGCTTAACGATGAGGATGCTTTAAATCAAATATATGAATTCATTAACAATAGCTGTAAAAATTATAGCAATTGTACGCAAATATATAAATCATGGTTAACCAATGTAATAAGGAAGGTTAAAGATGGAAAATGGAAACCATGGACACTAGAGAAGCTAATGAAATCCGACCCGGAATTATATAAAAATGTTAAGACTGCTATTGGCTAAATATGGTATCCCAATTTTTAAGCCTCTTTTATAAAACATAAATGGGGTATATTGCTATGAGTACTGACCTTGGAATAAGGGTATTTTTAATCGAATATACTAAAGATGCTCCAAAGATTATTGCTTCAGCATCAAAAATGAGCACATCAAAAAAGAAGGTAGAAAATTTATTGAAAATAAGTGATGATGAAATAGATATCTGGATTAAAGAAACTTTTAGAAGAAACCATTTTAGCCCATGGGAGCATAGTTCATATACATTTATGATAGAGGGCTGTTCAAGGGTTTGTTCCCATCAACTTGTTAGACATAGGATAGCAAGTTTTACCCAACAAAGTATGAGATATACAGATGCTACGTTAAGAGAGATGGCTTTAAATGCTGCATCAAAGATTGGAAATAATTGTCCAGAAAAACCTAAAAAAGATGATAAATCTGCTTATGTTTGCTATTATAACTCTCTATTGAGTTCGTTAGATAAGTTAAATATAGATGAACTGGTAAAAATAGCTAATATAGGCTATGTATTTCCTCCTTTAATTAAGGCTGATAGACTAGAAACTTATACAAAGGCATTAATTAATGCAACCGCAAATTATTATAAATTGATTTCTACAGGGTTATCAAAAGAAGATTCTAGATTTATAATTCCTATGTCAGTAAGAACAAAAATTACAGTAACTATGAATGCAAGAGAACTGATTCAAACATTCTTCCCTTTGAGAGCATGTACAAAAGCTCAATGGGAAATTAGGAAGGTAGCTTGGTTAATATATAAAGAAGTCAATAAAGTTCATCCACAATTATTTAGATACGCTGGACCTAGCTGTGTTTATATAGAAAATATTCTAAGAGATGAGCCAGCTACAGTTGAAGACTATGTAAATGGCAAGTATGAATTTACGATAAATAGATGCCCAGAACTAGTAAAAAATAAAGGCATTAAGGCGTGTCTAGCAAATGCATATAACACATTAAATAAATAGTTTCAAATTTAAAAATTCGCAATTACTTAACGATTAAATTGTAATCTAAAAGGTTTTAAGGCAATTCTTAATAATATTATAATTAGCCGGGTCGTCTAGCGGCCAAGGATGCGGGGCTCTGGACTACATTATTGGGAGAACCCCCGTGACCGGGGTTCGAATCCCCGCCCGGCTATCTAAACTCTATGGTATTAAAGGTAAGTTTTTTAACAAGGATTATTGTTTTTACGATAAATTTTACTACAAAATCTTTACTAATATAGCTAAACCTTGTATCTATTAGAAATTACAAATGATGGATTTACAGTTAACCATTCAATAACATTATTTCTTTCTATATATAGACTTCCAAATAAGCTAATTATTTGCTTTGGATGCCATAATTCAAATATGTTATATGCATCACTAACCAATACAAGCCTAATTCCTAAATTTAACGCATTTCTTAAAACACTCTTTAATCTTCTCCATAATATAATGTTATTCGAATTATACAATACTTCTTTGAGACTAATTTCAATCGCTCCGCTTCTTCTTATTCTAAATAAATTTCTTTGAGATCTATCTACTTTAATGTTGTTCATTAGTGGGATTCTTATTAGATCAACTCTTTCTATAGACCCTAACGCTCTTAGCATATTAATATTTGTTGGTATAACTGTCAATACAGCCTTTTTTTCAACATTTTTGCTCAAACTAAATAGCTCTTCTTTATTGCTTGCTGTTAGTATAACCCTTTCCACAATATTTATTCCTAAATTATTAGAGAGTTTTAAAATGCCTTCAGACTTAATAAATTTACTTGGAAGCCCAATGATATTGTAACCTATCTTGTTTAAGAATTTTATCATTTTTATTGCTTCTTCTTCATTGTAAGGCTCTATTAATAAGTCTGCAAATTTCAATTTTTATAACCTACTTGATGACTCTTTTCTATCATCTTTTTTATCTTCTCAATAGACTGTTTATCAGCAAACTTAAAAATTAATTTTATAACATCATCTTCATCGCTTAAGGTTAATCTATTTAAATATGCCTTTTGCTTGTTCAATCTGATATGAAATGAATTTCCTTTCCCTATCCTTTCATCAAAAGATTTCAGTATCTCATCTTTATCTGGCATAGAAATATTATTGATGATATTAAATAAAATATTTTCAGCTTTTTCGTCATTTATTAAAGCCGATATAATTTTTATCTTATTTCCATAATAGCCCTCATAAGTTTCCTCTATTATATTTACATCTCCCAATACATTTCTCAACGCGCTCTTTACTTTTTCTTCGTCTTCTGTTGCATGAATAAAAACTCTAGCTTCGACAGATTTGATTAACAAAACATTGCACCTTTTTTTATAAAAATTGATATTTGTTTAATTCTTTCTTGTACTAAAATATCTAACATGCCTGTTTGCTTCATGCCTCTTTTTAAGGGCTCTCTCTTTTTCTTTTTTCTTCCATTTATGATTATGAGTTTCTTTTAATCCTCTTAAATCAATTAATCCACGCACCTTTTTACCTGACATAGTTAGACCTCTTGAGGGCCTACCTAATGCACTAGGACTATTAATAGTCCATTTGAATTTTGGATCATTTTGTATTACTGGGTTATCTCTATCTACCATTATTACTTCAAACCATTTATGCGTACCATCTTCTCCAACATAATAGCTTCCTAATAAAACAAGATTCGGATATTTTCTTTGAGCTCTCTCTTCTGCTATTAGTTTTAAACTTTTCCCTGGAGTATAAGCTGTTACTCCCATTCTTTTAGGTCTTCTACCCGAGACTGGTCTAATTTTTCTAGACCCTCCTTTCCTTACTTTAACCCTTAATACTATTACTCCTTGCTTTGCTTTATACCCTAATTTTCTTGCTCTATCAATCCTTGTTGGTTTCTCTACTCTAACAATAGTTTGTTCCTTCCTCCATTCTAAAAGCTTTTTTTTCATTAATTGATTATGCTGCTCGCTATATGGTTTCTTCCAAGCCATAGCCATGTAATGGTACATTGAGTTTGACATTTTACCCAGACCTCAACTTTAACTAACGGACACTTCTCCTTATTTATATTATACAAAGGATTTTTAAATCCATTTCTAGTATTAGTTAAAATTAAACTAATTTCTTTGAAATATAGCATAATTATAAAAATAGCCAATTAATTTAAAATACATTATTAATTTTACGTTAAGATTAAGCTTTTTATTATTAACCATCAACAAATTTATCAATTATATCAAGCCACCATTTTATTTCATCCTTTGGTAACTCTCTAGAATAATTTTCTCCTTCAATAGATGCAGAAACTATATCCAATTCATCATTTTTTACCTTTTTTAAAATAATGTGCATAACTCTTCCCTGTTCCTTATTTTCATCAGACTCTGAAGCTTCTTGGACTGAAGGCGTGTTAAAGAATATTTCAAGTATATTATTCTTTACATCTTCGATATAACTATAAGAAGGATTGCCTGAAATGAATCTTATTAGCTTTTGATACGATATCATTTTCTCACATTTTAATTTACATTTGCACTAAAAGTTAAATTTATTACCAATAGTTGATTACACATAACCATAGACTTTAAATTTTTATATCGAAAATATAAAATGAAAGGAGGAAAAATATACATTGAAATTAAAGTTGTAAAAATATCTTGAAATATTATTTAATTAGAATAAACAATGCTTAAATGAAATACTAAAATACATAGGATTTGTGAGTATCATTAACAATTGCTTAATATGAGATTCTGATTTCTTGCTCTATTAATCAAGGAATTACTACAAACCCAACTATTAATTGTGTGTAACTCATGATAGGAACTCTTAAACCATAATTCAAGGTGCTACAATAAAGATGAATATGAAGCATATATTATGTGAAAATAAGAGTTAGATATAGCCCTTAGCTTTGAAATATCATTTGATCTAATTGTTAAAATTAAACAATTGTTCTCTATTCTTACTAAAACCTCTCCTTTCTTAGGTGAAGGTTGATTAACTTCGGCTAAAAGAGATCTATATATAGCGTCTGTGTTCTTATCCAAACAAAGTTTAATTTCTTCATCCATAAGATTCACCATATACAATAATTCGCTTCTAATTTTAATTTATGGTTTTTTAAAGGTATCTAACGGTATCTTAATTATAGGTCCAATTAATTTTAAATCACTGTCGTAAACTGTTAGCACTAATTTATTAAATTCGATTGATGGCTTTAATATAGAAAAATCTCTAGGAATATATCTGTGATAAATTATGGTAATCCTAAAAATGTTAGAAATTATATCAAGAATGCCTCTAATATTATCTTCTTTATTCGAATAAATAGCTGAGCCAATTACTTTTTTATTAAAATGCAAACCTAATTCCTTTCTTAAAGATAAACCTTTTATTAACACTTCTGATACTAATTCAGGTTTTTTACTATTATAACTTGAAGAAAATATAATAAATCTTCCCGGATTACCTCTATAATCTGATACCAAGATTATTTCCTTTATTTTATATTCTAACGATAAAGAATTCAAATCCTCTAATGATAAATGACCTCTTGTTACCTTTAAAGTATTAGGCAATACAGAATTTAATTCTTTAATAAACGTTCTAGTCCTTTGACTAGGTCTTCTACCTGTCGTTAAAATAATTTCTGGTTTTGGATTTAAGCCATAAAAAGATTTTTCTATTCTAGAAGGAATATTATCCAAAATCCATCCCAATGTTTATAATTTATAATATTTAGGCAAATAATTGGCTAATTCTGATCTTGGAGTATATGATGCACCAGCCCAAGTATGAGCACATTTTTTACATGTCCATATACCAATAGATACTCTTTTAACTGTACCTACAGAACCGCAGAAAGGGCATTGATGATCTGAATACATCTTTTCTAATACAGCCTTAGTTCTTTTCCTTAATGTTGATCCATATCTAGGTCCATATCTACCTGCTGGCCCAACTATCTTTGTATGACTATATACCATTTATTTACCACCTTCTTCATTGCTTCTAGGCTTTACTTCCTTGTTTAATGTATCTTCTAGCAATTTAAAATATACTTGAGAGGCCTTTCTTGAAATTTCGATTGTATTGTTAATTTCTTCCAAAGAATAAGAACCCATTCCTGCTTTTTGCGCTCCAACAATATTTCCGTTTTCATCAAATGATAAAACTGACTTAGTATCAGATATGATTTCCTCATCCAAATTAGGGTCAACAACTATGTAATTTTCTATTTTAGCTGTAGTTACAGTAACAATTTTTTTATTCATCTTTATGTAATTATTAGAGAGTCCTTCCTTTATTTTAACTTCTCCTGTTTCTAATTCTTCATATTCTGGTAACCTGGTTGTGAACAAAGCTGCCATGGTTGCCAACATGCTAGCATCAAATAAATTGCCATCATAATCCAATATATATAGATCCACCCACAAAATCCAAACCTTATCTCCTTGTCTTATGACTAATGACTTTAAATCTATAGCCTTAGGATCTCTTAGACTCCTGTCTATAACCCTTGCTAATTCTATTGAATTTTCATCGGGAGGTCCTGGCTCAAATTGTGGAGAAGCCAAAGGAACTAATTCTGCATGTACTTGGAGAACCCCTTCATCTGGTGTATCACTAAATGGCTGACCTACTTCTAACTTTATCCCCACCATTACAAGTGTATTTCCAAGTTTAACTAATGCAGATCCATTTGTTTTTTCCAAAACATTAGTTTCTATAGTAATTTTCCTTGGAGTAAATAGATCTCTTTCGTCGGATCTTAAACCTTTTTTATACAAATTTATATAATTATCTCTCTTAATCTTTGGAATTACTTGCACTCTATATGGTGTAGTACTCACTCTTCACCCACCTCCGCATATGAACTTCTCAAAGTTTCCTTTTCCAGCTCAACAATTTTAGTTATTGCCTTTAAAGCCATATCAAATGCATTTCTAAATTCCTCTTTCGATAAAACACCATTTAATTGATATAAGGTAATTTGATTTAAATCCGGTGCCGCAACAATTGGCATATCAGCTTCACCATACATATCCTCTATCTCATTTAAATCTATAACTAAGATATTATCTACCTTACCTATAGCAACTCCTGCTATAAGCCCTCTAATTGGTATACCAGCATCAGCTAGTGCCAAAGATGCTGCAGTTGCACCAACAGTTCTAGTCCCTCCATCAGATTGAAGTACCTCTATAAACACATCAATTATTGTGCGTGGAAAATACTCTGTCATAACTATTGGTTCCAAAGATTCTCTTAAGACCTTTGATAATTCTATTTCTCTCCTTGATGGTGCAGGATTTTTTCTTTCTTCCGTTGAGAATGGAGCCATATGATACCTAACTCTCAGAGAAGCCCTATCGGGTAACGAAAGGGATTTCTGGGATTCCTTTGGACCATAAACTGCTGCCACAACTTTTGTCAATCCATATTCAACTAAAGCAGACCCATCGGCATTAGCAAGAATTCCCACTTGCATCTTTATAGGTCTTATTTCATCTGGCATTCTTCCATCTAGCCTTTTACCCGAATCATCTATGAATCTTTGAGGTCTTAGCATATTTTTCACACTCCTCTTACTTTTCTTTCTTCCTCTATAAATTTCTTAATCTTTTCTGTTAAACCAGTAGTATGAGCCTGTTGTTCTATTATTTTTATTGCCATTTCAGATATGGATTCTAATTCTTCGTTTTGACATTTGATATGAATTACGCCATTTACGGCAACAAAAAATTCACAACCAGTTGATGACTTTAAAATTTCAATCATTGATCCCTTCCTTCCTATTACTCTAGGTATTCTTGTAGGATGAATTGTAACAACTATCCCATCAACTATTTTACCTAAACCTTTATCTTGTACACTAAGAAGTGGGTTTCTAATTCTATCAAAAGCAGCAATTTTAGCCTTTATAAATTCTCCTATTTGCAAATATTTAAACGGGTCTTCGGGTATTTGCCCACCTTGTTTTACCCCAAAGAAGTCCTGTACATTTAATATAGCTTGATATGGCGAATTTATATCCAAAAACCAATTTGCTACCCCATGAGATGTAACTAACCCTATAACAACATCATTTTCTTTTGGCATATAAATCCCATTTAATGCAGAAAACGATGCTTGTCCTTCTTGCTTTATATCCAAAACACCTATTATTGATATTCTTTTTTCATTTCTATAATCAAAAACATAAAATTCCTGCGGATTACTCATAACACCCTCTATTCTTTCTCCTGGAACTACTATCTTCCTATTTGAACTCATCTTACTGAATCACCTTCACCGAAATATTAGCCTGTCCCTTAGCAAGCGTTTGTATCTTATCTATCACTTCTAGTTGAGCCCCTGCGGGTATTTCAATTTCTGCTTTTAAGCTTCCATCGCTCATCCAATTAGTTTTTTTCAATCCACCTATTCTTTGCATTTCTTTATATGCTCTTGAGGCATAATCCGATGGGATAGAAATCTCTAAAAGAGCCTTAGCTATTTTAATAGGCATTAATACAGCTAATTTTTTAACTATTTCTAGGGCTTGAGTTTCTGAGCTCTTAAATGGATCTATGCTAATCCTCAGTTGCTCTAAAGCATTTTCTATTCTTTGTTCTGGAATAGGCTTTCCTGATTTTGGATCAATTGTATTCTTTACTATATAATTTATTATTTGTTTTCTTTTTGCATCTATTAATTTCTTTCTTTCCTCCTCAGTTAATTGTATTTGTCCTTCTTTTAGTATTTTTTCTGCTATTTTTTCAATATCCTCTGTTCCAAATGCTTTACGAAGAGAATCTGGGCTTGCCTTTAAACCCTTTCTAACATCCTTAAAGATTGTGTCTGCCCATAAGATTTCTGATATACCTATTTTTTCTCCTTCTCTGAACTTAAATGCTAAATCCGGTTTAACTGGTATCTCAAATCTTTGTCCCTTTAACTCAATCCATGCTATGATATATTCTTGTTTTTTTGTCAAATTTATCACCACTACCCTTTACTCTAGTATAGGAATAGCTATACAAAATTTTATTAATTTTATAAAAATTATTTACTATTAACTTAAAAGTTCATTTTTATTATTTAAAGCAATACCATTTATTTCCTTTTCACTTACCCTTGAAAATACTTTTTGTTTTGTGTCTATGTAAGCTATCTCTACATATGAGCCAAAAGCATTTATTAATTCTTCCTTTTTTTCATCGCTTGTTGCTATCCTACTCTTAAATAAAGCCTTAACGGCTAACTCTATTGCATCACTTAAGCTCATATCTTTGTTATACTGCTTTTCCATATAAGTATTTGCAACATCTCCTCCTAATCCTATCGCTACTGCATAATAAGAGAAATATTGACCGCCTGGCTCTGTTCTGTATAATCTTGGTATATTATCACTATTGACTCCGCCAAATATTAAAGCCACTCCAAATGGCCTAAAACCACCATGCTGTGTATATGCTTGTTTTATGTCTGCAACTGATTTAGTTATATACTCTACTGATGGGGCTTCTCCATATGTCAATCTATGCCTTATAGATATTTGTCTTGCATAATCTATTAAAACTCTCCCATCACTACCCATACCTGCAAATGTAACTCCAATATGATCATCCACTTTATATATTTTCTCTACCCCTTCTAAATCTAAAAGAGGTAACATTTTCCTTTTTTCAGCAGCCAAAACCACTCCTTGAGATGTCATTATACCTAAGCTGGTCCAGCCCTTTTTTACAGCTTCAAATGCGTATCTAACTTGATATAACTCGCCATCAGGGGAAAATATAGTTATAGCACGATCATATGCCGATGGAGGTGCAGCCATAGCCATTTCATTCACCAAAAATACAGTAAATTACCCGAATTTAAATATACTTGTATAGCTTTATGTTTAAAAATTACCTTATTACTGTTCTATTTGCCCATTTTAGCTCTCTTGACTTTCTACCCAATTTTATTGCATTTTTATAACATTTGCTGCTACAGAACCACATTATTTCTCCCCTAGGTCCGACATACATCTTACCTGTTCCAGGCTCTATTATTTTTCCACAAAAGCTACATATCATTTCTTTTGGCATTTTTCTCCCCAAAAAAATATATAAAAAAAGGGTTTAAAATCTTTTAAAAATTACTTCTTGAAAAATATTACATAAATGAATACTGCTAAAACAACTATCATTATACCCATCATCAATGCTGTAAAAAATGTAGCAAATGGTGCTGCTGCCAGAGGATTATAATTTGTTAAATTGAGTGCGGTTAGTAAAGTATTATTCCATGGATAAGGTAATGAAGATATTTGAGAAACTCCTAGAGATGCTATAAACCTAGGATATTGACTGAATTCATTGAGCATCTCCATACTTTCTATCGTTCCTAACGCAGCTCCTCCTGAAATTATAGCTGAAATAGCTGTTCCATTACTTATTAAAGGTCCTTTTAATCCTTTATATAAAATGTAAATTATGCCTAAAAATTGTATTGTAGTTAAAATCATACTTAAAATAAATAACCAGCTAAAATCATATGCTACCGATCCATTTCCTACAAGCCAACCAAGCCCTCCCATTACATTGTTAAATTTATATGGTATTCCTGATAGCGACTCCAAATACCAAAATCCTAGCGGAATCATCAACAATAGACCGACAAGTGATGGGAACAAAAGAATATTAACCGATTTCTCAAAATATTTCTTATTTTTACTATCCATTAAATAAATTAAACCAAATCCAGCGATTGTAGCAAGCATCGTTGCAGTCAATGCCCCAACAATTGATTTTAAGTATAAAGGCCAAAACGTTGGATTAGTATATGCCATTGCTACATTTACATAAGGATGATTACCTTGACTAAATTCTAAGCCAACAGGATTATTCAAAAAAGCAAACACTCCTCTAAATCCAAAGGGTATCATGATTCCTGATATAGCCATTAGAATTCCTATAAAGTTATGTGCCTTTTGGCTCCAATGATCCCAACCATACCAATATGCAATTAATGAGAAAAAGTTTAGTGCTATAAATACAATTGATAATCCGAATAAGTTAAGCAATAGATTTCCTATAACATCCGTAAAGAAGGGATAGAACGAAAACAAAAATACTGTAAAGGCCGTTCCAAAAACTCCTCCAACACCATAAGTTACTACATACCATTTCATCATCTTTCTTGAAAGATCAACTAAATCACTATCATTTCTTTTTAATCCTAGATACTTAAATAAAGGAACCATTATGGCCAAACCTATTACCAAATTAACTAGAACAATGTGAATCCCAAAGTTAAATGCCAGCCAAAATACTGAAACTAAAACCATTTCACTTCACCTCTTCTAAAACTTCTTTCTTGCTAGGAACCCATAGGAATCTATATGCTGAATAAACTAATGCTATCACTATTGCAATATAGAATAGGCTTACCAATATATCTTCCCATAAAGTAGGTTGATTTATTGTGCTACCTACATTTATTGTCATTACTCCATATACTATCCAAGGTAGCCTGCCTATTTCTCTTGTTCCCCAACCCATTAGGCTAGCAAATTGAGCAATTATTGCACTAGGCATTAACATATATAACCATGGCCTATGTATGCCTTTTACACCCCTAAATACAATATAACCACTTAGTATCAATGCATACAAACCTAATGCAACTCCAGAAATAACCATAGCATAATATGTATAGTCAACAATTAATGGTGGCAAATAGCTAGTTATTCCAACTCCAAATGATCCCAGCTGCCCCCATAGCTTTGGAATTGATGAATAATTTGGTAAATGTGCGCTAAAAGAACCATAAGCCAAAAATTTATCAAGGGTTTCTATATGCAATATGCTTTCAATAGAAGTAAAACCTTGTTGGGTACCAACTATTGCAGCAAACTTTTCTGGATTGTATTTGGCAACTGTCTTCCCCATCATATCTCCGGCTATAAATCCCTCATAAATAGTTACTATTAAAGAAAATATTACAGAAAACTTAAAGGCCTTTTCTAAGTATTTTTTATATTTTTCATCTTTTACACTCATGTATCTTGTTCCAAAGCCAGCCATAAGAGTAAACCCTGTTACGACTAGGCCAGCACCTATGCTATGAAGAAGCGTTGGGACAAAATCTGGAGACTCAAATAAATAAGTATAAATTCCAAAATAGCTGACTGTAGAATCCATTATGGAATTTACAATAGTTAAAACAGGGGTGCCCAATACAGCTTGATTGCTTAACACATTATTATTTAATACAGCCTTTAATATGCTTTGGTTTACAATGTAATTATTAAATGATTCATATACTAACCTATTTACTATAGAAACTGGCATATAAACTAATACTCCATCGCTTGTTGTACCCTTTATAGTCATTCCTAAAGAAGTCAGTTTTGTAACATTTAACAATGATACATAGGCCGATGGTACATCTAATAAAATTTTTGGGTACCCCATAGCATATAACCATTGACCAGTTGTAGCGTTATAATCTGGTAGAAGCCCTGTAGGTACATTCATATACACATTAGCTGCTAATATCATTGCTCCTGAATACCATGGTCCGATGAATGCAAAAAATGTTAAAATAGCCCTTGTTACATCAGAAAACTTATCCCAACCATAATATAGTAAATAAGTAATCATAACTTCCATAATAAATGCAAATACTTCTGCATACATAGGGAAATAAAGCCATTTTCCAACAGCTGTCAAAACATTTGGCCATACTACTATTAAACCAAACTCTACTAAAGTGCCCGTTGCAGCCCCTACTGCAAATACTATTGCCATAGCTTTAACTATTGTTTTGGCTATTCTTAAGTAATCCTTGTCTTTATTTTTCAAATATATTAATTGCAATATAAATGCGGCAAATGGTAGTCCTAAAACATATTGCAAAATACCCCAATGAATCCCTATCCCAATCATTGAAAGGACTCTTTCTCCAAAATACCCAAAACTTGTCCACTGAAGTATTGCATTAACCAAGGTCCATCCTATTAACTTTAAATATAATTGGCTTGTATTTAAACTTTAAATATTTTTCTGAATTAAAATTAATTTTTTAAACAAACAATTATTGTTTTTATCTAAAAATAGATACAGACTAATGAAGAGAATTTAGCCATTTATTTAGTGCTCCAGTAAATGAAACGTAAACAGCTATAGCAGTTAATTCCTTGTTTATTTCATTCGGCTTCTTAGACCATCCAAGGCAATCCGAAAATATTTCTAGTACTTCTTCGTTGAACTCTGCGTTATCCCCTGTTAAAACCTTTGCAGAGCTTATCAACAAATCTTTTATAGCAGCTTCTCCTAAGCAATCTATAAGTTCCACAGAATCTGCCAAAGGGTATCCTATTATACTCAATGCTTTCTGTGCATAAAGTGAAAGATTTATTTTTGTTATAAGCTCATCAAAAAGCATACTTGCATATATTGAGAATTGGCTTCTTATTTCTGCATTTCCGTTTCCTGCAAGTCCTAACAAATTAACTATATCACTAACCAAATTGTTTAGTTCATCATCAGATACTTGAACAAATGGTAACGTATCTATTTTATTTTTTATCTCATCTATGCTAGACAATCTTATGCACCAATTCTATCTATCTTGGTAAGAGCTCATATAAAGAAAAAAACTAAAATCTGAGGCTTTACTCTTAATAAGCTATTCCTAGCTTAAGATTTTATTTTAACTAAAACTAAACAAAAGGAGTAAAATCTTTAGGCATTCTTGTATATATTATTAAGATGGCAAAAGTGAAAAGAAATGAAAGCTAAAATAATTCAAAAAGGAAGGCTTGCCTATATAACAACAGAAAATGGGCAAAAGGCAGTAATACCATGGGATAATCTGTGCAATATTATAAAAAGATTTGGCCTTGTACCTATATTAGAAAATGATGTAAAATTGGATTGCCCAAAATTGGATATTAATGAATTTAATAATGAAAATGAGGTCGATTATGACCTTGAGTCAGAAGAGTCTGAAGAAGAGAGCTGAAACGATTACAAATCTACTAAAAAATATTGGATATAAAGTATCTTTGCCTAAGGATAATGAAACATGCATAGATTTTATTATAGAGTATAATAACTCAACCTTCAGCGTTATTTTATATCAACCAAAATATTCTAACTCTATAATTGGAAAAATTACTAAATCATATACCGATTGTGAAAGTTCTCTATATAATACAAATGGATTATTTATCATAGAAGATAATGAGAATGAATTTGCTAACAAAACTATAGATAAAATAAAATTTATAGATAAAATAAAATTTAATTTTGAAATATAAATTCTTCATACATATATAGCTCTACATAATGTATATATAACTGCTTATATACTTTAGCAATACTACTAATACAGGATAAGAGGTGGGTCAAATGTCAATATCCGCTGATAATGAAATAAGAAAAGATGAAATAGATGAAATAAGAAAAAAGATAATAAAAGAATATGAAGGAATACAAACCTCTTTAGTCGATGACTCAGGGTTAAATGTTACTACAGCACTAGACGATTCTGATATTGAAAAACTAGTAATAGATGTATTAGAAGAAGCAAAGGTGCCTATTAGCTGGAGAAATTTAAAAATCATATTTCAAGGAATAGTTGGAGAAGACAGGTTAAGAAGAATATTAAGTGGATTAAAGGCAAGAAATGCTGTTGCAGAACTAACCCATACAAGATATAGCTTACCAAAGTATGTTCCACAAACCGAACTAAATAAGGTTAAGAATCCAGTAGTTATGAGAAAACTAGAAGAAGAATCTTCAGATAATGATATGAACTAAATAATTTTTTTATTAAATAATCTTTGCTATTTTAGTTACGATTACTTATAAAATTGCTTTAGTCATAGAAAGCCATTTATTATAATTTTTACAAGTTAAATTGTATCTATATCTCTATTAAAATAAAACATAAATTTAAAAGCTATTGATTTCTTGCTGTTGATTCGTTAATTAACTTCTTTTCTTCGGATCCACATTTTGTATCATCCTTTAGAACCTTTATTGCATCCCCTGAAACCTGTATTTTAACCTTTGTAGGCCCTTTAAGGCTTATTTCGCCTATTACAAAAGGTGATAACATTATATTTGATGACAAATCGCCCTCTAGATCAATATTTAATTTGCTGGTTTTAAGAGAACCCACCCTTGGTATTTTCACTGTTACTTCATCAGAATTTTCTTCAGATTCAAATTTTATTGTTATTACATCACCTATTATTTCATAGCCCTCTTCTGATTCAATGACTTTTTGAACTCTCTCGCCCAAAACATCTACAACAAACTCTGATCCATTTGCATATATTTTAGTTGCTTCCTCCATAGTAGGCTCGACTTGAGGTTGATTTTCAAAATAAGCATCTATTTTAATTTGTGTACCTGCTAATTCTCCAGCTATTTTGCTAGCTCCTATAAGCAGGATATGAGTTGAATCATAATTTCTACCATCAACGCTCACCTTCGTATTATCCAGCTCGACTTTAATTAAATCCTTTGGTTTCATTAATCATTAGCCCCCTATTCTTTTATTCCACTGGAGGGTATTATCTATATCTATTTATTTTATCAAAAGATAATATTATTTTTAAAGATTTAATCTATAACAGTATACTAATTTATGTTAATATTTTTAATAAGATATAGCTTATGTTTCTGAAAACTATATTATAAAACGTAGAAATCTCAATGATAACAAGCATTATGTTTCGTTTATAAACAATTATTAAAACTCTACCCACAATGGCAGAGAGGATTCTGACCCTTCCCACACTAAAGAGTGAGGGTTCTCTTAGAGCTGTTCTAGTTTTGTGATTCACTGCATTCATTTTTTACCATTTCATAGCTAGTATGTGCATAAAGCATTATCTCGCTCCATTTGTTTAGCTGTAAACAACTGGCTGGATCTTCACTCGTTATCATATTACTCACCGTTGGGAGCACTCCACTAGCTTTTCTTAGGTACTTGAGGATATGTGTTAAGTGAAGGGACACTTTAAGATACTATTTTAATATTAACAATCCCTCATGGGATTTCCCTGCACTTCCTTTGCTCTCTCTATAGATTTTTTAGTTTGGTAACGAGTAGAGGCCTACTTCATATCACTTCTCTATGAAGAATACCCTTGATAGCTATTCATATCTAA
>JBMFKU010000008.1:0-54616 GCA_049971805.1 Caldisphaera sp.
TACATTTTTAACTTGGCTATAAAATGCGCTTTCCAATAAATAATATTTTGATTCTGAATTAGCTATTTGATAGACCAAATCTCTACCTGTTAACATAAAATTTAAGGGAACCAATACTCCTTTGGCTTTGTATGTGCCAAACATGGATATAGCAAAATAATCACTGTTAAAGGAATGCAATGCAACTCTATCATAATCGTTTAAGCCATTTTCTATTAAAAAATTTGCAAACCTATTTGATAAAAGATCAAGATCTTTATAGGTATACCTTAATTCAATATCTTTATTGTAATAAACTAGAGAAGTCTTTTCTGGATATTTATGGGAAGCAAACTTAGGAAAATCTGCTACGACCCATCTCATAATTTTATTGTATTTCTTCATTAATTTAATGGAATTTTCTTCACTTAAATTAGAAACTAAGGAAGATAGATCATCATTTACATTATTTTTCCCCACTTTATTCACCTCTTACCGAATAAATAAAAAGTGTTTAAATATTTAACTGGCAAATATTTTACAAATTTTGTTCTAATTATCTATTTCTTTGCTATCTATTCCATCTAATTAGCAAAGTTTTTTGAAATAAGATAAGTCTTTTCTATATATCAACAAACATTGCTTTGGATTATGAAGGGCTCGTGGATTTTTAAATTCTAATATGTTTTTGTTTAATAAATATATTAGGATTCAATTATTTAATTTATCGTTAGTGATAAACATGCTTGAAAAAATATTTGTTGAAAGAATTAATAAGGAAGACAAAAAAGAAATAGAAGATTTAACTAGAAATACCTGGGAGTGGGGAGATTATATAACAGAAGTATTTGATTCATGGTTGAATGATGGATTATTTTTAAAAGCAATTGATGAGAACAGAAAAATATTAGGAATAATACATGTAAGGATTTTTGAAGATTTTGCTTGGTTAGAAGGTATCAGAATTAAGAGCGATATAAGAAGAAGAGGACTTGGTAAATTCCTTACTCTTAAAGCAATGGAAAAATCCATAGCTAATATATTTAGGCTAATTGTAAATGAAAATAATTATTCTTCTATTAGATTGGTTACTTCATTAGGATTTAGAGAAATAGACAAAATTTATTATATTCATAAAGAAAAGAAGGTAAAGGTAAATGAAATTATCAAAGATTATGGATTGAAAGAGGTTAATCAAAAATTAGATATAAAAGGTTATATTAATAACTGGGTATGGTTTCCAATATCTAAATATAAAGGAAAGATATATTCTAATGATAATATGACATTGTTAGATACAGATCCTCCCTTTGCTATAAAAGGTATCTTAGATAATGCTAGTTTCTCAACAAATAATTTTATAGAAAATTCTGAATCATTTTTGGTCTTTGAATTAAAATTAAAAAGCAATGAAATATTTAATATTTTACATGATTTCATTTAAAATATGGATTAAAATTTGGTGAAGATTATGGAATAGGTAGCTTTAGTTAACGCTTTTATTTGACATCATTTAATCCTGTTAAAACTAGTAGAGCTGTTTTAACTAATAATGGAACATATGAAATTATTGATAATAATGAAAACCGGTAGTCCAATAGGTATTGTTAAAGAAAATGCATTTGATAAAATAAGAAAAATAATGAGAGGATCAAGAACAGTAGACGAACAAAAGAAATTCTAAATTTAGCTCAAAACGAACTTGTTGCAAATGTGATTACTTTGATAGGTTTTGTGAGTGTTGATGAAAAGACTTTAGCTGCGCTTTTAGAGTTAAGATCCGAGAAAAAGCTTAAAATAAGGGTATCTGTTTGTTTAAAGATTGATATTATATATAAATCAAAAGAGAGTAAAAATGATGATTTTTAGCTATAAAAGGGGTTAAATTGTTTTCTGATGGTTCATTTGGTTTTAGAATAGCTTATTTATCATACCCATATAATGATGATAAAAATTTTTAAAAAATCGACTTTTTCATTACTAACAATTTTAATTAATCTATAATTTTTTGATATTTTTAATTTATATATTAAATCATTTTTTTAATTTTATAATATTCTTGTATATGCTTTCAATAGCTTCTATAACTTTTTCATCTTCTTTAACCAACTCTGGCCATGGTCTACCATTTCTTTCTTCTGGAAGCTTTCTTGTTGCGTCTATCCCCAGTTTGCTCCCAAATGATGGAAAATCATTAGATGGATCTAAAGCATCGCTATGAGAATAAGGTAATATTAAAATATCTCTTTCTGGATTTGTATTGCTTGAAACAGACCATATAACTTTTCCCATATCATTAGGGTCTATATCCGAATCCACTACAATAATGATTTTAGTTAATGATGATTGAGCTAAACCCCATAGAGCATTCATTACTTTTTTAGCTTGGCCGGGATATCTTTTTTTAATAGAAACTATAAGCATGCCTTGAAAAACCCCTTCGACTGGATAATTAATTTCCCATACTTCAGGCAATAAAAAATTTATTATTGGTTTGAATATTCTTTCAATGGCTTTTCCTAAAACAGCATCTTCTAAAGGGGGTAAACCAGTTACACTACCAAAATAAATGGGTTCACTTCTAAAATAAGCTTTGTTAATTTGAAATAATGGATATTTTTCTAATGGTTTATCATAATATCCCCAATGGTCACCAAACGGTCCTTCTTCCATCAATTCTTTAGTTTTAACAACTCCCTCTAAAACTATCTCAGAATTTGATGGAACCATAATTCCATTATCTAGTTCATATAGTTCTATTCCCTTTCCTCTTATCATACCTGCAAACAAAGCTTTATCTATAGGATATGGTACAGGAGAAACACCTGTTAGCATGGTACCTGGATCACTACCAATGACTATAGCAACCGGGATTTCTTCTTTCCCAGATTCTAGGGCATTCATATGAACTATGGAACCTCTTTTATGTATTTGCCAATGAATAACACCTCTTTTCCCATCTATTATCATGAACCTATATACGCCCATGTTTATTATCTTTTTTTCTTCATCCATTGTAACTACAATAGGAAAGGTGCCATATCTTCCACCATCCTTAGGCCAAGTTTTAAAAAATGGAATTTTATCTAATGGATCTTCTTCCTTTTCCATAACATTTTCAGTAAAATACGCTTTAGATGTTTTCTTAGGTATATACGATGAAAGTTTCGCAATTTCTCCAAATGCTTTTACCTTGTCTAATAATCCTGAAGGTAAAGGAGAATTCACTGGTTCTAACAATCTCTCTCCAATTTCTTCCAATTTATTTACTGACAATGCCGATGATAATGTTGATAAATTAGGAAATAAATTTCCTGCAATTCTCCATTTTTCAAAGCCTTTGATATTTTCAAATAATATAGAGGGACCTTTTGCATACATTACTTTTCTTAAAATTGCTGGTATTTCTAGTATAGGCGAAACAGGATCTTTTACTCTAAACAGTTTTCCATTATATTCTAACCAATCTATGTAGCCTCTCAAATCTTTCAACGGATCCATATATTTCACCTCAGTTTGTTTTCGTGTCATATTAACTAGGAAATTTTGTCATTTTTAAAATAGATACTAATTATAACTTTTCTTTTTAATATAGCTAATTAAAAGAAAAATATTAAATTTAATATTAAATATATTAATTCTATCATGATATTCTGTTTTCTAGTATTTTATATCCAAAGGAATATGTATATTCAGTAATGTTTGGGGATGTTATTGTTATTGTTGTTCCATTGCTTGCCAAATACTTAATCATCGTAACATTTCCTACACTATAATAAGCCTGCAATGCTATTAGATAATGGTTTAACTTTGCATTGGATACATTTGACAATATGCTTTCATTTGCCGTCTTATATAAATTCGTATAAGAGAAGTGTTCTATTATATATATTGTTACGTTTGCAGCCTCTTGAGCAGCCAATACTCCAAGATATGTATCTGGAAACCATGGAGAATCTGATATACCTCTAACAACAATCCATGGTATTCCCAATTCTGCATTGACATAAGCAAATCCCATTCCTTCGTTTTCACCAGCATCACTCTGGTATAAGGCATTTTGATCTTCTTGCCACACTAATGGTTCTGTCCATTGATTTGCTGAACCGATTACTCCTACAATGACTTGTGATTTTACTAATCCAGTTAAAGAGTTATTACTTGATATGTTGGCTGCCGACAGATAACCAAGAGGTGCACTTTCTGCAAGTTGCACTAATCCAAGCGAAGCTGGTAAGGCTGCTACATATACATAATTTTCATCTATTGTTCCAGGGCCATAACCATAATAGGATGCATTCTGTAGAGTAGGACCTACTTCTCCATAACCTCCTATTATAGAATTATTGATCAAACTTTTATTATTGACTACCATTTCCACTCCTGTATAATCGCTTTGGAATCCTCTATTATGATAATGTATCGATGATTTGTCAACTACATATGCTCCTATTACAACATCACCAGGTAAGACGTAAGGGTTTCTAGATCCAGCTGTTCCGCTTAATATATCGGCTATTACATGGAAATGAGTGTCCATAATATATGTTGCCAACTCAGCAGCATACTCCTTTTCTCCGCTTCTGACATTAACAACATATTGGTTACCGATTTTTCCAACATAAAATGTGTATCCGCTAATATTTATTTCAGTAACATTTTTCATGGCGGCAAGTATTGGAGCCTGTTCCATTGCCATTGGGGTAACTATTCCAATAACTGGTTGAGAAAAGACATAGTTATTTGTGATCGTACTTGTATTTTTGCTAGATAAACTTTTATTTATATAATATTCATACCCGAAACCTATAAAACCTATAATGCTTAAAATAATGAACACAACAGCCACATATTTAATCGCATTTGCCATATTATTTCGCCGATTCAAGTTTAAATAAAGTTGTTTATAAATATTCTCATTTATTTTATATAAAATTTTACTTATCTAAGTAAAATGTTTTTTTGTGAAGTAATAATAGTTTATTTATTATAGTAAAATAAAATAATTACTATATTGAATGATAAAGAATTTTATTACATACAAAAAATAAAAAATACAAATAATTTTTTAATCAAAGAATCAGGCTTAAAGAATTAAGAAAAATTAGAAATATGAAATCCTTGTTTTTATTTTATGGTTTAAGGATCATGTAAATATAAATTTTTTCTGTTTTTATTACAAATAGGTGAGTTAATGAGTTCTATTATTCAGGAGGGATATATTAATATAAATAGTGTTCCTATTTATTATAAAAAGGTAGGTAATGGCTATAATATAATATTGACTTTACATGGAGGTCCTGGAGCATCTCATGACTATTTGCTTCCTTTAAAAAAATTAGCAGATTATGGATATACATTAATATTTTATGATCAATGTGGTTGTGGAAGATCGGGAGAAATGAATGATCTGGCAAAATGTGCCAATCTAGATTATTATGTTGAAGAGGTTGAAGAAGTGAGAAAAAGTTTAGCAAATAGTAAAAAAGTGATTTTATTGGGTCATTCTTGGGGTGGTTTATTAGCATTAGGCTATGCAATAAGGTATCAAAAAAACCTTAAAGGTTTAATAGTTTCAAGCGGACTATCCGATGTACCTTTAACAGTAAAAGAAATGAGAAAGCTGTTAGATATGCTCCCTAAAGAGATTAAAGAGATAATTTATGACTGTGAGAAAAATAATGATTTTTCAAGCGAAAAATGCACAAATGCAGTCAACGAGTTCTATAAAAGACATTTGTTAAGGTTAGAAAAATATCCTCAGGAAGTAATAGAAAGTCTTAATTATTTGTCGAAAAGAAAAATATACTCATTGATGAATGGTCCAACGGAGTTTGAAATAAATGGTACAATAAGGGATATTAATTTAACGGAGCAAATAAAAAATATTGATGTACCTACTCTAATAATTGTTGGAGAGTTTGATGAAGTTACCCCAAATGTAGCTAAGGTCATAAATGATAATATAAGAAATTCAAAAATGGTTATCATTCCTAATTCTTCTCACATGAATTTTTACGAAAATCCAGAGTATTATTTTAAAGTAGTTCTGAACTTTTTAAATGATATAAAAAATTATTAGGTAATTTAATGTTGTAAAATATAAATATTTAGATTTTTTTAATTTTGCTATAAAAGACAATTATAATGATAAGGTTTTATAGATGAGATATTGAAAGAAGGATCCATAATTTATAGAAGTTCTTAATGCAAAATTTGAAATTAATGCCTGGAACCCAGAGTATCGATGTTTGGATAGCTATCTTAGAGAAGGAGAAGGGGATATAATTGCTTATTATGTTAAGATAATATTTTCTTTGATTTTATATTGATTTGTTTATTATATTTTAAATAATTAATAAGAATTTAAACAAAATATTTTTATTAAAAATTTATAAGGTAATACAAATAAATAATAAAATAGAATAAAGGCGGTACAATTGGTAATAGAAACACCTAGAAATATAATCAATGAAATTAGCAAAAATTTAACTAATTCATATAAATTAAATTTCGATAAAAGAAAAATCCCTCTTACATTAAAAGATGTTATAATAAATGAAGAAAATGTGGCTCAAAATGAAGAACAAATACATGGCGAATTATTTGAAAAATCGTCAAGGTTTATAAATACAAAAAAGATTAAAGAAATAAAAAATTCATTCATAATTGGTATAGATTCTAGTAGCAGAGCTATAATAACACCTGCTGCTGATATAATGATTTCTGCTGTTAGTGTTTCTGGTCAAGGTCCAGTGGAATTGTGTGATTGGCCTACCATATATCCAAATCTTCCTTGTAATATAATTAAACCAATTCCATTTCTTTATATAGCATCTGATGATATATCCATCTCAGAAAGCGTTAGAGACAGTGTATTTCAGACCTCTTCATTAAATAATGAAGAAGAATTATCAAAAATCATGGATTATTCAAGACTTAGACTTGAAACATGGGCTCTATATGAGCCATCCAAGGCTATTGGAGATTTTTATATTAATAATGATAAAAATTTTATCGTTTTATTAGACGGACCAGTTTATCTGCTAGAAGGAAAAAATGATGATATAAGATATAATTTAATGAAAGAAAGAGCTGAAGCTATAAATTCATTGGAAAAGAATAATATACCTGTAATAGGAGTTGTTAAGAGATTGGAAAGAAGCAAAATAATAAGTAAAATTAATAATGTCCAACAAATTATTAACAATTGTATAGGTAATACATTTAATTATAATGATTCATTTATCATTCAGAAATTGTTATATTCTAGTTGCATAGAATTTAGTTATGGAAAGATTTATTCATCATTAAAGCTAAAGTTAAAATATAATGGTTTAGAAAAAATTGTTGAATATATTGCAATACCTCCAGGAAAATATCAATATAATTGGAATAGAGGAAGGATATTTAGATTAGAATATACTGAAAATACTTATGAAATATTAAAAGAAAATGATATAGAACCCGCACAGGTTTTAGTTAATGACTCTATAATCAAGCAAGCCCTCGAACCTATAACAATTGCACAAAGTGATAAAAGAAGCAAGATGATAACTCAAGTATTTAAAGATTTATTAATTAGTTCTATTATGGAAAGGCAATTACCAATTTCATATGATTCATTTAGAGAGATTGAGGGAAAGATATTTAATAAATATTAAAACAGTTTTAGTTTTATAGCATTATTATAATCGATAATTAATTTTCTAGTTTTTAATAAAATATTTAATAATAGACTTACATTATGTGGAAGCAAGTTAAATAACATGAATGGAACTTTTAGAGGAAATAATATATATTTAATTAAATAGCTATTGTCCGTTTCGATGTAATTTTTATTAAAAATTTATAAGGTAATACAAATAAATAATAAAATAGAATAAAGGCGGTACAATTGGTAATAGAAACACCTAGAAATATAATCAATGAAATTAGCAAAAATTTAACTAATTCATATAAATTAAATTTAGTTGAAAATGAAAATCTTCTTTTTTACAAAATTGCTATAAAAAAGAAAATATATAAGTTCTCTAGTTTTGATTCTGAAAAATCTTATGTTAAAGTTGGTTTCTTTGGAAATTATTTAGGGAAAATATTAAAGGTCTTATTGACCAATAATAGCTTGATTATTGATAGAAATAATTTAAAATGGATTTCAAAGAGGCAGATATAAGATGGACAACGAAGGCAATTTAAATCAACCGAATTTGGGATTAAATTTTGAACAGCTAAAGAACTCTGAAGATGAAGTAGAAAAGTTAAAATTATTATTAAATAAAGCATATCAAGAAGCAGAAAAGAGAGGTAAGATAGTAGGATGGGTATCTAGATTTGGGGAAGTTAGGGTAGAGGAGAACTCTAAGGTAGAATTTTATGTTGATCCAAATACCTATTATGCAAGTGAAGATGCACCATTTCATAGAGTTGGAGATTATTTGGTTATAATAGATCCTAAAGATACAAGAATGGTTTTAATAAGGGTTAAAGGTATAGTAAGAAAAGACGAGTTGGCAGCTGTAGGAATCGAGCCTCCAATAAGCCCTATATTAAACTCAATAGAGCCCAGAGGTTTAATTACTGGTACCTTGGTTGAAGGAGAGCTTGTATTAGAAATGAACAACAATGATAAAAAGCCGAGACCAGCAACAAAAAGTATTGAACCACAGTCGCCAGTTATAGATCCTATGCCTAATGTACTTACTAAATTATTGGATTTGCCTAATGATGGTATAATTATGGGCTCTTTATCAACTCCTTCTGGTTTAATTAAGGAGGGTAAAATACCAGTTAGGCTACCCGTTTCAGCATTATTTCATCATTTATTAATATTGGGTACAACAGGAAGTGGAAAAACTACGTTGATAAAAAATATTATAGTAAGCCTCTATAATTTGGAAAAACACCCAGCAGCTGTAATTTTTGATCTAAATCAAGATTTTATTCAATTACCCATAAAAAATTCAATAAATCCCACACCAATTGAAGTTTATAATAATTGCTATAAAAATTTAGAAAAGATTAATGGATTAGTAATAGTATTACCTATATCTATTGATATGCTTAGAGATAAGCTATCAAATAAGTCATACGTTAGAGAAGATGATATAATTAATGCTATTAAAGGTATAATAGATGAATATTTCAAGGAAAGCTTTGAGCCTTTAATAGGATCAACAAAATCGAATATTACATATAAGTTTGAAAATAATACCATGATATTTGAATTGATGAATCAACTTAACATAATAGTAATCCCATATTTTATTAATACAATGCTAACCAACACTGATAACTTAACTCCATTAATGCCTGGTTTAACATCTTTAGGCAGGGATTTGATTAAGAAAATGAGAGAGAAATTTAAAAAGCAACATAACTATTATCCTCCAATGCATGCACTATACGGTGCTTTAGCGTTTTTTACGGAAAAGGCTTTATTAAAACAAAACAGATATGATAAAGATTATAATTATAATAGAAATGAAATTGAAGATAGTGATCTTTTACAGCTGTCAGATTATATTATGCCTTACATTATTGCTAATAATAGTACAGAAGCAGGCATTAAAGCCTTGTTATCAACATACAAAATCAATGGAAAGGACTTTACACTATATGATGCTATAAGTGAATATATAGAAATATTAGAAAAAGCGAAGTTTCATAGGGAAACCATTCAAGCACTATATAGAAGGATATCCTCTTTAATGGAAACTGAAGTTATAGATATATTAGTTTCAAAAGGTAATAGCTTGTATAGTTTAAGCGAACCTGATTGGTCTACTATTGTAAATATTGCTAGCGAAAGAAATGTGCCAGTTGTATTAGACTTAAAATGGGGTATGGAAGAAGCAGGGTTTGATGCATTAAGAGTTATAGCCTATAGAACTCTTGATAGATTAATTTCGTGGAAGCATAACGCTTGGGCTCAAAGAATAGAAAGCCCTCATTTGATAGTAGTTATAGACGAGGCTCATCAATTTTTCCAAAATGAAAGCAAAGTAAAAGAGGAATTAGAAGCTATAAGGCAGGTATCGTCTATGATTTCAAAAATTGCTAGGCTTGGAAGGGCTAGGGGTGTAGGGTTGATATTTAGTACTCATGCACCGAATGATTTAAACGATATTATAACTCAATTAACAAATACGAAAATAATTCTTAGAACTGAAAAAAGCCAAATAGAAAAAATTTCAGTACCTAAGGATGTAATTGAATATTTACCTAGATTGCAGGATAGAATGATGCTTATAGAAAGCTTTGCTTTTAGAGAAGGATGTATTTTTGCTCAAACTACTACTCCATTAACAGCTCATTATGATATATCTGCTAATCTAGAATATTAAATATATACTTTGTTTTTTAATTCAGAATAGGGTGTTAACAGAATGAGTCATGTATTCACAAGAACGGGTGATGATGGTAGTACTTATTGCAATCTATTAAAAGCAAGGGTACCAAAAAATCATCCAATAATTGAACTAATAGGAACTTTAGATGAAGCAAACAGTTTTATTGGATTAGCTAGATCATTTTTACCTAACTATTTTACTGACTTTGCAAAAGAATTGAAGGAAATACAATATTTGACATTTCGTTTAGGATTTCATGTTTCTGGTTCTAAGTCATTAAGCGAAAATGATGTGAAATATTTGGAAGAGCTTGCAGATAAATATTATGGTAAGGCTCCTTTAAAAAACTTTATTTTACCGGCTGGTCCTTCAGTATCATCTGCATTACATGTTGCAAGAACCGTTATAAGAAGAGCTGAAAGGTCTCTTATATCTGCTAGCGATACATTTAAATTTGATGATATTGTGTACAGGGTAATTAATAGGTTGAGTAGCACTTTATTTGCTATGGCAATATATATATCAAGACAAATGGGATATCAAGATGAGGCAGTGACATTTAGGTGAAATAATTTGCTAAATATATTAGATTTTGTAAAAAACATAGATCCAACACTTGTTATCAGTGATGGTTCAGGATTACCGATAGTATATAATGGAAAACCTAAAGAAGAAGGAATTAAACTAAAAAAAGAAAATATTTTATATGAACCCTATTATTATTACCTTCCTGCATTGAATGAAATTAAGAAAATAAAAGACGAGTTTAAAAATAAAAGAGAAAGGCTTAGAACAATTAATACATTTGATAGGGTTGAAAGTTTAATTGAGTCTTCAAGCACGATAGAAAGAAATGAAGAAACATTATCAAAACTAATATCTTTAGAAACAGGTAAAAGCATAGAGCTATCAAGAGAAGAAGTTAAGGTTTCATTAAAGTTGCTCGAAAATATATGGACTTTAATTAGTGGTGATTTTGACTATGCTAGAAGTGGACCTCTATCCTTAATTTCAGAATTTGATAATACATTGCTTGACATTAAATCTGAAGGGAAGCTAAGTTTAGTAATACCATCGTATACATCCCCATTTTATACAACAATAGCGTCTGTATCAAGGGCATTAATTTCAGGTAATCCAGTTATAATCAAGCCATCATCATATGCTATGGCATCTACTATATCTGCTATGGCAATGTTTTCAGCTACTGATCTTTATGATTATATTTATTATTTACCTATGAGAGGTTACACTGCTCTAAAAGAAATAGATAGTGAAGATTTGAATATATTTCTATTTGGAAAGGAAGTTACATATAATTCTCTAAAAAGATCTTTAAATGGCAACATTATTCCAAATTGTCTCGGCAGAGCAGTAGTAATCCTATGTAATGAAATTGATGATATAGACTTAGCTAGCAATGAGATTGCCAAATTAGCTTTAATTCATTCAGGTCAGGCTTGTGGATCAATTAGTTGGATTCTATCAAACCATGGACTTAAGGATGAGATAATTGAAAATATATCTGATAGGTTTGAACAATCATCCATAGGAAATCCATTAGATGGTAAAGAAGTTGGACCTTTAAAAAACAAAGAAATAGCAGATAGGTCTACAAAGTTAATCAATGATGCTATATCGAAAGGAGGTAAATTGATAACCGGAGGACTAACAAATGATAGATATATTGAGCCTACATTGATTAATGAAACCCCGAAGAATGCTGAAATTATGTGGAGTGATATTGAAGCACCAGTCCTAGCTGTTACTCAGGTTTCTAATTGCAATGAAGCCATATCATTATCAGCTATGATGATGGGTTCATCAATTACAATAATTTATGGAAATGAAAAACTATTAAGTTCTATGGCAAAAGCAAAAAGAGGTATAGTTATAAAGGGATCGAACAATTTATCAAGTATCTTAACTTCATTATGTTCATTTGTTGGAAATCCTATTGAAAACTTTGCTAACAAAACATATAATGGCATATTACCATTTACTAGATCTATACTGATATATTAGTTTATAGGCTGCTTGATGGGGCTAATAAATACCTAATTCTGCTCTTATCTGGGGCATTAAATATCAGCTGAATTGGTTTATCGCTTGAAAAACTTATCTCTACGGTCTCTGCAACTTTTGCCAAATTAAGTACAGACCTCAAATAATTAATATCATATCTACTTGTTGAATTTCTTTTTACCTCTAAATCTACTAGAGAGCCTGAACCTTTGATAAAACTTGCCTCAGCTTTGGGGCCTTCTCCTTGAGACCTTATAATAAATTTATCTTCATTTACCTCTAATTCTATTATATCCCCAAATACTGATGCATCAGATAAAACCTTTTTAAATGCATCCCCAATTATTGATAACTTTACGTCATGATCCAGTTTAATTTCTGTGGGTACATCTAATACTACCTCAAGATTTGGTAATAAGAATCTTTTAATAATTTCGCCTTCTATTTCTATTAATATGTTTTGGTCTGATACCATAAACAATATGCTTTCACTTCTTCTGCTTCTTGAAATGATATTATAAAGCGATGTTACATTAACTCCCATATTAATCTTATTTTTTACATCATAATCTAAAAATGTATCGTAGGGCATATTAATTTCTATATAAGCAACCTTTGCAGGATCAGTACCTACAACTTTAATGCCATCTTTACTAATTTCAAAGTTTGCCTCTTCTATAATTTCTGATAAGGATGAAGTTATTTCTTTTAATACTTTAGAATTCGGATATCTAAATTTAGCGTTGACTTTGCTTATTTGAGATTCAAGTTTAGATGCCAATTTTAATCCCTCAACATAATAATAGTTCGTAGAGGCTAATAAAAATATAAATCAATTGAGAGGGAAAAATATGATTAAAGATTATATAAAACTGGTAAGACCATTAAATGATGTTATGATCGGTTTCTCAGTTATTGTTGGTTCTTTTATAGCTTCTGGTAGGATGCTTCCAAAAATAGAAGATATGATTTTTGGTTTTTTAACAGGTTTTTTCATATCTTCGGCAGCAATGGTGTTAAATGATATAATAGATATTAATATAGATAAAATTAATAATCCCAATAGGCCATTACCAAAAGGTACTATATCTATTAAAAATGCAAAATATTTTTTTTATTCGTTATCAATAATAGGAATAATTTTTTCGATACTTAACGGCTTTCAAACATTTATTATTGCCATAATATCATTTATTATAGCTATTTTATATGATATTAGAGGAAAAAAATCTGGGATTCCAGGAAATATTATGGTTGCATATGCAATGGGGGTTCCAATATTATATGGGGCAGCTATGGTAAATAAATTAAATTTAACAATATTTATATATTGGTCTATGATTTTTCTATCCGGTGTTGCTAGAGAAATAACTAAAGGAATAGCTGATATAGAAGGTGACAAAAAAGCGGGAATAAAAACATTAGCAGCAATGAAGAGTGGTAAATTCGCAGCAATAATTTCATTAGTTTTGTATTTTATAGCAATAGCAATAAGTCCTATACCTTTAATTATAGATAAAGTGTATCCTTTATTATATATTATTCCAATTAGCATAGTCGATATTATTTTTATTTCAATGTCTTTGCTGACTGTGATTAAACCAACAAAAAATGTTGCTACGAAAAACAAAAATATTTCTTTGATAGCTATGCTTTTGGGTTTGGTGGGTTTTTTGATAAGTACCAAACCTTAGTGATAAAAAATGAAAGAAATAATATCGGAATTGGTTCCAACAAAAAATAAAGAAAAGTTAATAAATTATGCTAGAAAATTAATTGAATTAAGCAATACAATAGATATACCAGATGGCCCCTTAGGGTTACCTTCTCCATCTTCGCCAATTCTATCATGCATAATAAAAGAAAATATTAATTATGCTGATATAATAACGCACATAAGACTCCTTGATATAAATAGCCTTAATTTATTAAATATCATGTTTGGATTAAAAATGAGCGGTATAAATAAAGTATTGTTAGTTAGAGGAGATCCGCCATCGATTGGAAAGAAAATTGATGATATATCCCCAGAGGAAGGAATATCGATAATAAGGTCTAATATTGATGGTATCGAAGGAGGCTTATTATTAAATCTTAATAAGCCATCAGAAGAAATTGAAAAAAGAGTTAACATCAAGGCATCATTCTATTTGATAACAAGACCGTGGAATAGTGATAAGCTTGAGAGAATTTCAAAGAGTATTAAAAGAAACGGATCAAAGTTATATATATATTTTGTTATATTATCGGATAGCAACAAAGAATTTCTTCTGAGGTATTTACCATCAGAGGAGCTAATTAAAGTAAATAAGATTAAAGAAGCAATTGACACTATTGGTTCTTTTGTTGATGGAATTCTTTTTTCTTCACCAAATGATTTTAATTCCTTGCTTTATTCTTTAGAAATAGCTAATAAGGTTATATAAAATAAAGGCAAATTAATAAAATATTTTTAACTTTGTTTTTAAAACTATATAAAATAATAAGTTATTACAAATAATTTTTTTATATTTTTACTTAATTTTTTGTGTATTATTAAAAATTATATTTCCCATATTTTATAAAATTTTTAATTATTAATAACTTAACGATATTTACAAATAAAAATATCGCTGCTCTAGAATCTAATCATTGACCATCAATTATTATAAATAAAGATAATTTCTATGTAATATTTTTCTTTTTATTCTTTATAATAATATTGTTATCATGTTACTTCATTAAAATTATTTTTGGCGTAAGGAGAAACATTTAACATTATTTCGGTCCAAATATCAGTTTTAATATATGTTTTATTTATGAAATTAGATAAAAAGATTACTTTATATAAATTCTTGTAGAATTTCTAAATAGAATTATTATCATAATATTTCAAATAATTAATTTTTTATGAAGTGTGAAACTTTGAGTAAAATATTTATAGTAAGAAACTCGTTTTATATTTGGTGAGATTTGATTGTACACTTTTGAATACATATTAAGAAGGGCGTCTAAATTATTCTCTAACCAAGAAGTTATGGATAACAATGAAAGAAAGAATTATAATGAAATATATGATAATACTCTAAGGCTGATTAATTTTTTAAAAGAAAAAGGTGTTAATAAGGAAGAAGTTGTGTCAATATTAGGCCTAAATAATATAAAGTATTTTGAATTGATGTATTCCATTATATCTATGGGAGCAATAGCTTATCCTATAAATGTTAGACTTCCATTAGACCAACTGATATATACATTGAATAAATCAAATGCAAAATATTTTATCTATGAAAATATTTTTAAAGACTATGCAAGGGCTGTTGAGCAAAAGGTAAATAATATAAAGACTGTGTCATTTGATGAAATAGACTACTCATATAACAGAGGAGAACCTGTAAGTAATAAAAAATATAATTCAGTTATTTTATTTACTAGTGGAACGACAGGATTGCCGAAGGCAGTTATATATTCTCAAGAAAAACTAATAAATGGAGCCTTATCAATTTTAAATCAATTATCTTATCATAATGCACCAGCAAAACTAGGTGAAGAAGATGTAATGTTTCCACAAATTCCAATATATCATATATTATCATGGGGTTCTTTAATTATAGCCCCTACATCTGGTGCAAAACTAATTTATTCAGAGAAGTTCGATCCAAAACAAGTAATTTCTATTATTGATAAAGAAAGTGTAACTTGGATAAGCGTTGTACCAACCATGATGCAAATGCTAATGGAATTTGGATTAAATAAAAGAGGCTTAAAAGTATTAATAGGAGGAAGTCCTATTCCGGATGGATTGGTCAAGAAAATGAAAGAAAATGGTATTAAATTTTCTGCAATTTATGGAGGAACTGATATGCTTGCTGCATCAATCACAATAGAAACAGAACTTGTAAAGAAAAATTTAATAGAACCTCATAAGGTTACACATCCAGTTCCTATGGCAGATTTCAAAATTGATTCTAAAAACGATAAACCAGGAGAAATTCTGTTTAGAGCCCCTTGGATGCCTGATGGCTATTATAATGATGTTGAAAAAACAAAAGAATCATTTACCGATGATGGTTGGTTCAGGACTGGAGACATTGGATATATATTGGATGATGGTGGATTAGTTGTATTGGATAGGGTAAAGGATATAATAAAAAGTGGAGGAGAATGGATTCCATCAAGTATATTGGAGGCAGCTATATCAGAGATTCCTTATATATCGTTGGTAGCTGTCATTGGAATAAAAAATGAAAGGTGGGGCGAAAGACCTATTGCTGTAATAAAGTTAAATAAATCTGTAGAAAATGTAAAAGAAAAAATATTAAATTATTTAAATGAGTTGGCAAATCAAGGTAAAATTAGCAAATTCTGGATACCAGACGATGTTATAGTAGTTAATGATATTCCATTGACAGGTACTGGAAAAGTTGATAAAAAAGCTTTAAAATCCACCATTATGGGGCCTACATAATTATTACTTTACAAACTTTAAATTTTTTAATATTAATATTTATAGTGGTGATAAAATGCCGTTGTATGGTTTAGAGGGAGTATCATATGCATATGGTTTAAACCATTACGAATTGGACAAACCACTTAAAGATGTGCTTAAAAATTATTCTAAATCAAAGATAGATTTTACCGATTTAGGAAAATATTCAGGTAAAGAAGTTTATGAAGCAACTTATAGAGTTGATGCAGAAAGTCTTCCTAGGTTAATGTATTGGGGGGCTAATGGACAAAGAATTGATTATTCTTGGTTAGATCCTTATGAAAGAGAAATAATTAAAAATTTAATTCTTAAATATGGTGTTAATAAATTTCCATTTAGTAATGGTACATGGCATGACCATTATACAGGAATCTATTTAATAGGCGATCCTGGCTTATCTTGTGTATTAACGATCACAATACAAACAGCTTATGCTCTAAGCAAGTATGCTAATGGTGAATTAAAGAATACCTATAAGAAATTAGTTGGTATAGAAGAACCATTGATGCTAGGATCAACTTGGTTTACAGAAACGCAAGGCGGCAGCGATTTAGGTGCAAACACGACTACTGCTAAAAAGATAAGCGATAACAAATATTTGTTAAATGGATATAAATACTTTTCGAGCGGGGCAGGTATAGCAGATATTTCATTAGTATCAGCAAGGCCAGAAAATGGCAGACCTGGTGCAAAGGGTTTAGCTATGTTTGCTTTATCAAGATATAATTCTAAAGGGGATCTCAATTATTATATTAGGAGACTTAAGCTGAAAAGCGGTACAAACTCAGTTCCCACTGGAGAGGTAGAATTAATAAATTCTGAAGCTAGTTTGATAGGAAAAGAAGAAGAAGGCATATACTATATAATGGAAGATCTAACAGTTTCAAGGTTAGCAAATGCAGTTGGAGCTGTAGGAGTTTCAAGAAAGGCTTATTTAGAGACTTTGGGATTTTCAAAAGACCGTTTTGCATTTGGTAAAAGGATTATAGAGCATCCATTAATGCAAAGAGATTTATTAGATATGGAAGTTAGCATAGAAGGAGCCTTAGCTTTAACTTTTAAAGCAATAGATGAATTTCAAAAATCATCTAATGTAATGCCACCTTATAATAAAGAATACCATTATGCTAGGTTTTTAACTCATATAGCTAAAAACTTAACCGCTGAAATATCATCAAAAGTTACACAACTTGCTATGGAAGGATTTGGCGGAATAGGATTTTTAAGTGAATATCCCATCGAAAGATGGCATAGGGAAGCGTTGATAACTCCTATATGGGAAGGAACCAGTAATATACAAGCATTAGATATGTTAGAAAGTATGGTTAAAAAGAAAGCCCATGAAGTTTATTTAGAAGACATGTCTTCATTAATAAATGAAGTTTATGATAAAGATCTTTCAAAAAATGCCTTCAATAAAGCTAAAGACCTCATAAATTGGTTCGGCTCATTATCTCCAAGAGAAGCTGAATATTTATCAAAAGACTTTCTCAGGCAATTAGGCCATTTAACATCAGTAATATTGCTAGAAAATTTAGCTTTAAAATCAGGTGATAATTTATATGATATCGTAGCAAAGCAATATTATAGAGTTTATGTGGATAAAAAGGAACTAGAAATTATTAATAAAGCCAATGAAATCATATCAATGCATGGAAGCATTTAGATCAAATTTTTTATTAAATTTGGATTTTCCATTAAGGATGTTCCAATAAGAAAAGCGTCTGCTCTGCTTTCTTTTAAAACTTTTATATCATCTTTGTTTTTTATTCCACTCTCTGCTACTTTTATAAATTTTTTGGGTATAATTTGGAGTAATTTTTTTGTGTTGTTTAGGCTAATGCTTAAGTCAAAAAGATTTCTAGAATTTACACCAATCATATCTATATTGTAATTTAATGCTACGTTTAGTTCATTTATGTTATGAACCTCAACCAATACTTCTAATTTATAGCTCCTTGCAACTGATAATAAATATTCTATCTCATTTTCTTTTAAGATTGCTATTATCAACAATATTACATCTGCTCCTAAGTTATATGCGGACTCTATTTGTCTATCAGTAACAATAAAGTCTTTCATTAATATTGGTTTATTTGTTAATTTACCAATATTTTTTAGATAAGTGTAGGAACCATTGAAATATTTTTCTTCAGTTAATACACTAAATCCAGCTACATAGTTTTTTAGAAAATTTACATAGTTTGCATAATCTCTATTTGATAGAAATCCTGATGGCGAACTTCTTTTATATTCTGCTATTATTGGATTATAGTTGTTGTTTTTTGTATCTAATATAGAATTTTTCATTGAGTGAAGAGGCCTCTCTCTGTTACCTTTTACGACACTTCTTTTAATGGATAATTCGATTACGTCTTTTAACCAGTTATTCATATTTTTCTTACCTCCTATTCTAAGAGTTAAACTTACTTTTGTTTTCCATCACCATATTTAGAAAATTGTAAAATATATTCTTTCCTATATTTTCATTCATATTGGTTCCAATGCTTTCGGGATGAAATTGAACTCCGTAAATAGGATATTTATCATGATGAACTGCCATTATTTCTCCATCCTCTTCTGAATAAGCATCAATAATTAATGGCTTCTTAACATCATCTATTACTAAACTATGATATCTTGTTGCATAAAAAGTTTTAGGTAATCCTATAAATAGCTTAGAGTTGTTATTGCTTACTATTATCTTACTTAATTTCCCATGAAATATCTTTCTAGCATTTCTTATTTTAGAGTTAAATGCGTACCCTATTACTTGATGCCCTAAACAAACTCCTAATATTGGAATTTTAGAACCAAATTCTTGAATAATATCTATAGAATAGCCAATGTCTTCATTTTTATCTGGTCTTCCAGGTCCAGGAGAAATTATAATTCTACTTGGATTTATTTTTTCAACGGTTTTAATTGATACTACGTCATTTCTTAATACTATAGACCTATAGCCGAGCTCTCCAATAATTTGTGCTATATTATAGACAAAACTATCATAATTGTCTATTATTAATATTGTATCCATTATTTAACACCCATAGAAACCTTTAATGATTTAAGTTTATGCTCGGTTTCTTCATATTCTAATTCTGGTATTGAATCATAAACTATACCTGCACCTGCTTGTATTCTAATTAAGTCATTATTTATGAATGCGCTCCTTATTGAAATTGCAAGACTTGATCTACTTTTCGAAATATAACCAACAGCACCAGCATATGGCCCTCTATTGTAAATTTCTAATGAATTTATAAGATTCATAGAAAATGGCTTAGGAGCTCCTGAAACTGTACCTGCAGGAAACATTGCTTTAATTACATCAAGCACATTTTTGTTTTCATCTAGCTTACCTACAACTTTTGAAACTATATGTTGTACATGGCTGTATTTTTTTATGAAAAATGATTCTGGTACATCAACTGTACCTGGAGCGCAAACCTTGCCCAAATCATTTCTGGCTAAGTCAAGAAGCATTAGGTGTTCTGCTCTATCCTTAGTAGAATTTCTTAGTTCGTTTTCCAAAACTATATCTTCTTGAGAACTTTTACCTCTAGGTCTTGTACCTGCTATAGGGTATGTGATCAAATCATTATTATTTAATTCAAAGAGTAATTCTGGACTTGCGCCAATAATATATCTCTTGTAAAATTTTAAAAAATATAAATACGGTGATGGACTTATTTTTCTTAGTTTTAAATATAACTCCAAAGGATCACCACTAAATGAATACCTTAGAAACCTAGATAAAACAACCTGAAATGCATATCCAGAATGTATGTATTTTAAAATTTCATTTACGTCATCTTCGTAATCTTCTTTTTTATGGGAATAGTCGTATTCTTTAACTTTGAACTTATCTTTATTATGATAGTTGATGCAACTTTTTTCATCATCGTCTGAAAAGTTAACTTTATCTTTAATTATGATAGTTTTTTTAGGTGAAAAGAATTCTGCAAAAGGCCAATTTTCTAATTCAATTGGTTTGTATTTAATTTTTTCCCAGTATCTTATAGAGTCATAGGATATGTAACCAATTACTCTTTTATTGTTTAAATTATGTAAATCAGTCAAAGGATCGTATAAGCTTTTTATATAATCGTTTGAATCATAAGCTATTATTACTTCTTTTTTGTCATAGGAATTTTCTAATACAGCCATAATATCATTATTATCGTTTAAACATCTAATCAAATTTTCTAAATCATTATAATTAATAATTCTTAACCACCTCCAAAATTTTCTTAACTAAAAATGGATCCTTCTTACCAGGTAGTATTTCAACACCTCTTGATATATCTATCCAATAAGGATCTAAATCAATAAAATCCTTTATATTATCAGCATTAATCCCACCTGCTATACCTATCTTAACGCTATGGTCAATCATCTTTCTTAAAATTCTCTTATCAGCTTTCTGATTTTTATTTAATGTGTCTAAGAGAATCATATCGGAGTAGCTTTCTGTTTTTTTAAGGTAATCTAAATATTTTAATGATGAAGGTACATATAAAATAAATTTTTTATTGAAATTTTTTAATTCTTCTAGTTCATTATCGTTTAAAATTCTATGTATTTGTATGTATTTTGTTTTTATATATTGAATATCTTCTATTTTGTAGTTTGCTATAACAGTAACTATTGGTATTTTAGTGATTTCCATGGCTTTTTGTATTTTCTCTTCATCAACATATCTTGGACTTATTTTGTCGTTAATCATGCCTATAAAATCGATATTAAATGAGTTCAGCATTTTAACATCTTCTAAATTATTTACTCCACAAATTTTAATTTTTATTACCATAAGCTTTCACCAAAATTTTATTTAATTGCTCAATATTTCCATTGATAGAAACCATTTCTTTGATTCTATTAAGAAAATTATCTAATAATTCTTTTGATAGCTCAAATCCATCTTCTAATGATTTTACCTTATTAATTAAATATAGACCTAAAGATGTGTTTAGTCTAATATATGTTTCAACGTCTTTATCTAACCCTAAAGAGGATCTTATTACTTTAATTGCGGATTCTTCAGGACTATTAACAATTAAGTTAGATATATTAACCTTATTAACTTTAAAGTCATTTATTGAAATTTTGTATTTATCTATCTTATCCTTCTTAACCTCTACTATAAAGCTTTCCCCAACAGGAGAAACCTCATCTAAACCAGGCTCTCCATTTATTAGAATGATCTTTTCATAGTTTAATCTACTTGCAGCATCTGCTAGAACATCCAAATATGAGATTGGATAAACACCGACCAGTTGAACCTTAACGTTAGCTGGATTTGCAAATGGTCCAATGAAGTTGAAAATACTCCTAATGCCTAGTTTTTTTCTGATGATGGCCACATTTTTCATACTCTTATGATATAATTGCGCAAATAGGAATACAAAATTATTTTTTTTAAGCAGATTTGCTGCATTATTTGGCTCTATATATATGTTGTAACCAAGAGATTCTAAAAAATCAGCGCTTCCGCTTTTACTCGAGGCAGCTCTATTACCATGCTTTGCAACCGGTATTAGATTACTTAATAATATAGAAACTGTTGTACTTACATTAATAGTGCTAAGCCCATCACCACCAGTTCCAACTATATCTATGGCATTTTCTATGCCTAAATTACTAGCATGTTTTCTAAGAGATTTTATAAATCCTATTATTTCATCAGCGCTTTCACCTTTAACCTTTAATGCAGTTAGTATAGACCCAGCTATGGTCTCATCAAAGTTGTTTTCTAAAAGCATATCAGCTAAATTTTCAGCCTCTTCTTCGCTTAAATTTTTTTTATCTGATAAAATCTTAAGATAATCAGACAGGTTCATCTAAGATCCCCCTAATTTCTTTTATCAATTCAAAAGCCGAGTTTATTCCTTCTTTTTCTATCCTTTCTATAAAGGCAGATCCAATGGCAACACCATCAGCTCCGGAATTAATTACATTCCTTATATCATTGAATGACAATCCGAAACCAACAACAAGCTTGTTGTTAACAATGCTTCTAACTCTTTTTACTAGTTTATCCGGTGAAATCGGTATCTCTATTCCAGTTGTTGGCCTTATACCATAATATAAGAACTCATCACTGATTTCGGCTAATTTTTCTATTAGCTTATCTGGTACAGACGGTGTTGTAAAAATTACATTTTTAAGCGAGTGCTTTTTTATTATATCGTTGTACTTTTCAAAATCATCTATATAGTCAATAGTCAAATCTGGAAATAATACTCTATTAATTCCAATATCTTTTAGTTGTGATAAAAATTTTTCAAAATTATCCATATAGTCTTCTAAATAAGCAAGTGCTATCACTTTTAATGTAATTTTGTCTAAAATTCCTTTCATTATATTATAAACATCGATCATCTCATTTATGACTTTTTCATAACTTCTTCTAATGATTGGTCCATCATATTTTGCATTCTTTGTTGGAATTCCTACCTCTAACATATCACATCCACATTTTTCAGCATTTTTAATGAATTCTAAGAAATATTCTTTATTTGGATAGCCAAGTGTCATATAACATACTAATAATTTTCTGCTTGATTTCATAAAGACCACCTGGAAATCATCGATTCATAATTTGGTAGATCAAGAAGTCCATGTCCACTTAAATTAAAAACAATCGTTTTCTTTTCTTTAGTTTTTTTCAATTCCATTGCCTTATTTATAACAGCTTTAATAGCATGAGCTGATTCCGGTGCAGGTATAATTCCTTGAGATTTAATAAATAATTTTGCAGCATCAAATATTTCTTTCTCGCTGTATTCTTTCCATTTAATAATTCCCTCTTTTATCAATAGGCTTAAAGTTGGTGCTATTCCATGATATCTCAAGCCACCAGAATAAATGGGGGGAGGAACATAATTGTTTCCTAAGGTAATCATTTTTATCAAAGGTAATAAGCCGGCAGTATCTGCAAAATCATATCTATATTCACCTTTACTGAACTTAGGTACTTCTTCTGAACCAACTGCAATATATTCTTCTCCAATTTTATTACCTATAAATGGATAAGTAAACCCACCAAAATTGCTACCTCCACCAACACAACCAATTAATATGTCTGGATTTTCTCCAATTTCTTCTAGTTGAGCCTTTGTTTCTAAGCCGATTATGCTTTGATGTAATAGAGCAACATCTAATACGCTTCCAACTAAATACTTATATTTATTTTTTAAAGCGTATTCTATTGCTTCGCTCATTGCTATGCCTAATGAGCCAGGATGATTTTCATTTTCTCTAATAAGTTTGTTGCCAATTTCAGTTATATTTGATGGACTTGGATAGACATCAGCACCATATAGTTTCATAATAGTTTTTCTCATTGGTTTTTGTTCATAGCTAACCTTTACCATAAAGACTGTAGATTTCATATTGAATAGAGACGAAGAAAATGCAACAGCAGTTCCCCATTGCCCAGCCCCAGTTTCTGTTGTTACATGATTAATTCCTTCATTTAATGAGAAGTAGGATTGGGCTAGTGCTGTGTTAATTTTGTGAGATCCAGTTGGAGTTGCCCCTTCATATTTAAAATATATCCTTGCTGGAGTGTCAAGTAATTTTTCTAAACTCTTTGCTCTCATCAAAGGCGTTGGTCTTCCCAAAATAGCATATTTTTCTCTTAATTCATCAGGAATTTTAACATATCTTTCTATAGTAAATTCTTGTCTTAAAATCTCTTTTGGCATGATTTCTTTAAGTAATCCGATTCTAGAAAACTCGGAATTAGGGGGATCACGAGGAGGAGACAAGGGTTTTGGAAGATCAGGTATTATATTATACCAAAACCCTGGAATTAAATCTTCATTACTTACCATTGGCGCACAACAACCACCTTTCAAGTAAATTATAATATAAGGGAATTATAAACTTTACTAAATAATATTAAAAATAAAAGATTTATTAAAGGAAAGTTTAAATAGTAGGATTGTAATATAAACTTAGAGGTGTGGATGTGATGGAGTTCCAATGGGGCGAGGGTATGATGCCCAGCCAATATTAAGTGAGTTTAGCTCGTTGTCTTCTGTCCAGTTTGATTTTGAGAAAATATTTGAAAAAATGGTTGAAACAAATTCTCGTGTGACAAATACATTAAATGGGCTGATGAAAGATATTAATAATTTTCACAAAGATTCGTCGTTCTCATCATTAAATATACTAATAGCTTTGTATGAATATTGGATACCCAAAGGGAATATACAGAGAATCAATAGATCTGTAATACTCAGTAAAGGTCATGCAGCACCTGCATTATATGCTTTGCTAGCAGAAAAGGGTTTAATAAGTAAAGAAGAACTTAATTATTTTGCTTATCCAAATTCAAGGCTTCAATCTCATCCAGAAGGAAATAAAGTACCAGGCATTCTGTTTTCCACTGGTTCATTAGGTCAAGGCCTATCAGTAGCCAATGGATTGGCTTATGCATCTAAATTAAACCAGGAAAAAAGAGAGTTTGCCGTTATACTTGGGGATGGAGAGCTTGATGAAGGCCAAATATGGGAATCTATTGCAACATCGTACAACCTTAAGATTGACAATGTTATTGCAATTATAGATAGAAATGGATTTCAGCTCTCTGGTCACACAGAAGAGATAAAAATTAAAGAACCAATTAAGAAAAAATTTGAATCTTTTGGATGGTACACAATAGAAATTAATAATAATTTGAATGAGCTTATCTTGTCTCTAGAATTAATGTCTGAAATAAAGGGTTTACCAAAAGCAATAATTGTTAAATCAATGCAATCTTTTAGGTGAATTCTATGATTTTAGACAGCAGTTACAGAGAGTCCCTTGGAAAAAGTCTAGTTGAAATAGGGGAATCTAATAACGATGTAGTTGTAGTTGATTCCGATGTTTCAAAATCAACATACACAAAATACTTTGCAGAAAGATTTCCTGATAGATTTATATCGGTTGGAATAAGTGAACAAGATTTAGTTGGATTTGCATCAGGGCTTGCTCTAGGAAATAAAATACCAATTGCAGTTACATTTTCCATGTTTCTAATGAGAGCATGGGAACAAATTAGAAATACTATAGCTAGAGATAAATTAAATGTGAAATTAGTTGGAACTCATTCAGGGCTATCAGACTTTTTAGATGGATCTTCACATCAATCATTAGAGGATATTGCTTTAATGAGAATATTACCAAATTTTATTGTATTAGCACCTTCAGATAGCATTTCAACTAAAAAGCTGCTCTATGAATCCATACTTAATCACATAGGGCCAGTTTATATTAGATTAGGTAGAGATAATTCTCCAAGAATTTATGATGATAATGAAGAATTTAAAATAGGCAGATCTAAGGTAATTTGTGAAGGTAAAGATATTGCATTCTTTTCATACGGTCCAATGGTTGAAATAGCAAAAATTTTATCAAGTAACTTAAAAAATAAAGGGATTAGCTCAACAGTGATAGATTTTTATTCAATAAAGCCATTCGATGAAGATACCGTTTTAAAGTTTTCAAAAAGATCAAATTACATTGTAACATTAGAGGAACATAACGTTATTGGAGGTATAGGAGATTTAATATCTTCTTTTTTGTCTTTTAAAAATCCTAAAAAAGTAATTAAGTTTGGGATAGAAGATAAGTTTGGGACCTCAGCGAGGAGTTATTTTGAATTATTAGAATTTTTTAAACTATTACCTCATAATATCGAGAAAAAGTTAGAGGTGATTATTAATGAACTATAAGCTTGTGAGTAAGGATTACAAGGATAAAACCTATGTTAAAATAGGAAATGTTTTGGTTGGAAATGGTTCACCAGTTATAATAGCAGGTCCATGTGCAGTTGAAAATAGAGACCAAATAATGATAACTGCTAAGTTTGTTAAGGAAAATAGCGCAAGCATATTAAGAGGAGGGGCCTTCAAGCCAAGATCTTCTCCATACAGCTTTCAAGGTCTCGGTGAAGAGGGGTTAAAGTTATTGAGAGAGGCAAGCGATACATATAAAATTCCTTTTGTTACAGAGGTTCTAGATGTTAGGAACATAAAATTGGTATCAGAATATGCAGATGCGTTACAAGTAGGAGCTAGAAACATGCAAAACTTTGCCTTAATTAAGGAGCTGAGCAAAGTTGATAAGCCAATATTATTAAAAAGAGGATTTGGCAATACTATTGACGAGTTACTGCAATCAGCCGAATATATATTGTATGGTGGCAATGAACAGGTTATTTTAGTTGAAAGAGGTATAAGAACTTTTGAAATATCAACAAGATTTACTTTAGATATTTCTGCAGTTCCAGTATTAAAGAATTTAACTCATTTGCCTGTAATTGTTGATCCTAGTCATGCAGCTGGGAAAAGAGCACTCGTTCCACCTATGGCCAAGGCTGCATTGGCAGCTGGCTCTGATGGAATAATGGTAGAGGTTCATCCAGATCCGGATAAAGCATTATCCGATGGCCCTCAACAACTGACTTTTGATATGTTCAAACAACTGATTGATGATTTAAAAAATCTTAATCTTTTAAGGTGAAAAGATGAAATTTTCGTTATGTAATAAAGACACTGAAGTAATAATAGGGAAAAACATAATAAGCAATAATATACCTTTACACAGAAAATATTTTCTAGTTTATTCTGAAGGATTAGAAAAATTAATAAGCAATACCATATTGAGTAAATTTAAATCATATAAAGTACCAAACGGAGAAGCATCAAAGGAAATGAATTATGCAATAGCTATATTAAAAGAAATTTTAGATTACGATTTTACAAGAAATGATGGTATAATAGCGTTAGGTGGTGGAACAGTTTCAGATTTAGCTGGATTCGTTTCATCAATTTATATGAGAGGTACCTATTTAATAAACATACCCACAACATTACTAGCTATGGTAGATGCCTCAATTGGAGGAAAAAATGGACTTAACTTTTATGGATATAAAAATATTATTGGCTCTTTTTATCAACCAAATTTAATATTAGAAGATATAGATTTTTTAAAGACTCTTCCAAAAGAGGAAATTATGAATGGTTTGGGAGAAATCATTAAATATGCCATGATGCTCGACAAGGAATTTTATTACTATTTGCTAAATGAAAAAGATAATATAATAAATTATGGAGAAAATCAATTATCTTATATAATAAGCAGATCGGTTTATCATAAAATGAGTATAGTTAAAGAAGATGAAATAGAAACAAAAGGATTAAGAACAATATTAAATTTTGGTCACACAATAGGTCATGCAATAGAATCTGCAAGTTTATTTAAAGTCAAACATGGATATGCAATCTCATATGGCATGCTATGTGAGACGAAAATTGGTGTAGATAACAATTTAATAAGTGAAGATGTACTTTCATATCTTGAGGATATATTAAGGAGTTTTGATTATAATTTTAATAGTATAGAGATTGATAAAGAAATAGCAATTAAAGCAATAAAGCATGATAAGAAAAAACAAGGCAATAAAATAATGCTTCCATTGCCTGCGAAAGTAGGATCATGGAAGATATTTCATGTTGATCTAGATTTATTGGAAAAGGGATTAAATTTATGTCTGAAGAATTAAGGCTTGGGCTTATTGGAGAAAATATTTTTTCAAGTCCTAGCCCTCAAATACACAATTATATATATGAAAAATATGATATCAAAGCCAAGTACAATCTTTATCAGATTAAAGCATCTGAATTCGAATATCTAATAAAAAATTTATTAAAAGAAAATTATGGTCTAAATGTTACAATGCCTTATAAAGAGATTATAATAAAATATCTAAAGGCCCTCTCTCCTGAAGCTGAAAAAACTAAGGCAGTAAACACAATAAAAGATTATATTGGATTTAATACTGATTATATAGCTTTTAAAAAATTAGTTAAAAATAAAATTAAGGGAAAAATTAGAAGTTCTTTGATCCTAGGTGCAGGAGGGGCTGCGAGGGCTTCTGCTTTTGCTTTAGGTGATTTGGGATCAAAAATACTTATTTTTAATAGAACAAAAGAAAGGGCGGAAAAACTAGCCAATGATTTGCTGAGAGACGACATTGAATCATATGTCATTGATAACTTGAAGGTAAAAGACGACATTGATGTTATAGTCAACACAATACCAGTAGACTTTAATTTTAATTTGAATCCATTAAAAGGATATATAGATTTTGTTTATTCTAGGTTTCCTTCTATTAATACCGCTACTATAATAGATGGAAAGGAAATTTTGTTGTATCAAGCTATAGAAGCAGAAAAAATATGGTTTAATTTGCAGTTTGATGAGGTGATATTAGATAATGTCAGGAAACTCATTTGGTAAAATGTTTAAAATTACTACCTTTGGGGAAAGTCATGGAAAAGCTATGGGAGTTGTAATAGATGGAGTTCCAGCAGGATTACCTATAAATGAAGATGACATATATTTCGAATTATCTTTCAGAAAGCCAGGAAATTTTTATGTTTCGACAAGAAAAGAGGAAGACAAACCAATAATTTTAAGCGGTGTTTTTAATGGAAAAACTACAGGAGCTCCCTTGGGAATAATTATAGAAAATATTGATCCAATGCCAATACATTACGAAGAGATAAGATATAAACCGAGGCCAGGACACGCTGATTTACCTTATATAGAAAAATACGGTTATGAGAATTGGGATTATAGAGGAGGAGGAAGGAGCAGCGCAAGAGAAACTATATCAAGAGTTGCAGCAGGTTCTATTGCAAAGAAGCTTTTGTTATTAACAAACACTATAATAGCTGGCTATATTAAAGGAATTGGAAACCTGTATATAGATTATATACCTGAATTTAAAGAGGTTTTATGTTCTAGGAATAGTAAGGTTAGAACAATTAAAAGTTTTGAGAAAGATGTAGAAAACCTGATAGAAAATATTAGGAAAGAAGGGGATAGCATAGGAGGACTTGTTGAAATAATAGTTAAGAATCCACCAAAATCGTTAGGTGAACCTGTATTCGATAAAATAAAGGCAAATTTAGCAAAGGCAGTTCTATCAATTCCAGGTGTTTTAGGTTTTGAGTACGGTCTGGGCTTTAATGCCTTCAAAATGAAAGGAAGCGAAGTAGCTGATGAAATATACCATGATAAAGATTTCAAATTCAAAAGAAATATAGCAGGAGGCATTTTAGGAGGGATAACAACAGGAGAAGACTTAATTTTAAGAACAGTTTTTAAACCTACTAGTTCGACTAGAAAAATCCAAAAAACGATTGATTTGAGAACGATGAAAGAAGCAGAACTTTTCATAAAAGGAAGACATGATCCTTGTATAGCTATAAGAGGAGTATCAGTATTAGAATCTATGGTTTCTCTTGTTTTAGTAGATCACATGCTAATTAATGGAATTATACCTAAGAATAGACTTGAAAAGAATCAAACGGAAGTAATTGAGGACAGGTGGGAAAAATTAAAGAAGGAATGCACTTAGCCTATGGAGGAATTTCTATAGTAAATGCTGTTCCTTGCGGTAATGGAGCAGTAATGCCAATAGATTTAAAGGTTTATGCGAGAGAAGGAAAAAGCAGCAAGGATTCATCCTTAACAATAGCAATTAAAGATTACATAAGAAAAAAATATAATATACTAACAGATTTTTATATAGAATCAGAAATTCCTGAAGGAATGGGATTAAAGAGCAGTAGTGCAGTATCTGTAGCAGCAATTTCCTCTATAGCAAATAAAATTGGAAATCCTTACCCTCCATATTTATCTGCGAAAATATCAAAAGAATATGGATTGTCGATTACTGGGGCTTTTGATGATGCAGTCGCAAGCTATACTGGTATGATAAGCTTTACTAACAACTATTCATTTAATATAGTAAAATTGGAAAAAAATGCAGAAGAACTAAAGGCAATAATTCTAATTAAAGAAAGTCGGCATCCCATAAACTTAGACTTGATGAGAAAAAGATGTAATAAATTTAATTCAGCTTATAAGATGGCTTTAGAAGGTAGAATATATGACGCCATGATACTAAATGGTAAATTGATGGCAGAAATTAATGGTTATAGTCTAGAAATTATAGATAATGCATTAAAAAAAGGAGCATTATCGGCAGGTATATCAGGCAACGGTCCTTCTTATTTTGCTTTAACAAAAAATGGAGAAGAAGGTTCAATAATTGATTTATTTTCTACATATGGAAAATTAATAGTCGTGGATGTATTGCATTAGAATTATATAGAAATTTAAAGACTTAAAAATTTTAATGGGTTTGATATATAAATATTTATTAATAAAATGGTTTTATTAAAGCTAACACTTAAGAGTCTTTTTATACTTAAATTTTTATAAGGATTGGAGGGCAGTTGAATGCAGGCAATTATATATCCATCAATAATTTCAGGAGAGATTGATTCTCCAAAGTCAAAGTCTATAGCAATAAGAATCCTTTTCTCATCTTTATTAAAAGATATAACATTAAAAGAGAACGTACCAACTTCGCTAGATGTAATATATACCTATGATTCGATTATAAAATTGGGAGTAAGAGTTGATGATAAAAGATTGATTAAACCAAATAGGATTAATTTATTAAATAACAAATTTTATGCTGGTGGATCAGCAACATTAGCAAGAATTTTATCTTCAATAGCTTTGACTATTGGAGGAGATATAATAATAGATGGGAATGAAACTCTAAGAAATAGACCGTTTGATGGATTGGAAAAGATTTCAAATTCTACAGGAGTTAAAATTTCAGGTACAAAGTTGCCAATAAGAATCTATGGAAAACCCAAATCAAATGAAATTTTTTTATCTGAAATAGAAAGTTCTCAGTATGTGACTGGTTTAATTTATGGCTTACTTGCTAAGGGGGGAGGAGAAATTATTATGGATAAAAATCCTCCTTCTCTTTATTATATATTGTTGACTATAGACACATTGAATAATATAGGATGTAATGTTTCATATAATGATAATATAATTAATGTAGGAAAATGCAATGAAAAAGAAATAAGCTTAAGCTTTCCAGGAGATTATTTATTATCATCATTTTATGGAATTTCATCAATATTAACTGGAGGAGAAATTAAAATTAAGGGGCTTTATAGTCCTCCTAATTATTTTGGGGATCATTCGATAGTAAATATTTTATCCGAGATTGGGTTTAAATCAATTGTTTCAGGTACAACATGGATTGTAAGTAACAGCAATCCTATAAAAAATTTATATGTAGATATTGAAGAAACTCCAGATATAGCTATGTCCTTGGCGCCTCTTGGAATGATTATTAATTTGAATATTAATAATATAAAAATACTAAAAATAAAAGAAAGCAATAGAATAGAGTCAATTAAAAATATTATAGAAGGCTTTGGAGGCAGAGTAAGAATTAATGACAACTCTATCGAATTATATCCAAATGTAATTAGATATGCTGAAACTGATTGCTTTAATGATCACAGAGTTGCTATGATGGCATCAACAATTGCATTTATTAAGGGGGGTAAAATAAGGAATGCTGAGTGCGTAAATAAAAGTGATCCTGATTATTGGCACAGATACTACAATGTAGGAGGTAGGCTTAAAGTTGAATAGACCAAAATTGGTTCTTTCAGTGCCTTATAATGAGAATGTTTATTCAGCTTTTGAGAGGCCGTTTGATTTTATTGAAATTAGGCTTGATTATAAAAAGGAGAAGGAGTTAAATATTAATGATTTAGAAAAATTTGATGCAATTAAAAATAAAGTTATAGTTACTATAAGAGATAAAAATGAAGGCGGTATATTTGAGATTAGTGATCAAACGAAGTTGAAATTTTTAAATAAATCATATGATTTGGGATACAAATACGATGTTGAGGTAGATTTTGCAAGAAAATACAATATATTAACTGAAGATATGATAGTTTCAACTCACTATCTTAATAGTCTACCTAGTTTTAATGAAATTATGGAAAAAATTAAAAATTTTAAAAAAGCTTTTACAATAAAAATTGCCGTAAAGAGTGAGCCAGGATATAAATTATTATTAATGAAAATCCTAGAATTAATAAAGGACTCTACAGTTATTCCATTAGGAACACCATGGCAAGAAAGGCTAGCATTTTCATTGCTAGGTTCAAAGTTATTTTACAGTTATCTCTTAGTTAGAACTGGTGAAGGTCAACCACAGTTTGATCAAGCATATAGCATATTAAATAAAATTTTTTAGCGATAGATTTGCTTATTCAATAGTTATTAATGGAATATACATTTCTTCTTCAGATAGACCACTATGATTTCCTTTTAAATTTATTCCTGGATCATTATCTCTATACGTATAAATATATTTAGTTTCATTATCCTTTGCGATTCCAAGATAATCACCCATCATATTTTTGTCAACATCGTACATTACGTTTCCTAATAGCGAGCTTTCTCTTATCATTTCTTTATTTAATACTAATAGATTATAGTTGCTTTCTAAATATTCTTTTATATTATTTCTAGTTTTAAACCAGATGGCTCTGGAGTCTCCATATGGTGGTAGTTCAAGCTGGTCAATTAAATTTTGATCATTATTCCATAGTATTGTCTTTTTTACCGTAATTTGACCGTGATCCGCAAATATTATAAAAGTATATTTATCCCTATATCTATTAGCTATATCTACTAAATTTTCTAATACAATTTTTGAGTCATATAAAATAAAATTTTGGAATTCACTATTATATCCATATGCATGTCCTAAATGATCAGCACTATCATAATAAACGAATATTCCATCGTAGCTATTGCTATTTATTGCCTTTACTAGGTTAATTAACATATCAGTCATATTATAGTATCCAACTACGTCTGATATCCCTGGTCTATTAGTATCTCTGTGTAAACTATTTGTAAATTCTGTATTTGATATAGAGTTTTGAACAATAGATAATATCTTTTTATCAGTCTCTTGAATCCATGGTTTTATTGGAAATGCCTTTAAATATGGAACGTATTGTTTTATAGTATCATTACTAGGTTCTGCTATATAGCTGTACTTTAATGTGTTAATTATACCTCCTAATTTTTTATTAAACATTGTGTATCCTAATATTCCATGCTCTCCCGGAGTTTGTGCAGTAAACAAAGTTGCAGTAACAGTTGATGTTGTTGAAGGAAATATTGTTGTAATTCTTTCAGTTTCTATATTTAAATTTATTTTTGAAAATAAGGACCATCCCAGGCCATCTAAAAATACGAAAACTATCTTATTACCAGAAAGGTTTAGTGGATTTGAAATACAGTTTCTTTTTACATCAAAAAATTTTGCTAAACCACATGAAAGGCTATATATAGTTTTATTATTATAGTCTGGATATACTAAATTATTTTCCAATTTTACCCCCATTTTTTATTGATACTCGATATTTAAAAATAAAATTTCATAATGAATTTTAGATACTAGCATCACTTTTATGTAGATTACATTTGAATTTTTATTAATTATTAGTTAAAAAGCTATAAATTTATAAATTGCATTTAAATTTATTTAAGTGGTGTTGTGATTGAATAGTATAAGTTTAGTTGAGAAAGTTTTTTCTAAAGAAATTATGGAATTAAATAATAAAATTAATGCATTTGTTACATTTAATGAAAACGCATTAAATGAAGCAGAAGAATTAGTAAAGAACAATATAGAGCCTATTCCAATAGGGGTTAAAGATATCATATTTACAAAGGGCATAAAAACTACAATGGGTTCTAAATTATATAGAAATTTTATACCTAAAAAAGACGCATATATTGTTAAAAAAATTAAAAAATTTGGTTATGTTATTGTAGGAAAAACTAATACACATGAGTTTGCATCAGGAATAACTACTACTTCTAGTATTTTTGGACCAACCAAAAACCCTTATGACTACAATAGAATATCAGGAGGAAGCAGTGGGGGTTCTGCTGCATCAGTATCAGCTTCTATTGTTCCAATCTCTATAGGTACGGATACAGCAGGATCTATTAGAGTTCCAGCATCTTTATGCGGAGCATTTGGTTATAAGCCTACTTACGGAAAAATTGATGTAGATGGGGTCTTCCCTTTGGCTAAGTCCTTTGATACTTTAGGATTTTTTTCGAAGGATTTTAATCAAATTATAGAAATATCTAAAAAATTTAATTTATATAAGAATATTGATATTAATAAGATAAAGATTGGAATTCCGAAATGGTATAAGGTACCAAATGGATTAAGAGATTATAATAATGAGCTTGTTGATAAGGTAGAGAACAAATTTTTAGACTTTGTGGCTAAGCTTGGTTATGAATATGATTTTGTTGACATGAAAATAGCACAAAAATACGTTTCAAAATATTTTCCAGTAATAAGGTATAGTGAAGCAACTTCTGTTCATATCAAAAATAAAAATAAATGGAACCAATATTTCCCTGATGTTAAAAGATTACTTGAAAAAGGATTGAATTTTAGAGCTGTAGATTATTTAGATGCTTTAAAGCATAGAAATGAAGTAAAATATGAATTAAAGAAAGTTTCAAAAGAATTTGATGTTTTGATGACACCAACAACACCTATACCTGCGCCAACTATTGATGAAGTATTGGGAAAAGAAGACGGGATAATTAGAACTCTATTAACATATGAAACAGTTTATTCGTCTTATGCAGAGGCACCGACTATATCAATACCTAAACTAGAACTTAACAATTTACCTGTAGGAGTCCAATTGATTGGAAATTATAATGAAGATAGTAAGTTATTAAATATAGTTAATGTATTAGTTAAAAATTACAAAAATTAAAATCTTTAAGTTTATTAGATCATTAATATTTTTTGATATAAAAGTTTAAATATAAGTTCTAATTCTATATGATGTAAAAAGAGGTGGAGTGGATGTCACACCAAACAGTAAATTTTGTATAGTTTTTAAAAAATTAGATAGTGTAATTTTTATAGGATTTGGTAAAAATGTATTGTGTAAGTTGGGTTTAATGTTTGTATCTCGTATCTTATTAAAGTTTCTCATTGGAGGTGCCTTGATATGAGTTATGCTATTATAAAAATTGGTGGTTCTTTATTAGAATCTCATAAATCTTACTTAGAGGTTGCAAATTATATTAAAGAATTTAAAAGAAATAGTAACAAGCAGCCATTTGTAGTAGTTTCTGCATTAAAGGAAACAACCGATTTATTAATAAATGCATTTAATAAAAAAGACAGGTCGATATTAGATGAGTTCTCACAAAAATACTTAGATGTAGCATATAATTTTGGCGACAACAAACTTGTTGTTTCGATTAATGAACAACTGAATAAACTCTATAAATTTTTTTTGTATAATTTAAATTATGGCATATTGCTTTCTTTTGGAGAAAAAATCAGTAAGTTAATACTATCATATGCATTAGAAATTAACGATTTGAAAGTTAAAGAAATTAGTGCAGAAGATTATATTATAAGTGATGAGAATCAAGGTGATGCAGCTGCAGACTTAGAAGCGACAAAAATTAATTTAATGAATTTAGTAAAGATATTAAATGGTGATGAAATTCCCATTATAGAAGGTTTTATTGCTAAATCTCACAAAGGCAATGTAACCACATTAGGAAGAGGAGGATCTGATTATACAGCATCTATTATTGCATATTCAATAAACGCGGGATCTATTTATTTAGTTACAGATGTACCCGGCATTTTTACTAGCGATCCTAAAATAGTTAAAAATGTAAAGATAGTTAAAGAATTAAGTTATGAAGAGGGTATCGAGGCTTCAAATTATAAAGTAAAGGGATTGAATCATAAAACATTTCTTCCTTTAATAAATACTAATATAAAGGTCTTTATTGGAAAATGGAATAATTTTAATACAGTAATTCATAATGAATCAAGAATTAATGGAAAAATAAAATTAATAGGTTATAAACAGGATAATAATGGCTATTGCTTAGGTCTTATTGGCAAAGGTATAGAAAAAGAAAAGTTTGGAGAAAAAATAAAAAATGCTTTAGCATATAACAATTCTTACCAAATTATATCTGATAATAGCAGACCATCGGTTTCAATTAGAATAAGCAAAGAGAATTTTATAAATACTATCAATTATTTGCACGAGGTATTAATAGGTGACGAATAATGAAATATAATACCATAGTTGTCGGTTCAACTGGTCTAGTAGGTCAAAGATTAGTTTACTTTTTATCTAAACATCCATGGTTTAGTTTAATAGGCATTACGGCATCTAATGAAAAGGCTGGAAAAAAATATAAAGAAGCAGTAAGATGGAGCTTGGAAAATTATATGCCAGAAACTTTAAGTGAAATGACAATTATGAGCAACAATTTAGATGAGATTGAAAAACTAAAACCTGATTTGGTTTTTACTGCGTTACCTTCAAATGTATCAATGCAAATTGATCTTGAGTTATTAAAAAGAGGTTTCACAGTGATATCCCATGCTAGTAACAATAGAATGGATTCAGACGTGCCTCTATTAAACCCTGAAGTCAATGTAGATCATATTAATGTAATTAGAGTACAAAAAAACAAATGGAAAGGAAGCTTGGTTAAAGTGCCTAACTGTGCCACAGCAATATTAACATTAGCCTTAAAACCTATATATGATGAATTCGGAATAAAAAGGGTTTTTGTTTCTACGATGCAGGCTCTTTCTGGTGCAGGTTTAAATGGAGTTCCATCAATGGCAATTTTAGATAATATTATACCATTTATTGAACATGAAGAAGATAAGATTGAACATGAAACTTTGAAGATTTTTGGTAATATTTCAGATAGCAAAATAAATTTAAATGGTAAATTTACGGTATCTGCATCTGTTCATAGAGTTAACGTATTAGAAGGTCATTTAGAAAGTGTTTTTGTTAGAACTGAAAAAGAGAGTGATATAGATGATATTAAAAAAGCATTAAAGGAATTTAAAGAAAATAAGCTATCCGATTTAAATTTACCAATGAAACCAGAAAAACCAATTATAGTAAAGGAAGAAAACGATAGGCCCCAGCCAAGGTTAGATAGAAATGAAGGAAACGGCATGAGTGTTGTTGTAGGTAGATTAAGAAAAGATAAGGAAGGTTGGATAAAATTTAATGTATTAGGTCACAATACCATAAGAGGCGCAGCAGGTAATGGAATTTTAATAGCAGAGTCTTTAGTAAAGTTAAGCCTTATATAAAAATAATTAATCTATTACTAAATAAACAGGTGCGTGATCAGACCCATAAACTTTATCCATTATATCACAATCTTTAATTCTGTTTATTAATTCTTTTGAAACAACGCAATAATCTATTCTCCACCCTATATTTTTCTCTCTAGCATGAAATCTATAGCTCCACCATGAGTATCTATTGGTTTCTTTATGAAAAGCTCTAAAGGCATCTATATAGCCCAGATCCAAAAAATGAGACATCCAATCCCTTTCTTGTTGCGTAAAACCTGGATTATTTACGTTATCTTTAGGTCTTGCTATATCAATTTCTTTGTGGGCAACATTAAAATCTCCACAAATAACTTTCGGCTTATTTATGTTGCTCAAATATTTTTCGATCATACTATTAAAACTTAACTTATAATCAAGTCTAGTTAATCCGTGTTGTGCATTTGGAAAATACGCGTTAATTACATAATAGTCTTTAAATTCCAATGCGATGACTCTACCTTCTGAATCAAACTCTTCATCACCTATTCCAAAGATAACATCAATTGGCTTAATTTTAGTCATAGTCAATGTTCCTGAATATCCTTTTCTTTTTGCAGGATTAATAAAAATCTCATATCCAAGGTTTTTTAACTCATCAGGTACTGTATCGGTTTTAATTTCCTGAAACATAATAATATCAAATTCAGTCAATTCCCTTGGTATGCCTTTAGTTAAAAGGCTTCTTAAGCCATTAACATTCCATGTTAAAATCTTCATTTAATCACCTAATTATTACTTAGAATTTGAATATATAAATCTTAATACCTTCATAAAACTCCTTGTAGTAAAGTAAGATACTTTTTAGCAAGTCTTTTGTTTCTTTGAGCTGTAAACAAATTCTTAATATCTTTATCTTTAATATTAGTTTTCACTTTTATTATTAAAAGCTTTTTTGATTTAGCACTGAAAAAGTTAAAATTGTTATTTTGTTGAACGTTCAATAAAAGAAATTTTAACTTATTGTTATTAGTAATTTGGTGGTGTACTTGGAGAATAAAAACAGCTTAGCAAAAAATTCAATATCATTTGTTGGAGACTTTTTTAATTCCTTGGCTGGCCAAGCTCCAACTTATAGCATAGCAGCTGGTGCTGCATATATATTGAGTACATCGTATGCTTCCTCACCATTAGCAATGCTTTTAACATTAATTGGTGTTATAACTATAGTAAATTCCGTTTATATCTTATCTAAAAAATATTCTCACTCAGCTAGCTTTTATTACTATGTTTCAAAGGTACTTGGAAATCATGTTGGTTTTTTTAATGGAGTTATTTATACCGTGTTCTATAGTATCATCGGTGTTGGATCAATTGCTTTAGCATTTGCTTACTTAGGTTATGAGGGTATATATGCTTCTTTGGGAATAGAAATAAACCCATTAATTTTACTTTTTGTACCTATAGTTTTAGCATTTATTATAGCATATTTGGGGATTAAACCAAGCATTAGATCTGAATATATAATTTCTTTTATTGAAATTGGAATTTTAATATTATTTATAGCTTTTTCTTTTATATATAACGCAAAAAACATCTCTTTAATACCTTTTACATTGAAGGGAACATTCTCAAGTTCTATAAGAGGCGAGCTGGCTGCAATTTCAGGTGGATTAATTTTTTCTATAACATATTTTATGGGATTTGAGGTTTCAACTCAATTAGGAGAAGAATCCAAAGATCCAAATAAAAATATACCAATTAGCACATTGATTTCAACCACAATTATGGGAATTCTTTACATTTTGGCTACATACGCTATAATTTTAAATGTAGGCATTAACTACAATTCTATTAACAACTTTATTTCCCAAGCACAAGGTCAAGGTTTAAATCCTATATATTTACTTATGAAAAGATACTTAGGTAACTTCGGATTAATACTATTTTCTATAATAACATTGTTTAGCGTTTTTGGTTGTTATTTAGCTACGCTTAATGCAACAGCAAGAATGTTTTTTGGTATGAGCAAAGAAGGTCTTATGCCAAAAGCTTTTAAAATAACTAATGAAAAATACAAGAGTCCAAAAAACGCATTATTGCTGAGTACAATATTATCAGTATTATCGATAGCTATCTTTTATTTATTATCATTAAATTCAAATAGCTTGATAGGAATTACTTATAATGCAATGGAAAATGCTTATGCTATGGATTCTTTATATTATGTGATTTCATTAGCTTTACTTTCTATATCGGCATTTGTAATAACAGGAATAAAAGGTAGACTATTAAGTGTTATAGGTTTAGTAATTTTGGCTGTTACTTTTTATTATTCCATAGTAAATATCTATTATTTAATAACAATAATAATTACAAGCATTTTTATAATTACAAGCTATTTTTATCTAAGAAAAATCTCAAAAAAGGATTTAAATAAAATAAAATACTAGTTATTGTCGGATGATTAGGATGGAAAAGATAGCTTTAATAAATGGCTTTATTTTTGATTCTACTGGAAGGCCTGTTTTTAAAGGAAGTATTTTAATTAACAATGGAAGAATAGAAAATATAGGCTGTGCTGATGAAGTTAATGTAACTGATGATTATAAATTAATAGATCTAAAAGGAGGTTTTGTTATGCCAGGATTAATTGATGCACATATGCATTTGACTGGTAGCAGAAGCGGAAAGGTAGAAGAAGACTTGATAATCCCTATGGGTGTATTTTTTGCAAGGGCTATAAAAGACTTAGAATCTATTATTAATGCAGGTTTTACCACAATAGTTGATGCCGGTAGTATACTTGCAGTTCAGCTAAAAGAAGCTATTAATGAGAAAACAATAATTGGTCCAAGAATAGTTGCAGCGGGTCCAGTATTATCCCAAACATTTGGCCATGGAGATACGCATTATTTACCAATAGATTATGTGGATTACAGAACAACCAAGAAATTAACTCCATTTTCATCATTAATTTGCGATGGTTGTGATGAATGCAGAAAGGCAGCCAGATATGCATTTAGAGAAGGAGCGGATTTTATTAAAGTAATGGCATCTGGAGGAGTTTTATCTCAAAGAGATAGACCAGAATATAGGCAATTCACATTGGAGGAATTAAAAGCAATAGTTGATGAAGCTAACGCTGTTGGTAAATGGGTTCATGCTCATGCAGAAGGTAAAATAGGTATTATAAATTCAGCAAAAGCTGGTGTAAAAGTTATAGCTCATGGAGATATGATGGATGAGGAAGCAGCAAAAGAAGTATTAAGGGCGGGTAGTGTCGTAGTTCCAACTTTTGCTATTGATTATGCTTTGTTGGAAAAAGGGAGCGAATTAGGTGTACCAGAATGGGGAATGAAAAAGATTAAAGAATTATATGAAATACATGTTGATAATGCTAGGTTAGCGTATAAAATGGGTATTAAGTTAGCAACAGGAACTGATTTTTCTGGTGGAGTTGGAAAACATGGTGATAACGCAATAGAATTAAAACTTTTCGTTGAAAAAATAGGCATGAAAAATGAAGAAGCACTAATTTCTTCAACAAAAATAGCATCAGAAGCAGCTGGATTAGAAAACTCTATTGGAACCCTGGAAAAGGGAAAGATTGCAGATTTAATTGCTATAAAGGGTAATCCATTAGAAGATATAAATGTTTTAACAAATAAAGATAATATTTTGTTTGTTATGAAAGATGGAGAAATATACAAGAATAAATTATAAAAATTTTGACATTATTAATTTATTGCTTGTTTTATATAATGACTTATATCTTATATTATTGGTTATAAAATAAACGGCAAACCTCACCCTTTTAGGGAGGGTAATGCTTTTAAGGTTTGTTCTAAAAATAAATTAGATAAACTAAAGTATTAAACCCAAATTGAGATTTTCATTTAATTCCTCATAATATGATAAATAATTTCCAACAGGCCATTCATATCATTACATTTTAGACTTCTAATTATCATTATATCCACTTTAAATAATTTTGCTATGTATTAATAAATGTATTGGTATATAAACAAAATAAATTAGAAACATTTAACTTTCTTAAGACTTAATAATACATGAAAATTGCATATTTAAAAACTTTTTATTTTGTATTTATTTTAATAATATAAATGATATATTTATGGATATAAGGATTAATTATAGAGTAAGGCATCTAGCTTAAATGTTAAAGCTTGAAAAGAAAGAGTTAAAAGTAAAGTTATGATGAAATAAATTATTATAACCTCCTCTTTTTTGGCTTAAATAACATGTTTTTGTAATGGTTATTTACTTTTATGTTTGAATTATCTTTAATAGTTATTTTAATAAATAATGGTATTATGTTATAAGATAAAATAATAGGTTATATGAAATTTGTGTTGCTATAAATATTTAAATACTCACTAATCAAAACTAAAATAGGTGTTCTGTTTTGGATGAAAGTAAACCTCTTAAAGATATTAGGGTATTGGATCTTTCTCATACATTGGCAGGACCTTTTGCCACTTTAATAATGGCAGATCTTGGGGCAGAAGTGATAAAAGTAGAACCAAGCTAAGGAGACGAATCAAGGGAATTTTCACCTATAGTAAATGGTGTTAGTTCATATTATCTTTCCATAAATAGAGGTAAAAAAAGCGTTGTTTTGAATTTAAAAGATGATAACGATAAAAAGATACTGTATAATTTGGCCAAGGAAAGTCGCATTGTTATAGAAAATTACAGACCTGGGGTAAGAGAAAAATTGAATGTTGATCCTCAAACATTATTTAAAATAAATAACAATTTGGTGTATTTAAGTATAAAAGGCTTTAGAAGTAATAGCATTTATAATGATAAGCCAGCCTATGATAGTGTAATACAGGCTATGAGTGGGCTGATCATCTTATACAAATCTGTGCATATATTTAAACATTTGCATACCTATTTTGATTTTAAAAAAATAAAAAACTATACTGAAGTAATATTTATTTTATTTTTTAAAAGAAATAAATTAAATATTTAAGTCTAAAAAATTAAAACTATATTCTATTTTTTAAAAGAAGATCTTATTTTTTCTTTTGTTTCTTTTCTAGCACCAAATGCGGCAATAGCTGAAGAGCCAGCATATATATAAGGATTAAGTTTAGCTGATGAAATCAATGATTTTATTTGCTCAACTGCTAAATTATCATTTTTACTTATTTTAGCCGCTATATCTTTTACCTTACTTTTTAAAGAATCAATATTTTCTACTACATCATTTATAAAACCATATTTTATTGCCTCTTCTGCCGTTATCAATTCCCCAGTTAACCCTAGATATGATACTGCCTTTGAATTAGCCAACATAAATCCAATTGTCGAAGTTATTGGCGGTATTAAACCCCATTTTACTGCAGTTACTCCTAATTTAGCAGTTTTAACTGCATAAGCCATATCTGTAGCATATATTAGATCAAATCCCGCACCTATAGCATAACCATTAATCGCTGCTATAACTGGAACTCTACAATCCAAGATGGCTTTAATTACTCCACCCAATCCTTTATACAGATAATTCCAAGATTTTCCTACATCATCTAAATTTGAAATTTCATTTAAATCTACACCTGATGTAAAATATTTTTCTCCTGATCCTATTAATGCAATAGTTTTTGCATTTTCATCTTTACATACATTTTCTATCGTATCTTTTAAATCAAACATATCTTTACTTCCTAAAGCATTTGCATATTTTTCTCTGTTTATTATAATCCAAACAAGTGGATAATCTTTTTCAACTTTTATACTTGTATTTTCGCTCACTTTTCTCACCTAAACTAATTTATTAATTAATATTTTTTAATTTAAGCTTTTTTACTAAAAGCTTTCTTGATCTCATCAGTATCTTCACCTAATAGAGGAGGTGGTATTTGTGATATGGGCTCATTATTATTTATAATTCCTGGTTCTTTGAGTTGCTTAATCTTTCCTAATATTTCATGTTCCATTTCAAAAACAAGAAGATTAGCATATGGATCCTTAAATACTTCCTCAATATCATAAACTGGTGCAACAGGAACCCCTGATTTTTCCAATAAGTTAATCCATTCATTCCTACTTTTATTATAAAATATTTGCTGCAATATATTAGAAAGCTCATCCCTGTTACGGACCCTATCATTATTTGTTCTAAACCTTGGATCTTCTTTTAATTGACTTAGGTTTAATACATCGCAAAGCTTACTCCAATGTCTATCATTTCCAACAGCAACAAAGAACCACTTTTTATCTGAACCCATAAAAGCTTGATGAGGTGCCATACTTGGATGTGCTGATCCTAGCCTTTTTGGCTTTTGGTTAGCTATTAGATACATCATAGGTATATATGACATTCCGAAGAGAGCACTATCAAACAAATAAACTTCAGCATAATAAGGTTTAATATTAGAGTGAAGACCTGACAAAGCATAAATAGCTGCCATCTCACCTGTTATTATATCAAATAATGCAAATGGTATCCTAATAGGCTGATCATTTTCTCTTCCTGTGGTTAACAGGTGCAAATGTTTGGCCTCAAATAAAAGTAAAAGTAGTTGGTTGATAGTAGGTATTATTACTATATTAGTTTTTGGGGTTTATGCATGGCCATGGTATAATTTTGTAAAACCTAGTATGGCTGGATTACCGTTTTTCTATTGGTGGATAATAGTTTGGTATTTAATTTCATCAATTATTCTCTATGCTGCTGTTAATTTAAGAGTAAAGGGTGGAGCTTCATGATAACAGCTGCAGGTTATGAATTGTTAATCACATTTATTGTTTTATTTGTAATATTTGCAATTGTAGGTTTTATGGGTAGAAGCTTTAGAAGAGGAGACATGACACAACTTCATGAATGGGGGGACTTGGTGGAAGAAAATTAGGAACCATTTTACAGTTTTTCTTACAAGGAGCTGATTGGTTTACAGCTTATTCTATATTAGCAATTCCTTCTGCTGTTTTTGCTTTAGGGGCATTTGGGTTTTTTGGAGTTGCATATCAGGCAATGGTTTTTACATTTGCAAGCCTGTTTATGCCTAGATTATGGAAAATCTCAAAGGAGAAAGGCTATATAACTATAGCAGACTACGCTAGAGGAGAATTTAATAGCATAGGCTTATCATTATCAATAGTTGTTTTAGGAATATTTGCAACATTATTTTACATAGCGTTGCAAGTTGATGGGTTATATGCAATTCTTGGTACAACTCTCCTAGAATCATTTCATATATTACCAACATCATCCGTTTTTAAAGAATATAGTCTCGTAATTTTATTCATAGCATTTTTGGTAATAGCTGCTTTTTCATTTACTAGTGGGGTAAGGGGTGTATCATTTGGAGCGATATTTAAAGATGTTTTAGTTTGGACAGGATTGTTAACGGTTATAGTTGCTACGCTTTATTATACTCACGGTTTTACTAATCTATTTTCTGGTATGCCATCTAAATATCTATCTTTGCCAAGCACTGAAGCTTTAGCGTTTAGTTCAAGTATGCTTGGTGTAGTCTTTTCAGCATATTTATGGCCTCATAATATAACTGGATCATGGGCTGCGCAAAGTGAGGATAGACTATTGAAAGGTTATTCATTAACCATATTATATGCGATACCATTAGCCTTAGCTGATGTTATGGCTATAGCCGTTTACAAAATACCATCAGTTCATAGCTTTGTATTTCAATTGCCAGCAGCATCAAGGGGGCTATATGTGATTCCAGGCCTATTGGTTTCCTTAGTACCCCCTTGGCTGGCTGGATTAGCTTTGCTAGGTATATTTGTTGGAGGCTTAGTGCCAGCTGCTTTAATGGCTGTAACTGTTGGTAACATGACAGGGAGAGATTTGGCTAGAATGGTTAAAACAAACATATCGGCTAAAGGTCAAACTCAAGTAGCTAAATGGGCTGCTGTTATATTTACTTTCTTATCATTGGCACTGTTGCAAGTAATTCCAATGACCTATGCGTTTCAATTCTATTTAGTTGGCGCTGAAGTAATTTTGCAGTTTTTGCCAATAGCTGTGATACATCCATTTTTCAAGTTTATAAGAAAAGAATTTGCAATTGCAGGTCTATGGATTGGATCTTTAATTTCTATATTTGTAACCCTATATGCTAATCACTATAAGGTTATATCAACAACGCTATACCATGATTTATATGTAGGATTTATAGGGCTATTAATAAATATTATAATAGTCTTAATAAGTCTAGCATTTCCTAAGAAATCATAATCGTTTAATTTTTTAAGTTCTTTTTTATTACTTTAGATGGGGTTTAAGATGAGTAATATAATAGTAGGGGTAGATGTAGGAGGAACTTTTACTGATGCAATATATATTGATTCTAATGGTGCCATGAAAGTCTCCAAAGTTTCTACAACGCCAGCAAAGCCCGAAATAGGCATAGTAAATGCCTTAAATCAAATAGTAAAAGGAATTAAAATACCTGAATTATTACATGCAACCACAATCGCTACTAATGCAATATTAGGTCAAATTAAATTAGAACTTCCAAATACTGCACTGTTAACAACAAATGGTTTTAAAGACATAATAGAAATTGGTAGGCAAAATAGGCCTAAGCTTTATGATCTTTTCTTTACTAAACCGAGACCATTAATTCCAAGGAAATTCAGATATGAAGTAAACGAAAGAGTTAGTGTAAATGGAGAGATAATTAAAGATATAGATGAGGATGAGATAATAAATATAGCTAATGAATTAGTAAAAAACAATGTAGAAAGTGTTGCAGTTTCCTATCTTCATTCTTACATAAATCCAATAAATGAGATTAAAGCTAAAGAAATATTAAACAGATATTTTAAATATGTGACTATATCTAATGAGATAGCTCCAGAACCAAGAGAATATGAAAGAACATCGACAACTGTAGTTAATGCTGTGTTAAGGCCAATAGTATCTAGGTATATTGACATGCTTTCCTCTTCCTTAAAAGAATTTGGGACAGAAAAGATTTATATAATGTCAAGTTCTGGAGGATTAGTTAATACAATAGATGCATCAGAAAGACCTGTTCAAATGATTGAATCTGGTCCTGCAGCTGGTGCTATAGCTGCTGCAGAACTTTCAAACATGCTTTCAGTTAAAAATTCAATAGGATTTGATATGGGAGGAACAACAGCAAAAGCTAGTGCAATAATTGATGGTAAGTTGGAAATAACAACAGAATACGAAGTAGGAGGAGAAGCACATCACGGAAGAACTATTAAAGGCTCTGGCTATCCTGTTAGATTCCCATTTATCGATTTAGCTGAGGTTTCAGCAGGAGGAGGTACGGTTATATGGAAAGATGAAGCTAATGCATTAAGGGTTGGCCCAATAAGTGTTGGAGCTGATCCAGGCCCTGCATCTTATGGCAAGGGCGGAGATAAAGCATCAATAACAGATGCTAATTTGCTATTAGGTAGAATAGGCAATAAGCTTGCAGGAGGAGAAGTTAACTTAAACGTAGAATTAGCCAGAAAAGCTTTATCAAATTTAGGTGATCCTGAGGAAATATCTATATCAGCTCTTGAATTAATAAATTTAGAAATGGCTAGAGCTGTAAGATTGGTAACTGTAGAAAGGGGTTTAGACCCGTCTTCATTTTCAATAATAGCATTTGGCGGCGCAGGTCCACAACATGCAGCTATGTTAGCAGAAGAATTAGGTTCGCAAGAAGTTATTATACCTCCTGAGCCTGGATTATTTAGTGCATTAGGCCTTTTGATGGCAGACTCTAAATTTGAGGCTAGATTGGCTTTTCCAAAAGACTTACAAGATGCTTTTGATAATCTTGAAAAAGAATTAGTTAAGAAAGTGGGAACCTTAGATTACTTTATAAGATTATTAGATGTAAGATATCAAGGTCAAGGATACGAATTAACAATTACCGCTCCTGAAAAATTAGATAAGGAATCAATAGAAAAAAGCTTTGCAACTGTGCACTATAATACTTATGGGTTTACATTAAATAGACCTATAGAAATTGTTATGTCAAGAGTATTTGGGATCAGAGTTAGACCAAAGCCTTCTTTGGGAGAAGCTAAGGAAGACATTGAATTAAAGGAAAAAGGCTTTAGGAAAGCATATATAAGCAAATCCTGGGATGAGGTACCGGTTTATGAAAGAGATTCTTTGCCTAGAGGATGTAAGATTAAAGGACCTGCAATTATAGATGAATATAGCTCAACAATTGTTATTCCAAGAGGTTGGAAAGGGGAGGTAGGTCCTCATAGAACTGTTATTTTGAAGAGGTGATAAATTATGGTTTCATGGGAAATTATACATAGAGCCACTTCATTTATATCAGAAGAGATGGGAGTAGCTTTGAGGAGATCTGCATTATCTCCAAATATAAGGGAAAGGGCAGATCACAGTTGTGCAATAATAGATGCTAATGAAAGAATAGTTGCTCAAGCGGAACATATACCTGTTCATTTAGGTTCATTAAGGGTAGGTATAAAGAATTTACTAGATTATCTCGAAAAGGAAAGAATAGAATTAAATGAAGGAGACATGATATTTTCAAACGATCCTTATTTAACAGGAACTCATCTAAATGATGTAACAGTTATATCTGGAATTTATTATAAAGGTAAATTAATCGGTTATACTGCAAATAAGGCTCATCACGTAGATATTGGAGGGCCGGTTTTTGGTAGTATTAATCCGCAAGCAACAACTATTTATGAAGAAGGGGAAATAGTTCCTCCAGTAAAATTGGTAGAAAAAGAAGAAATTAGAGAGGATATATTAAAAATGTTTTTGGCAAATGTAAAATCTCCTTTAACAAATGAAGGCGACCTTAAGGCCCAAATAGCAGCTAATTTGACAGGTATAAAGAGAGTTAAAGAATTAATAGACAAATATGGGCTTGAGCAAACAATTGATGGGTGGGAAAATTCAATTAAATATGGAAGAGAATTAGCATTAAAAGAAATATCAACTTGGCCAAAAGGCGAATTTACTGCAGAAGATTACTTAGAAACAGGTACAGATTTATCAGATTTAATCAGTATTAACGTTAATGTGAAAATTACAGAGAATAATGTTACAATATTATATCCAAAATTAATTAAGCAACTTAGAAAGCCTTTAAATGCAGTATTTGGAGTAACTTTTGCTGCATCATCTTTTGCAATTAGATCTTTAATGAAAGGTGATGTACCTACTAATGAAGGTCTATATTCAATTATAAACGTTATAGCAGATGAGGGGTCATTACTTAACGCAACTCCTCCTGCACCGGTTTCAGGAGGAAATTTAGAGACTAGCCAAAGAATTGTAGACGTAATCTTATTTGCTCTTTCAAAAGCAATGCCGGATAGGATTCCAGCTGCTTCATCTGGCACAATGATGAATGTTATGCTTGGCGGATATGACAAAAATGGGAAACCATGGGCATATTATGAAACTATAGGAGGAGGTAGCGGAGCTAGGCCAAATGGAGATGGTGTTTCTGGTGTGCACACTAATATGACAAATACTATGAATACTCCAATAGAAATAACAGAATCTACTTATCCGATGTTTTTTACTTCATATAAAATAAGAGAAGGAAGCGGTGGAGAAGGAAAGCATAGAGGAGGAGATGGAATAGTACGTTCATTCAAGGTATTATACCCAGCTAGGTTGGCAGTTATGTCTAGCAGATTTTTAACAAATCCATATGGTTTATTTAATGGAAAGCCAGGCAAGCCATCAAAACTAACTATAAAGAGGAAAAATGGAAATATTGAAGATATAAAACCTTTATCTGTTATAGAATTATTTGCTGATGATGAAGTAATAATTGAGACTCCAGGAGGAGGGGGTTATGGATAACTTTTATAAACTGTTTATATGACTTTTATATCATATAATTTAATTATTTTATAGATATATTATAATAAAAATTATATTATATATTTTTAGAAAAGCTTATATGCTGTACCTTATAAAACAGAAAAGGACAGGTGATTGTGTATTGCGCTCGGCGGTATTAGTGTTAAGAGGAATATTTCGAAGAAAAATCTTCTCGGAACTTTATCTGTTCTTTTAGTTTTAGTTGTCATTTTAACTGGAACATATAATTATGTTAATAATTTAAATAAAAATAAAATTCCTACACAAACAATCTCATCTACTTTAACAAGCAGAGTTACAACGCAATATCAAAATGTTTCAGTCATTTCAAACTTACAGCCTCTAATGCCGGAAAGTTATTCTATACAAGTTAATCAACCATTAGAAGTAAATATACCTAACTTTAAACCAGGTGACTATGCTTTAGTTTATGATGGAGAAGGTTATATATTAAATGTAAGCAGTAGTAGCTTTAATGTAAGCTTTAATTATCCAGGCCAATACTTTTTATATTATATTTTATATAATAATAACAAGTTCTTAGGAAGTTCATCAAAGAATTTAATTCAAATTATAGTATTTCCATTTTTAAACTTTAATCAATCAAATTTATTAACAATACCTGTTATATCATTAAGTAGCGGTTCTATATTAACATCAGGTAAACAGTTTAATATATCACTTGGGTTTTTGCAACCACCTTCAGGAATAAATATTACTATAAAGGAATACATATTATCATTAGGCAATGGAACAAATATAATTATACCTTCAAAGAATTCTACGGGCTATGCAATTCAAGCATATTTAACCGGTTCTGGCAATATTAGCTATATAGAGCCTGTAAAAAGCTCTATAGCAGTTTTATTTAATAAACCTGGTCTTTATCCAATATCTTTAACTATTGTTACAGAAAACATTTCATCTGGTAAAACTTATAATTATACAGTATATCAAACTGTTGCAGTTTCTTCTCAAGAAGAACAATTTAGTTTATATTCAGGTCTATTGAGTGTTTCAAATCCCAATACAATAATCGATGCTGAGGTTGTTCCTGGAGGACCTTTCACTTTTGATCCATCTTTATGGATTGATACTATAAGCCAGGAAGTGATAAATAATATATATGGTTCTTTAATATGGTATTATCAATCTAGTACAACTAAATTTATACCAATGATAGCAGAATACATACCAACAGTTGGCAATTGGTCTAATGTAACAGATAGATATATGTATGGTGCAATTTCCCCTAATTATACAATATATATATATTCAAAATAAGGCCTGGTTTAAAGGCATCTAATGGAGATCCTATAACTGCATATGATGTATGGTATACAATGATAAGAATGCTTGTCTGCGCTGGAGGTTTTCCTGGGGCAGAGGGAACTTATTTAGCTCCATTTACTGTTCCTAATTACAATTTTTCTACCTTTATAGTTAAGTCCCCTAACGATTCATTGGGGGCAGAATATATAATCAATTCAATATCATATAGTAACGAAACAAATACCGTTACTTTCCATTTAATTCAGCCAGTAAATCCAACGTTTTTCTTTAATGTTATGACTTCATTTGATTATGTAATAGATGCAAAATGGTTGAACCAAGTGGGTGATGGATTAAACTTAACGGGATTATATGATGGAAACTATACAGAATTAGCTCAATCATTTTATCAATACCAACAAACTTGCAACGCAGGAAATTATAATACTAAGGTTCAATGGCCTTCTTCAAACGCTGGTTTTACTGGGTTATATTATATAGCATCATTTACTCCAGGTGAAAGCGTTGTGTTAAATCCAAACCCATATTGGCCTAGCAATATAACTTATTTCCCTAAGCCAAACAATACAATTATTATAGATTGGGTTCAGGATCCAACAACAGCTTTAAATATGTTAGCAAGCGGAGAGGCTGATATAGTAACATTTCCGAAAATAGAAATCTCTCCATATTTACCAAAGCTTGAACAATTGCAATCTCAAGGTAAAGCCAAGATATATGGGTTTCCCTCTCTCAATGTATGGTATTATGATTTCAATCTAAATGTAAGTGAACAGTTGCTAAAACAAATAAATCCATCTTATAGTATACCTTCATACTATTTTGCAAATCCATTAGTTAGAAAAGCTTTTGCATATGCTTTTAATTATACAGAATACATAAATGATATACTAGGCAATGAAAAATATAATGTAAACTTTGGACAACCATGGTGCGGAGTTTTATTACCTGGAATTGATTATTCAGTACCACCGTCTCAATTAACAGGTTGCCCAACATTTAACTTGACATATGCTAAACAATTAATGGAAGAATCAGGTTTCTATAATATAAGCGTTAACTTCCCAATAATTGTATCAAGCGGTGATACTGTTGATTTCACAGCAGCTGAGATGTGGGCATCATTATTAAATGAAATAGATCCAAACATACATGCTACACCATTATACGAGCCCTTCTCAACAATAATAAGTTACATGATTCCAGGCGAAAACCCTATGTCCATATATTATCTTGGCTGGATATCAGGTTATCCAACAGCTAGCTTTGCAGCAGATTCAATATATTTAGCTACTGGAGCTTATCCGTCACCTGATGGATGGAATGTAACTTATTTAAATAATTTATCTACATACTTTAATAGCACAGGAAATGCTAAAGTAGGAGCAATTATTTGGCAAGAAGCCCAAGAATTTCAGGAAATGAACAATTTATTGCAGCAAGCTGATAAAGCCGATTTATCTGGTAATTTAACTGAAGCAATAAATCTATACAAAGAGGCCGAACAAATGGCAATAAATCTATACATGTATGTATATACAATACAACAAAACCAATATTGGGCAATTAAACCATACATGCATGCATACCAAGGAAATATATTAGCATGGGAAGAAAATCCATCGTTTAATGGTGCGGGGGATAGTTGGTACTTCTGGTGGACTAAATCATAATTTTAAATATATATTCATTATTTTTTATTTTTAAGCTATTTATATTTCAAAGTGTATACAAAATCTGGGCGCTTAATAATGGTTCTTTTGGGTCCAGATAGATTTATATCTAGGTTAAAAGAAAGGTCTTCACAATTAAATATTTTTATAAATGGAGAAAAGGTTAATGATATAATTAATAATCCTATAATTAAACCATCTATAGAAGTTATAAAGAAAACATACGAATTGGCTTTAGATAAAAGCTATAAAGGTATATTTACAGCAACAGGTTTTGATAATGAAGAAATAAATAGATTTGTACATGTTGAGCAAAGTATTGATGATTTAATGAGAAGAGCAGAAGCACAAAGGATTTTAAATTATAAAGTAGGAAATTGCAATTATAGATGCACTGGTCATGATGGAATTAATGCGCTCTTTCCAGCAACATATGATATAGATAAAAAATATGGCACAGAATATCATAAAAGGTTTGTTGAATGGCTTAAAAATGTGCAAAGGAATGACTTGACAGTTGAAACAGCTATGACAGATGTAAAAGGCAATAGATCAAAGAAACCTATAGAATTGAAAGATAACGATATGACTTATTTGCATGTAGTCGAAAGAAGAGATGATGGAATAATTGTAAGAGGCACCAAAATGCATATAACAGGGGCAGCAACTTCCGATGAATTGCTAGTCGTACCAACAAGGGCTATGAGCGAAAAGGAAAAAGATTATTCTGTAGCATTTGCAGTAAAACCAGAAACTAAAGGAATCTATTATATAGCTAGTTGGAGTCCTATGGATATACTTAAAAAGGTTTCATATGAAAGTAAAGCAGAAGGAGATTATCCATTAATATATGGTCATAGAAGTACATACATTGTTATCTTTGATGATGTATTTATTCCCTGGGAAAGAGTTTTTATGAGTGGAGAATTTGATTTTACTGATAAGCTACTAAGCTATTTCATAGCTCATCATAGGGCTGGAGGGGGGCCATGCAAAGCTGGTTTTGCGGATGTTATTATAGGCTCAGCAGCTTTAATGGCTGATGCTAATGGTATATTAAATTCAAGTTATATTCAGGACAAGTTGTTAAATATGAAAAGACATGGAGAGGTTGCATATTCTGTAGGAATTTCAGCTATGGCAAAGGCTTGGAGACATGAAAGCGGGGCTTATATACCAGATACAGATTTAGCTAATTTGACAAAACTAGAGGCTGTCGATCATCTGAAAGAAGTTATAGTTGATGCAGCTGATATCGGTGGAGGAATAGTTGTTAATGCACCATCAGTCAATGATTTAAAAATTGAAGGCATAGGTGATTTAGTCTCAAAGTCTCTAAGCGGATCAGAAAATTATACACCTGAACAAAGATTGAGAGCCGCTAGATTGCTTCAAGTATGGACCGCTGGATCTCATTTAGTTGGAGCAATACAAGGAGGAGGCCCTCCTGCTGCTGAATTACTTGCTATTAAAACAGATTTAAAACAAAAATTACCAGAATTAATAAATAATGCTAAAAAGCTCTCTGGATTATAATTTCAAATAATTAAAAGTTTTTTAAATACATTCTCAATAAATTTAGAATCTTTTTATTTATTGAATATAGCTGTAGTTTAGCAATCCTAAATGCTTTCGCAGCTTCAGCCCTTATAGCAAAAAGCCGATTTATACTTTTATTCATAAGAAAAATTTGTGGATTTGTTTATGTTTCAAATCGTTAATTTAATTTGATCAATTCGAAAACATATTGGACATAAATTAGATGATTCATTATAGGTATAAATTTTGTTGATAAAATAAAAAACAAACCTTCTCTTTTAAGTTGGTAATGCTTTTAATGTTTGTTTTAAGTAAAACATGGGGATTATATGCTTCTCTCAGATCAACTTGCTGTAGATA
>JBMFKU010000009.1:0-54166 GCA_049971805.1 Caldisphaera sp.
ATAATTGTTGAGGGCATTGATCTAGAAAAGGTAGGTCAAACAGCAGCAAACATAGAATTGGCGACAAAAATAACTGAATTTGATAGGAGGAAGTTTATGGATGGAATTTACATATATGGAAGAGAGGTGATTGCATAATGACTTCAAGAGAAGAGAATAAAGCAAAAATTAAAGTTATGCAAAGAAGAAAGGTTCAGAGCTTAATAAAAGAAAAGAGGAGAGTCCACTTTATGAGATATTTATCATGGAGATTTAAGAGATTGCAAAAAGGTTGGAGGAAGCCCAAAGGAATAGATGCTAAAATGAGACTGCAAAGAAAGGGCTATCCTCCAATAGTAAAGGTTGGATATAAAGGAAACAAATTTATTAGAGGATTGCATCCTTCTGGATTAATACCTGTTGTTGTCTCTAGTGTTAAAGACTTAGAATCATTAAGCTCTGATGTACACATAGTTTATATTTCCTCGAGCGTAGGCATTAGAAAGAGGCTAACACTGCTAGAGGCAGCTAAAAAAAGAAATTTAAAAATAGCTAATGGTGGTTCATATGGATTATAAATTACAGAAAAGGCTTGCCGCTGAGATATTAAAGGTTGGAGAAAGTAGGGTTTGGATAAGTCCTGACCCAGAAAATGAAGAGGAAATTAGCCAGGCTATAACTAAGGATGATGTAAGAGGACTAATAGAGAGAGGTTTAATTAAAGAATTACCTTTAAGAAGGAATTCTCATAGATGGCTAATTAGACACATAAAAAGGGTAAAAGGTCATCGTAGGGGATATGGTAAAAGGGAAGGTACTAAAGATGCTAGAATAGATAGTGAAGAAATATGGGTAAATAAGATAAGAAAGATGAGAAATTATTTAAAATATCTTAGAGATAAAGACATGATAGATTCAAAAACCTATAGAAGATTATATAGGTTAGCAAAGGGTAACATGTTTAGGAGCTTGGCTGACTTGAGAAGGTATATAGAAGATAATAAATTGATAAAAGGTGCTAAATCATGAAAGAAGGTCCAAAGTATAAAGTTGCTTTAAAAAGGAGAAGGAAGGGTAAAACTAGTTATTATATGAGATATAAGTTAGTTATTTCTGGAAAGCCTAGATTGGTTGTAAGAAAAACAAACAAATACATATTAGTTCAATTCGTAAAGTTTGATGCCAATGGCGATATTGTAATAGCCGCAGCCCACAGCAAAGAATTATCAAAAATTTATGGATGGAAAGGCTATAGTAAAAATAATTGTGCAGCATATTTAACGGGTTATTTAGCTGCTTTAAGGGCTAAACAAAAAAGAGTAGAAGAAGCTATTTTAGATATAGGTTTGCAGTCTCCTATAAAAGGGAGCAGAATTTTTGCCTCATTAAAGGGTGCATTAGATGCTGGAGTTAATATACCACACTCAGATGAAATATTACCATCTGATGATAAAATTAATTGCGAGATCATTTCAAAGTGGGCAAATGAATTAAAAGAAAAAAACCAGGAACTTTATAAGAGGCAATTTATGAAACAATTAGAGAGGTTGCCTCCAGAAGAGTTAGTAAAAAATTTCGTGGAGGTGCTGAATGCAATTAAGAGCGAACCAAGCAAAAAAATAGGTGAAAAAATAAAGATGGGTGAAAATCAATGAGCAATATACAAATAGTTGAATCTTGGGAACCCAAAACCCAAGTAGGAAAGATGGTAAAGGAGGGAAAAATTACAAGCATTGATGAAATATTTAAGAGAAACCTACCAATTTTAGAACCTGAAATAGTTGATACTTTATTACCTAATCTGCAAGTAGAGGTATTAGATGTAACATTAGTCCAAAAGATGACTGATGCGGGCAGGATAGCTAGATATAGGGCAACAGTTGCTGTAGGAAATAGAAATGGTTATATAGGGGTTGGAAAAAGTAAGGCAAAGCAATTCAGAGATTCTATAGATAAAGCTATTAGAAATGCAAAGCTTAACATAACACCAATAAGAAGGGGTTGTGGTAGTTGGGAATGCACGTGTGGAGAACCTCATAGTGTACCCTTTACAGCAGCTGGTAAAAGTGGTAGCGTGGCCATAGTATTAAAGCCAGCACCTAAAGGAACAGGGTTGGTAGCTGGAGATGTGGCAAAAAAAGTTTTAGCACTAGCTGGAATTAGAGATGTATGGACAAAAACTTTTGGCGAAACTAGGACATCATATAACTTTGCTAGAGCAACATATATGGCGCTAAGAAATACATTTAGAACAGTTACACCAATGGATTGGACAAGGTGAATTAGTTTGGTATATGCTATAATAAGGATAAAAGGATCTATAGGTATAGACCCCAAGGTAGAAAGGGTTTTAGATGATCTAAGGCTAAGAAGAAATTTTGTTGCTGTTTTGTATCCAGAAAGTTTAAATGGGATAAAAAATTTATTAAAAGAAGGTCAATCAGCAATAACATGGGGAGAGATAGATAAAGATGCGTTAATAGAATTAATTAAACGAAGAGGCAGATTTGTTGGAGACAAACCAATTACAGATGATCTATTAAAAGAAAAATTTGGATTTGGTATTGAGAATTTTGCAGATAAGATAATTAAAGAAGAATTGTATTATCACAAATTAGAAAATAAGGGGATTAAGCCATTCTTTAGATTGCATCCACCAAGCGGGGGATTTAAATTGTCATTAAAGAGGCTATATCCTCAAGGGGAATTGGGTTATAGAGGTAAATTAATTAATAATTTAATACTTAATATGGCTTAAGCAAATTTATTTTTAACTCTGAGAAGTATTATGATTGAGGGTGAAAAAATGGCATTAACTGCAAGGACAAGGAAGAAATCAAGGAAATTAAGAGGAAGGTCTAGGTCAATGGGTTGGGGCAGAGTAGGTCAACATAGAAAATCTGGAAGCAAAGGTGGAACAGGAGGTTCTGGTATGAACAAACATAGAAAATCGTGGATGCTTAAATATTATCCGAACTGGTTTGGTGCAAAGGGTTTTATAACTACTAGAAATAGACTAATCCATAAAAAAGAATCAATAAATATAAGAGATTTATCAAATTTATTATACAATTTAAAGAAACAAAATAAGGTAAGCATTGAAGGGGATAAATATGTTATAGATCTTAAAAAATTTGGATTTGACAAGCTTATAGGTCAAGGAAGTATATATGAAAGAGTAAAGGTAATAGTTAAAGAAGCATCTAAAAAGGCTATTGAAAAGATAAAGGAATCAGGAGGAGAAGTTATAATAGAGGAAAAAGTAGAAGAGGAGAAAGAAGGAAAAGGAAAGGAAAATAAAGAAGAGGAAAGCTCTTGAGTTTTTTAAAGAGTAGTTTACATCCAGTTATTTCTAATTTTATAGATAGCAAAAAATTTATAGTGATTTATGGCCCTCCAGCAACTGGAAAAACTCATTTAGCATTCGAAGTTGTTAAATATTTATTATCGAAAAGTCTTAAGGTTTCGTTTATTGCAACAGAATCTTCTACGTTAACCTTTGCAAGGCATGTTTATAATGATTTAAATATAAGAGCTGTTATAACTAAAGAACAATTATTAAAGGAAGTTATTTTATCAACATTAAGCAACGAATTCATAGTAATAGATTCAATTAATTGGCTCTTCAGATCATTTAATGATGAAACTGCTGAAAAAGAGCTATCATTTATATCATCTCTATTAAGCTTGATGGGTGGATTTGCTACTGGTCAAATATCTGAAATAGATGAGGAAAGCAAGATGTCAATGGATACATGGGTTCTACCATGGGTTAAGGTTGTGGGAATAACAAAAAAGTTTAAGGAGGGATTAATTGAATTAAAAATTGAGAGACCAATAAATTTGGTGCTTGAATATAGAATTACAAGAGATGGTGTGATGTGGATATAGTATCATTTTGTATCGACTTGCTTAAAGTATTCATATATGTTATACCGGCAATGGTAGCAAATGGTACCCCAGTTGTAATTCATGGATTACCTCCTATAGATATGAATAAAAAATGGAGAGATGGAAGAAGAGTTTTTGGAGATGGAAAGACTTGGGGAGGATTTTTAGCTGGAATTGTTGGAGGAACGATAATAGGAGGTATTGAAAGCGCAATAATTTGGAATAATATTTTATTACCGTCTTTTGTTTCATCTTTGGGAGCTCTATTAGGAGACTTAATGGCTTCTTTTATTAAAAGAAGGCTTGGTCTGCAAAGAGGAGCTCCCGCACCTCTATTGGATCAACTAGATTTTTATGTAGGGTCATTAGTTTTCTTATATGTGTTTTTAAGGATATCATTTAATATTTATGCCATATTATTGTTTGCATTGTTAATTTATTTACTTCATAGAGCAACAAACTATACTGCATATAAGCTCGGTTTAAAGAGTGTACCATGGTAAAACAAAGGTAGTTGTAAGAATTTTATATTTCATAATATGAAAGATTTATAAGTATTAGAATTTATAGTATTTGCATGGTGCATTTTTATGTCAGAAAAAACTGGAGAGAAGGTAACATTAAGTGTTATAAAAGCAGATATAGGAAGTTTAGCGGGTCATCATAAAGTACATCCAGATACCATGCTTGCAGCAACTAGGGTTTTGGCAGAGGCAAAAAAGAATGGCACAATAGTAGATTTTTATGTTACTGCAGTTGGAGATGACTTGCAATTAATTATGACTCACAAGAAAGGTATTAATAATAAAGATGTTCATTCAACAGCGTGGAATGCTTTTGAGGAAGCAACAAAGATTGCAAAAGAATTGGGATTATATGCTGCAGGGCAAGATTTGCTTAGTGACTCATTTAGCGGTAATGTCAGAGGCATGGGCCCAGGAGTTGCAGAAATGGAATTTAATGAAAGACCCGCAGAACCACTTGTTGTATTTATGGCAGATAAGACAGAGCCCGGAGCATTTAATATGCCTCTATATAAGATATTTGCAGATCCTTTTAATACAGCTGGCTTGGTTATAGATCCAAGAATGCATGACGGATTTATTTTTACAGTATTAGATATTTATGAAGGAAAGGTTATTGATTTAGATGTTCCAAAAGAAGTCTATGATTTGTTGGCATTGATTGGCACTCCATCAAGATATGTGGTTAAATATGTACATAGAAAAGATGGTGAAATAGCTTCAACAATGAGTTCTGAAAGATTGAATCTAATAGCTGGTAAGTACATAGGGAAAGACGATCCAGTTATGGTAGTTAGAGCACAAAGTGGATTTCCAGCATTAGGAGAAATATTAGAACCATTTAGTTTTCCGCATCTAGTAGCAGGATGGATGAGAGGGAGCCATACAGGTCCACTAATGCCTGTAGGGATAAAAGATGCTAAAATGACTAGATTTGATGGTCCTCCAAGGGTTGCAGGGTTAGGATTTAATATAAAGAATGGAAATTTGATTGGGCCTACCGATCTTTTTGATGATGTTGCATATGATGAAACCAGGAGGCAGGCTCAAATAATAGCAGAATACATGAGAAGACATGGCCCGTTTATGCCTCATAGATTAGGTCCAGAGGAAATGGAATACACAACTTTACCTGATGTGCTAAAAAGATTGGAGAATAAATTTAAGCCATTTGAGCTAGGATATAAGCCAATAATCAGGCATGATTTAGAAGCTTAAATAAACTTTTAAATTAATTTTTATTTTATTTTTTTTTAAAAAGTTAATCTAGTAATTTTCTTAAATAAGGATATATTTAGTTGATAGCATTTTAATATTTAACTTCTTCCTATTCTCATTATAGTGGGTGATATATCTATGAAATCTATATTGGCTGTGAATTTTAAGGCATACGATACTGCTTTTAATGATGTTTCATTAGAGTTAGCGAAGACTTCTAACACCTTATCCTCAAAGTTAAGTAATGTAAGAATAATTTTAGCGGTTCCATCATATACAGTAGAAAAAATTTATCCTTATTACAATGATATATATTTGCAGCATTTAGACCCTTTTGATATAGGTGCAAAGACTGGTTTTCTGCCAGCAGAATCTATTAAATACATGCAAGTAAAAGGTTCAATAATAAATCATAGTGAACATAAACTTGTTTATAGAGATATAGAAAGAATAGTTAAAGTATTAAGAAACTCAAATAAAGAATCTCTAGTATGTGCAGATACTGCCGGAGAAGCTGCTGGCATATCGTATTTAAAGCCTGATATGGTTGCTGTTGAGCCACCAGAGCTGATAGGCTCTGGTATTCCAGTTTCTAAGGCCAAACCTGAAATAATAACCGAGTCTATAAAAGCCGTTAAAGCTATAAATGATATACCTGTTCTAGCTGGAGCAGGAATTACTCTACCAGAAGATGCAACAAAGGCTTTAGAATTAGGGGCTTCAGGAATTCTAATTGCAAGTGCAATAATGAAGGCAAAAGAACCAAATAAAATATTAATTGATTTTGCTGAGGCAATGAACAGTATTTAAATTTAATTTAAATTCTTTGTTTTTGTTTTAATAGGGTTTCTGCTTCATCTAAATTCTTTCTGCAATCGCCAAGCATATCTAGTAATTTTCCTGTGTTTATTTTAACTAATTTTCTTGGTCTACCTCTTCCTTCAACCTTTAGCTTGCTTGTTTCTACGATACCTAAACCCGCTAAATCGTTTACTACTCTTAATATTAATGGGTAACTAACGTTTAATACCTTGGTTAAATCCCTAACACTTAGTTCCTTTTTATCTAATAGATATTCCAGTATTTGGGCTGCTAGATCATAATCAGGAACTGAAATACATTGTATCAAAGACTTTATAGGTTTTTCTTCTTTATTGATTTCCACGTTTTTCACCTGGTTATAATACTTATTTCTAATATTTAAAAATTTTTCCTTTTTTAAAACAAAATAACAGTTATTAGTGTTTTTAAAAAGTATTATTAATCTAATAAAGCAATTATATTAACTATTTATATAATTTTATTGCCTGTTCTCCTATGTAATCCAATAAAACCTCTCTTGCACCTTCGCCAATATCTAAAACTCTTGAATCTCTGGCCAATCTTTCAACTAAGGTTCCAGCGCTTAGTCCTTTCCCTCCAAGTAACTGAACCCCAATCCATGTTGCTCTTTGCGCTATTTCTGCTCCAATGACTTTAGATATAGCTGCATCTAGTGGATCCAAATTATTACTATTTTTAATTTTTTCTAATGCTTTGTTAATAAACAATTCTAATAATCTGATTTTCGTCTCTATTTCAGCAAACATCCATTTAACAGATTGGTATTCGGAAAGTTCTTTACCAAATATTTTTTTGCTTATAGCTGATTTTCCTAGTTCATTTAATATACTTTCAGATATCCCTAAACCTATTGAACCATAACCTAATCTACCATAGTTTATTAATTCTAGAGCCTCTCTCAAGCCTTTACCAGGTTGTCCCACTCTCTTTGCTTTTGTATTTTCATAAAAAACTTGGCAAATCCCTGCACCTCTGAAACTAATCAGTTCCATGGGCTTTACTTTTATGTTGCTTTGCCTTTCAGCTAAATATAATGTTGGTCCTTGAGGTCCTTGAGCAAGTATAATAAAATGGGTTGCATATAATGCGTTACTTCCAAAAATCTTTTCTCCATTAATTATTGCACTTCCTTCTTGATTTTCTTCAGCAATAGTTTTTAAATTAGCTTTTACATCAGTTCCCCCACCAGGCTCAGTTATGGTAGTTGAAAAAACTGAGTTATCAAGACCTAATTTATAAGAACCTATACCACTTATCATTATTATGTGCGCAATAGCTGGGCTGTATCTTGATGTTAATCTAACAGCATGATAAAGGGATTCTAGTCCATATTTTCTTAAGCTAAATAGCCCTTCCTTCTTCATTTTTTCTAAAAAGTCTCTCGGTACTTCATTTTTGGTATCAGTTTCTGATGTAATTTTAGGAACCTCATTGCTCAAAAAATTAATTATGTTTTCAGGCAAAATAGTAGACATACACTCACCAATTCTTTTTTATTTTAAAAGGTTATTAAATTTGGTATCTATTGAATTTATATTGTTTTATGGTTTGAATTAAGATTTTTATTTTTATCGTTTTAATTTTATAATTATTTTTAACTCTAATAAACTTATACAAATTTTTAAAGGCCTGGTTACAAGATATTCTTTAGGGTGATTTAGTATGCCAATGAGACCAGGAAGATGCTATTCACATATAACAAGCCAGCCATATACAAGGAAAGAATATATACACGGAGCACCTCAGCCTAAAATAACAAAATTTGAGATAGGAAATAAAGAATTGTTAAGAAATTATGAAGTAAAGCTAGAGTTAATTTCTTTGGAAAGAGGTCAAATAAGGTCTAATGCCTTGGAATCAGCTAGAGTTATGACTAGCAAGTATTTATCAACTACAGTTGGTGATTCCAATTATTATATGAGAATGCCTAAATACCCGCATCAAGTAATAAGAGAAAATAAGATGATGGCTTTTGCTGGAGCAGACAGATTACAAGATGGAATGAGGTTATCGTTTGGTACTCCTGTAGGTGTTGCCGCTATAATTGATAATGGAGACAGGCTAATAGAAATATGGGGGAAGAAAAGCAATATTGAAGCTTTAAAGGAAGCTTTAAGAAGGGGTGCTTCTAAACTTCCTTTAAAGACAAGAATTATTATCCTTGAAAGCAAGCAATAATAGGAGATTAAATAATGCCAACTTATTTAGATTGTAACATACCATATACTTTAGTCTTTCCAGACGTAGATATAAAAGGCAAAACCGCATTGATTCAGCTACCAGATGGTATGAAACAGTTTTCTTTGCAAATAACAAAGTGTGTAAAAGAAAGATTTTCAATAGATTCAATAATTAGCATAGAAAATACTTATGGTGCATGCGATCTTCAATATAATCAAATATTTAAAATAATAAAACCTGATTTAATAATGCATATAGGTCACTCTCCGTATCCAGAATACCTAGCAAGTAAATCAGTAAATCCAGATAATAGAAATTGGCAAATTATTTATGTTAAGGCATTAAGCAAGCTTCAGCTTACTGAAGAAATTATAGATAAAGCATCAGAGCTATTGAAAGAAAAGAGTTTAAGAACAATATCAATAGCTTTGACTTCACAACACACACATCTATATAGTTTTTTATATAATGAACTAGAAAAAAGGGGATTTAAAGTAAAAAAATCTAATGGGTTTCAACCATATTATGAACCGGGTCAAATTTTAGGGTGCGATTTTAGGGCATCTATTTTTAGGGATTCTGAAGGATATGTCTTTTTAGGAGGAGGAGAATTTCATCCGTTGGGTTTATATTTAGCTACATTAAAGCCAGTTATACAAATTGATTTGTATTCTAATAGGGTTGTTGATTTTACTCCTATTGGTTATAAATATTATAAACAAAGGTTATTTAAAGTTTCGCAAGCAATGGATGCAAATCATTGGGGAATTATAATAGGTTTGAAAACCGGACAATATAGACCATATATTATTAATATTATAATCAAGATGCTTAAAGGTAAGGATTATGTTCTTCTCTTAGCAGAAAATATAAATGAATTGTCATTAAGATCTATAGATAATGATTGGTTTGACGCATTTGCTATTACCAGCTGCCCAAGAATACCTATAGATGATCTTTTATATTATGATAAACCAATTTTAACTCCTGGAGAAGCTTATATGGCATTAAATAAGAAATTAGATAGATATTTGTTCCCGTGGTAAAATGATTGGTAATTTAAAAGTTTTAATTGAAAAGGAGATACCAAAGATAACTAATCCAAAGAGAGAGCTAGAGCAATACTCTACTCCTTCAGAACTGATACTTGATATGATTCAAGACTCATATCTTTCTGGGTTATTAGAAAATTCGATTACAATGGATTTAGGAGCTGGAACTTGCAGGATAGCTATTGCTTCTCTTTTAATGGGTGCTTTAAAGTCTATTGCCTTAGAGATAGATGATAGATTTTATCACGATTGTATGGGCTCTGTTAAAAAATTTAATTTAGAGGGAAGGCTTATATTTATAAAGACATATGTAAATAAGAATTTAGGATTGATTAAAGAAGGTTCAATTGATATTATCTTTATGAACCCGCCCTTTGGTATTTGGAAAAGAAATGCTGACACTGAATTTTTGGAGTTTGCGTTTTCGAAAAAACCAAATAAAGTTTATTCTATACTTAAGTCAGGAAATATAAGCTACCACACAAAACTTAGTTCTAAGTGGGGGTACAGGCTGAGACTAATTAAGAGTAGGAAATTCCCGATAGTAGCCTCTATGGCTCATCATAGAAGTAGAATTAGGAGGGTAAAAGTGGATGTCATATTATTTGAAAGATAGTGTAGTGGTTCCAGGGCAAATAGTTGCACAGCAAGAAGAATTTGTTGAAGGAGAAGGAACTTATATTGATTTTTTAACAGGTTTTATTAGATCATCATTGGTAGGTAAAATATCTATAGATTTTAACAATAAAATAATAAATATAAATCCGAAAAAGAAAATTAAATTGCCAAAAAAGGGAAGTATAGTAGTGGGCTCTGTCTCTACAGTAAGAGAAAACATAATATTTGTAGATATTTATGGCTCGCTTATTTTATATCCAAGACCACAATGGGAAGCCGAATTTTCTGGCCCATTATCAGGCTCGATATTGTCTAACCAGGCAGGGTTAGAAAAAAATAATGATTTGCAAGAAATTGTAAAGCCTAATGATATAATTTTAGCTAAAGTTACAAATCAAACTAATCCATATAATTTAACTTTAAAAGGACCTCAGCTTGGCGTTATTTATTCTACTTGTTCGAAATGTGGATCTATAATGCTGCCAGGAGAAAATAATACTATGAAATGCCCAAGGTGTGGAAATGTAGAAAAAAGGAAAATTTCAAATTTGGCATCATCACGTTTATTAAGAATCGAATTAAAGAGAACTTTATTAATGCCACCATAGGTGTTTTTTATGAAACCCCAAAAAAGGAAGATTGTTTTGCAATTAAAGAAGGGAAGCGATTTAGAAAATATTATGAAAAAGATAGGTGGTATTGTATCTTCTCAGGAAGCAATAATTAAGGTTGAGAATAATATTATGTCAATAAGTTTTATTAATTCAAATAGAAATATAAAGGAAATAAAATCGAAGATAAGAGAAATTGTAATGCCTTATAGTGAAAATAGAATTAATGGCATTAAATATGATAACAATGAAATGTCAAAGATTCTCGGTAACTATAATAAAACTTATTTAGAAGTAATAGGATTTATTTTAAACAAATTGGGTTATAAAACTGCTATAGAAGAAGATGGTTTAATAACTAGCGTAAACAAAGATTTATTGGAAAAAATTTCTAATGAAGTTAAAGAATCATTTACTAAAATTAGCAGGATTAATGCCAGCAATTCAACGAAAAAGCTATTGGCATGCATTTTGGTAATGAGGAAAAAATCTCTAGATATAGTTATAAATGCAGGTATCTCTTCTAGAATTTTAGAAGAGAATAAAAACAAGTTATATACTAAATATAGTTGGAAAGATGCATGTGAAATGCTTAACAGGGTGGTTTGAGCATGCCAGAAAATGAGATTAATATTAGCAAGACAGAACAAGGTGTATATAAAATAGAAATTAAAGGGGAAGATCATACTATGGGTAATTTATTAGCTAACATTCTTCAAACACTTGATGGAGTAAATATTGCATATTATGAGGTTCCCCATCCATTAGAGGATAGAATATTTTTATATATGGATTTAAATGAGGGAATCAATCCAATTGAAAAGATAAAAGAGGCTTTAAATAAAATAAAAGAAATAAATTCTGATTTTAAAAATAGATACTTATTCAAATCAAAAGAAAAGGGATTAGAGGTAGAAGAGTGAAAAAAGAATCAAGGATTTTAATAAGTAAATGCTATAATTATACTTGTATAGGAATAATATTGAGATTAAATTCTCTAGATGGTTTTATAGCATCTAAAGGAAAATGTGAGGATTTTTGTCAAAAATTAAAATTAAGTGGGTATTTTTATGAGATAGGATATTATAACGGAGATTGCAGTTGTGGGATAAATGAATACACAGATGTAAACCCATATTTCATTAATTTTTTAAATAATATATTAAAAGAAATTTATAGTAAAAATATGATATGATAAAATAATTAATAAAAATTTGTAAAATAGAGAAAGTAAATTCTTTAAAGGGTAACCTGTTATTTAATATAATTGCGCGGGGGTGCCCGAGCCTGGCCAAAGGGGACGGGCCTAAGACCCGTTGGCGTAGGCCTGCGTGGGTTCAAACCCCACCCCCCGCATTGTTTTATTTTGAAATAATAGCAAAGTTAAAGGCATGCTTTTTATGATAAAATAATTTAAATCATTTTGATATATTTAATGTTTAAGGATAAATTTCCATACCAGAATTAGGCAAAGCTTTATACCCAGGTAGTCTTCTCTCTAATTCTGATGCAAATTCTTTTGTTGATAATACTGACAAAAATTTACTCACGTATGGATTATTTAGCTTGTCCTTTCTAACAATAAAATCATATATTTCTTCTCCAATAGGAATAAAGTCCAAATCAAAAAATCTTGCCATAGCTTCTAATGATATGCCTGCATCAGCCCTTCCCTGTAAAATAGCTGTTGCAACTGCCGAGTGAGTCTTCACCTCATATGTATAACCCCTTATTATTTTCTCTGGGTTTTTATCTATGTATTGCTTTAATAACTTATCAAGTAAAACCCTAGTGCCAGATCCTTTGTTTCTATTTATTATTACAACATCATCTCTTAGGAAATCTTTAACACTATTTATCTTTTTTGGATTTCCTTTTCTAACTAAAATGCCGATTTTTCTAGAATAACCTCTATATATGATTACATCATTTTCAACTTCCATAATCTTTGGCATATGTATATTGTATTGCATGGTATTCTCATCTAATAAATGGCTTCCTGCTATATCGGCATCCCCCCTTTTTATTGCAATCCAACCGCCTGTTGAACCAACATTTATTATTCTTGCATTTTGTATTGATGATACTTTTAATACAACCTCTATTCCCAAACAATTGCTTCCTATTATAGTCAAATCTGGTGGCTTAATTGATGAAGAAAATAAATATACATCTGTTTCTTCGTTTTCATCAAAGTACTCTCTATTTTCTTCTGCAACTATGTAGCCATCGGAAATACTTATACCAACAATTGAACCTGAACCAGTCATTATAGGATATGCTGAAAAACCGTCTTGCCTTCGAACCAACTGGACAGGAATCAATTCCGTAAAACCTCTTCCAGCAGGTAACTTAAACGGTAGCTTAGCTTTTACTCTGCTTCCTTCTATCTTCTCTTTTCTCATCATTTTTCTAATTATTGGGTCAACTATGTTATACAAATTCATCATTGCAGAGAGAGGAAATCCGGGTAAGCCAAACAGAATCTTTTTACCAATAACAGCTATAGCTGTTGGCTTTCCTGGTCTAGATTTCAGTCCATGAACTATTATCTTAGCACCTATATCATTAAAGATCTTGTAAATCATATCTCCATAGCCAGCTGATGTGCTACCTGTAGTGATTAATATATCGACTTTTTCAATTTCTTTTTCTATAGATTTTTTCATTTCTTCATAGTTATCAGGTAATATGCCCTTAAACTCTACATCAGCTCCAAGTTCTTTTAGCATGGAAGTTATAACATAGCCATTTGAATCGTAGACTTTTCCTTGAATTAATTCCTCTCCCGGAGGTTGGAGTTCAACTCCAGTGGAGAAAACTGATATCTTAGGAGGTCTGTATATTTTTACCTTATTTATGCCTAGTCCGGCTAATATTGCCAATTCTCTAGGAGTAATTAAAGTGCCAGACCTGATTACAACATCTCCTGTAGCAATATCACTACCTGAAAATGATATGTTTTCCCCAGGGGAAACCATTTTGTATATCTTTATTTTATTTCCTTCCCTAGATATATATTCTTCCATTACAATAGCATCTGCTCCTCTCGGTACCATTGCACCAGTTGATATTTGAACTGCCTGTCCCTCTCTAATTTCTATTTCCGGCTTAATGCCTATCTCTACTTTTCCTATTACATCTAATTCTTTAGGTTCTATTTCGCTTGCCCCTGCTACATCTAATGATCTAACAGCATAACCATCAACAGTTGATCTATCAAATGGTGGATAATCTATAGGAGCTATAATATCTTCTGCCAAAATTTTATTTACTGAATTGAACAAATTTGATTCTACAATACCTAATACAGATATTCCATTTGTTTCTTTTTCTATTAAATCCAATGCTTCCTGAACCGATACCAGTTTATGAAATACAAGGGCCATTTATTTCACCCATAATTTTGTATAAACCTTGCAACTGATTCTAAAGAATATTGATCAGGAACTATAATATTTTTGTCTGGGCAAATCTCTTTTGCTTTTCTATAGGTTGTTATGCCAATAGAAAATATTTTTACATTATTTATTTCTTTGATCTCTTTGCACACATTTTCAGCTATTAATGGTGACGATAATATCATATAGTCTACTTTTTTATCTTTCAGAATGTTTCTAATTTTTGTTAGATTTTCATTATTAATAATTTCTTCATAAAGGCTCACCTCTATATATTTAACTTTGTTGTTTTTAAGCACGGAGTTAATTTCTTTAATTCCTTGTTGGGATCTAGCTAAAAGAACGCATTTGCAATTTGATCTAGACAGTTCTATAGCAAGATTATAGCCTGTAAAGGTTTTAGGTATTATATCTATTTTTTTCCCCAAGTATTTTGAAACAGATTCTGCTGTTTCTTTACCAACCGCAGAAATTTTTTTATTAGAAATTTCTTCTATAATTAAATTAAATAAATTAAATTTCTTTGAGTCCTCAATTAATATTTTTGGACCTCTTGGACTTGTAAATGCTATGCAATCACAATTGTCTAAATTATTAATAAAGCTTATAGAACAACCTTCTATTGGTTTGATAGTTAATATAGGTGTCCATATTATTTCAGCAAGATCTTTTATTTTTTCAGGAAACTCCGGTCCCATATATAGGATTACTCTTTTTTCCATAATTTATCCCTCATATCTACTGTTTTTCCAATTATAATTACTGCAGGGTTTTTTATCACTCCTTTATCATAAATTTCTAATATTTCTCCTATATTTCCAATAACAGTTTTTTGATTTTCTGTTGTAGCATTTATTACAATAGCGCATTTTTCATCATATCCTCTTATATTTGCAACCCTTCTTAGAGTTTCTTTTAAATTAGATGCACTCATTAAAATAACCAAGGTATCTGCATTTTTTGCTAATTCTTCTACTTTTACTGTAGGCCTTTCTTTTTCTTTTGCCTCTTTTCCAGTCATAATTGCTATGCTAGATGAGAGTTTTCTGTTTGTTAATGGTATTCCAGCATATGTCGCAGCACCAATAAATGATGGAATTCCTGGTATTGTTTCGCAACCCAATCCGTTTAATATAGAAAAAATACATTCTTCTTCTCCTCTTCCATAGATATAAGGATCTCCGCCTTTTAATCTTACAATTATTTTTCCTTCTTTGCATTTTTCCAAAATTGTATTGTTTATTTCTTCCTGTTCCATTACGTGATTATTTGGACCTTTACCTGCATATATTAATTCGCAATTCTTTTTGCTGTAGTTTAGAAGTTCCTTTGATATAAGCCTATCATATATTATTACATCAGCTTGTTTTATTACTTCTAGCCCTTTTAAAGTTATAAGTTTAGGGTCTCCAGGACCAGCACCAACTATATAAACCTTGCAGTTCAACTATTTGACACCCTTTCAATTAACTCATATATTATATTTCCTGCTTCTTGCCCTAATTTACTGGCATTTTCTTTGTAATCTTTAAATCTAAGCAGATACATTTTTTTACCATTTCTCGATGCAATTGCCGCAATCAATGTAATCATATTATTGTGTAATCTAGCTACAGCTCCTATTGGAGAATGGCAACCCGCTTGGGCTTCTTTTAAAAATTCCCTTTCAGCTACGGCCTCGTAATAAGTATTTTTATCGCTATATTTTGATAAAATATCAGATATCTTATCACCTTTTTTTCCTACAACAGCTATGATACCTTGATTAGGCTCTGGAGGAAATTGATCTAATGGCAATATTATTCTATTAGGGTTCAAATTTAATCTTATTAAACCAGCTTCTGCCATTATTATAAAATCATATTCATTATTGTATAGCTTTTTAAGTCTTGTATCTATGTTGCCTCTTATCGGTTTAATTTTTACCTTATTGTTATAATGCAAAATAAAAGAGGCCCTTCTGATGCTTGATGTTCCTATTATAGAACTATCTGGTATATCACCTATGCTATTAATTTTTTTATTTGTAAAAACTAAGGAGTCGTTAGGAATTTCTCTGGGAAGAACCATAATTATATCTAGTTTGGGATCAATATCCTTGGGTAGATCCTTCATGCTGTGTATAGCTATATCTGCATTATCATTGATTACAATGTTGTTAACTTCTTTTTCAAAAATACCCTTTTCCCCAATTTCATAAAGAGGTTTGTCATGTATTATATCGCCTTTAGTTTTTACAATTATTTTTTCCATTTCTAGATCAGGCATAAATCTCTTAATATAATTTTCAAATATTTCCACCTGCTTTATGCTGAGTTTGCTCCCTCTTGAAGCAACTTTTATTTTCATTTTTTCACCTAAGAAATTTCCTTAATTGCTTCTTTCATTTTTTCTGCTGTTATATCAATAACATTATCATTGTGCTCTGAACTAGTAAATATTGTTTCGAACTGACTTGGTGGAATAAAAACATTTTTTGAAAGAAGAAATTCATGGAATTTGGTATATTTTTCTTTGCTTGCTTTTCTAGCATCATCAGCATTGTTGATTGGTTCGTTGGCAAAAAATATCTGCATCATGCTTTCAACTCTATTTATTTGATAATCTTTTACTATTTCATTTATTTTTTCTTCTAGCATTTTTGCAGCCAAAGAAGCTTTTTTTATTGCATTTGTTTTTTCAATGGTTTCCAGAGTAGCTAATCCTGCAACCATAGTTATTGGATGACCATTAAACGTGCCTGCATTAAAAACATTACCAGATGGAGTTAGAGAGTCCATTATATTTTTGCTTGAAACAATTGCTCCAACAGGAAATCCACCACCAATAATTTTTCCTAAAGTTACTATATCTGCATTTATACCAAAGTATTCCTGGGCTCCTTTTATTGAAATTCTAAATCCTGTTATAACTTCATCAAATATTAAAAGAGTATTATGGCTTTTAGTTATTTTTCTGATTCCTTGCAGGAATTCTTTTTCAGGCTTTATAACTCCCATATTTCCGATTACAGGTTCGATTATAACTGCTGCTATCTCATCGCCTAGCTTATTAAATATCTCTTCTACAGATAAAATATCATTGTATTTAGCGATTAGGGTTAGGTTTGCAACTTCTTTAGGGACACCGTTGCTATTAGGCACCCCATACTCTGTCGCTGCGCTACCCGCTTGAACTAATACAGAATCATGGGCACCATGATAACAACCATCAAACTTTACTATAAATTTTCTTCTTGTATAGCCCCTAGCAAGCCTGATGGCAGCCATTGTTGCTTCGGTTCCTGAATTTACAAACCTTATTTTTCCATCAGGCATTATATATTTCAGAATTTTTTTTGCTAGTTTTAGCTCATTTTCATTTGGTGCACCATATAGCCAACCATGGTCAAGTTGCTCTTTAATTTTCTCTAAAACAGATTCTGGTCTATGACCTAAAATTAATGGTCCATAACCTAGGACATAATCTATCAACTTAACATTATCTTCGGTATATAGATAAGGTCCTTTTCCTTCTTTTACAAAAAATGGAAATGGTTTTACAGCCCCTCTAACAGGACTATTAACCCCTCCAGGAAAATAATTTAATGCTTCATTATACAAATCTTCGCTTCTCATTTTTATCCCTATTTATTTTATTACTACCTAATAATCTTTGGTATTATCAGCCTTTATAAAAAATAAGGTAATACATGTAATAGATTATCTGGAGATAGTTAATGATAGATGAACCGTCGTGGATATTGGAAAAAGAAAGGCCGGCAGCAATTATTTATGCTATTGTTAAAAAGACTGGATCTAAAAACATTAATTTAATATCTGAGTATCTGAAAAAGCTTTCAAGCAATAACTCATGGATAGGAAAGATATCTTTATTTTTATATTTAAACCAAAAAGAAATTAAAGAGATTATAGATGAGATAGACTTTGGATTAATGCCTAGCAATGAAATCAGTAAGCAAGTATTAAATGTTATAGAAAGATCATGCTAAGTTTAATTTAACTTTTAATTGAATAATAAAATATTTTATTATGCGAGAAGTATTTAAATTTCCTTCGCTTTATTCGAAAATATTTCAGAAAGCTCGTTAACAGCTTTGCTTCTTATTTTATCTATATTATTCTTAAGCTTCTTGTGGTCTTCTATGCTATCAGAATAGATATACACAAGCAATACTGGAATTGAACCGGTTTGTACTAAGCCTCTTATATACATCGATTCTTTCCAATTAAATATATTTTGAGAAGCTTCATTAATTTTAGACTCATTAATTATTTCCTCATCATAGTAATCTATTTTTATTGCATCTATATCAGAAATGCTTTTTATGTGCTCATTCAATAAATGCTTATTAAATCCTTTTATTAATTTTTTTATATTTTCTGTTGATGCTTGTTTTCCATTTTTTTCTAAGATTTGAGATGCAATTATCATAACTTGTTCGGGTCTTTTAAATAAAGACAAGGGTAATAGTTCTCTACGATTTAATAGACTTAATGCCCACCTTTTTAATACATCTGATCCTTTATTTGACGAAATTTTTATCATTGAGTCTAATTCATTATCATCGAAGTAATATTTATTCTCTTTAATAGCTTCTGAAAGAACTTTTGGATCTAAGAAATCTGCTATATCTATATCTTCATACAATTGTAGTTTTACTTTATCCCACTCATCGGCTAAACCGTTTACAAATTTTTCTACGGATTTGTTTAATGCAATTGATTTATGGTGAAAGTAAACAGATTTGTACATTTTATATCTTGCATCGAATATATCTTCCAATGTTGGCATGCTTTTCATATCGAGAGTTAAGAAAGGTACCTCATCTTTTTGATCATTTTGCATTAAACCAAGCTTTATTCCATATATTAGCCTATCTATATCGATGTTCCCATAAACTATCCCTGTGGCCATGGCATCTCTTTGTAGGTAATCTAACCTATCTGCGTCAGCAATTTCATTTGATATTATACTTTTAATAATTTTTGCTGCATTGCAAGATAATCCAAGATCTTCTAGTTCATCACACTTTTCTTTGGGGAACAGCGATGCAAGAGATGCTTCTATTAAACTGCTCAAGCTACTCAAATTTTTATCATTTGCCAATTCATTGCTAGCAAGCTCTGATAGCTTCTTTATAAAATAATATGTATAAAATTCGTGTACCTTACCACCTATTAAAACCATATCAGAATATATTTTTGATAGCTTTTTCGATATATTTTGGTCTAATGATATGTCCTCGTTTGAATATACTAAGATGTTTTTTATGCCTGATTCTATCATGTGGCTAAATGCTAAATGTCCTAAATCGTGCAATAGACAGGAAAGTCTAGCTACTTGTATAAAAGAATTATATGCTGTTTCATTACAGCTATTAAATAATGCTGCGCAAAGCTTCGAATTATTTTCGGATAATGCATCATTTAATAATTTATTTGCCATTCTAGATGCTATGTGCATGCAACCCAAAGAGTGCTCAAGCCTTGTATGTTTTGCAGAAGGAAAAACTAAATAGTTTGCACCAAGCTGCTTTATATTATGAAGCCTTCTCATAAATGGCGTTTGAAGTATCCAATACTCTCCCAAATTTATTGGTATAAATCCATGAACATTATCGAGAATCATAGCTTTGTATGGAAATAGCCCCAGGCTTTCTTCATTACTTCCTCTTAGCAATATTTTAAGCACCATTGCTACTAAATACTGATTAAGATTAATATATTTTTATATAAGAAAAAGAATTATTTAAACGTTAAATTATTTATTAATATTAAACTAAATTTGCCTTTTCTAATGATTTTTTATATTCTCCTGTTATTGATGTATCTGTTGTGTCTACCCCTTTCATTTTTGCAAGGTATACCGAAACATAACCTGCTAATAGAGAGCCTTGCATTAGCTTTGAAAATAGATTATTGCCTCTTGGAGATATTTTAACCAAAGTTTTATTTTGCCTAATATATATTTCATTTAAAAGATTTGTCAGGATAGAGCATAGTTTTCCTTCAGATTCAAACAATATATAACCTATTTTAAGATTTTGATTTTTCTGCCAAACTACTATATCATTATGCGCGCTTTCTGGATATGCTTCAGTTTTTGCTATGGCCTTTGTGTTTTCACTAAATTCTTGTCTCCATCTATTGGCTAAAATTTCATAATCTCCACAACCTGAAATTATATACAGATCATCATTTGCTAAGCTGTTTGCAATATTTAAGCCCTCACCTCTTGATGTTTCCTTAATTACATTTATGCTATCTTCTAAATCATTATCGCTTATTAGATTAATTCCCTGTGCCCTTAAGGCTCCTAAAGTGGTCGAAACCAGTTCTGCCATAGCTGTTCTTGGATAATAGTTCTTTTCTATTAACGCTATAGGAGAACCCCTTTCAGTTACAAGCTTTTCTAGTTTTCCCCCACTTGTTATGGCTATTACTTTAGCATTTAAATTGTAGGCCTCTCTAACACATGATAGTGTTTCGTGCGTATTTCCAGAATAGCTTACCCCTATTACCAAATAATTTTTATTAACCCAGCTTGGTAACGATTCCTCTTTAATGACTTCAACTGGAACATTAATTCTTGAGTTTAATGCTAATGCTTTGATGTAATCTCCTGTTACTCCACTACCCCCCATACCGCATAAAACAATACCATCAAATTTATTTCCTAAAGACTTTATAGAAGATCCTTTTTCAAAGCCATACTTGATCTGGTGTGGAAAGGTATCGTAAAGTGAAAGCATATTTTCTGTTATGCTATTAAGATTTGTCATATTATCACCCACTAAATGTTAAAATCCTCTCTTAATGTTGGTGTAGTATAATTATAAATTTTTATGAAGACCAAAACAGTTTAAAAGAGAAAATAATATGCTTTTTTATAAATAAAAATGCTTATGCTCTAAAGGGATAATTATGGCATATTCTGCTTTTTTCTTTTACTTCCTCTTTTTCTTCCTTTAGTAGCTTGTTGCCATGTTTGTTGTATTTCTTCTTGTTTTTTGCTTTCTTGCTTATAGGTAAGTACATTTAATGCCTCTTTAACATTATCAATACCCTCTAGTTTTTTTGCTATCTCTTCTTCCCCTAAATATTTTAACCAATTAACGATGTGCCCTTCTTTTAAGTGATAGTTAACTGCCGAGGGATCTAAATTTGACAGTCTTTCCATTTCATTTTTTAGCTCATTTAGATTGTGAGCTATCCCAATTACTTTATCAAAACTTTTAAATAAAAACGGTTCTTTCTCATTTTGCAATTCACTCGCGCCTCTTGCTATCTATGTTTTTAAGGACTAATATTTTTAACTATTATTATACAATTATTAATACAAAATTTAAATAAGCTGTAGAGTTTTGAATTAATTTTATAGTGCAGAAGTAGAATAAATATAAATATGTAGCAAAACAACTAATTATTGCTAATAGCAAGCTCGGTGAATAGCTAATGAGAAATTCAATATTGATAACAAATGATGATGGTATAGATAGCATAGGACTTAAGTTTCTAGCAGAAGAACTTAACAAAATAGGATTTAATATTTATGTTGTCGCTCCAAAAAATCAAGTCAGCGGTTCAGGAAAATCTCACTCTTTTGAGGTTAGGGTAGAGAAAAGGGATTTACAAAATGCTAAAAAGTCATGGGCGATTGATGGTAAACCAGCTGATGCGATTGCAATAGCTATAAGGCATTTACTAAAAGATGTTGATATAAAATTGGTTGTTTCAGGTATAAATATAGGTCCAAATATGGGGTTAATGGATTTCTTTACAAGTGGTACAATAGGAGGAGCATTGGAAGGAGTATTGTTCGGCTATAAGTCATTTGCTGTTAGTTTTGCTATATTAAGAGGTATAAAAAATAAAGAGCAAGAAGATCTGTTGAAGGAGTCAGCTAAATTAACATCTATTATAATAAAAGATACTTTTGATATAATTATGGAAGACCCTAAGCTAGATTTAATTAATATAAATTTTCCTCCAACAAGGCCCATAGGTATAAAAATTGCAAAGATATCATGGCAAACTAATTTGGATGTTTATGTAGATTCTAATGAAAACATTTTTCATGTTATGGGATGGAGCACTGACGACCTTAACAGTGCATATAATGGAGGAGATATAAATAGTGATGTATTTTTTGTTAAAAAAGGATATGTAGCATTAACTCCAATGTGTATTAAATGCCTTCCCGACTCATTAACTTATTATGAATCCTATGAAAAAATAAACAATGCCTTAGCCAAATCAAACATAATATCTGTTTAAAATAAATAGTAAAAATTAAAATTCAGATGTTATTTCTTATATTTATTGCTCTGTTATAAAAAAATTTTCAAACGCAATAGTTTCTTACTATTTGTTTTTACTGAGATATATAATTAAAATTTTTAAATATTTATGATAAAAATTGAATAATCAAGCTAAAAGGTTAATTTTTAAAGCTAGCTAGTTCTAATCTAAATATAGAATATTGGCGGTGAAAGTAAATGAGTGTGCAATTCGCAACACTTGGAGATCTGAAAAAAGGAAGCTATGTAATAATAGATGATGAACCATGCAGAATAGTTGAAATAACTAAGGCAAAAACGGGAAAACATGGAAGTGCTAAGGCTCATGTAGTAGCTGTTAGTTTATTTACTGGGCAAAAGAAAACATTGATTGCTCCATCAGATACTCAGGTTCAGGTTCCAATTATAGAAAAGAAGAACGGTCAAGTTTTAGCTGATTTGGGAAGCAATTTACAAATTATGGATATGGAAACATACGATACAATAGAGGTAGAGAAGCCCACAGATGAGCCAGAATTGCTAGATAAACTTAAACCAGGAGTTGAAGTTGAATATTGGGTGATAATGGGTAAAGCTAAAATCGTTAGGACTAGAAGCTAATTATAAAAGTATTTTTACAGTTCATATTGGTCTTATTTATTAATTTTCTCTTTGGATTTTAAGGTTGTACTTTTCACTATTTGTAATCTTAATAAATAAATGAAATTGTTTATAGAGGTCTTATAAAAAATTTTATTTTTGCTTTATGATAATCTCTTATTATAGTTTTTGCAGCTTCATCGATATTAGGTTCTTTTGTTTTCTTGTAGATCCATGATCTTTTTAATGCAAGCTTTTCTAAAATCTTATATGGGTCTGTTTCGTTTATATTATAGGCCTCTAAAAATGCATCTTGATTAAATTTAAGGATTTTTTCTATTAGTGCTATTGCTGGCTTTACAGGATCATTAATTTCATCAACTTCTCTTCCTCTAATTATAGATTCAGGATATCCACCTTCTATTGGAAAAACTCCTGGAGAGTCTAATATATAAATTCCATTGCTTATTTTATAGATAGTAAATGACTTAGTATATCCAGGGCTTCCTGGTATAGGACTTGTTGGAGCACTTTTCTTCCCTTTTAAAGAATTTATAATGCTCGATTTTCCTGTTTTTGGATAACCAATTAATGATACAACTATTGGTTTCTTATAAGATAAATTTTCAATTAAATTCAATAAAATTCTCTTATCCTTTTTCCTCCATATGGAATAATAAATAGCATTTAATCCATAAGATTTAAACTTCTCGACCCATTGCTCGGCTATTTCATAAGGGACTAGATCTGCCTTGTTTAATACTAAAATTAGTTTTTTGTCAAAAGTTTTTGCAAATTCTTCAACCCTTTTAGCTCTCGTGCTAATAGGATCTCTTATGTCCGTTACTTCAATTACTATGTCGGATCTCTTAATAGTCCTAGCGATTTCCCTCCATGTAGCTAATAGCATTTTTCTCTCCCGTTTTTTATTTGGGTTTTATTAATTAAATTATAATTCTACATTTTTCTAAAAATATTTGTAAGGAAAAATACTATTAAGCTTTTATAACTAAATTTTTATCATTTCTCTAATTTACAATTCGATATGAATATATAAGCTTTGCGTAACATTTATACGAGGGAAACATTTAAAAGGTCTGGTGATATGAATGTCAGAATCCGAAGGTTCTAAGAAAAAATCCAATAAGGTAGAATGCCCTCCAGATAAGATAATTTATGATGCCAATATGGGAGCTAGAATTTGTTTAGAAACAGGTGAAGTTATAGAAGAGCAGGTTATTGGTGATGAAGCTGAATGGCGTGCATATACACCGGATGAAAAAGCCAGAAGAACAAGAGTTGGAGGTCCTATTTCTTTATCGAAACCAAATATGGGTATTGATGTATATATTGGCAGTTTTCATGAAGGTAGTGGGAAGAAGATTAGGGGTTTATCTAGGAGAATAGATATGCTTAGATTGCAAAGAAGTTTTAGGATGGGTAGAACATTAAGTAGCTTAGAGAAAAATATTAATCAGGCATTAAAAATATTGGATGAATTGTCTACACATATGGAGTTATCAAATAAAGTTAGAGAAGAGGCCTCGAAGATGTATAGGGATGCAACTCAAAAAGGTTTAACAAGAGGGCGTAGCATTGAAAGTGTTGTTGCAGCAACATTATATGCTGCATGCCGTAAATTAAGAATGCCGTGTACAATAGATGAAATAGCAAAACATTTATCTATAAAGGATAATGATGTTAAAAGAGAAATTGCTAGATGCTATAGGTTATTAGTTAGAGATTTGGAAGTCGATATACCAGTAATTGAACCTGAACTTTTTGTTAATAGAATTGTAAGTGCATTAGGATTACCTGATTATGTTGCTGTTGAGGCAATAAAAATACTCAGAGATGCAAGAAATAAAGGAACAACAGCTGGTAAGGATCCTAGCGGTCTGGCCGCAGCTGCTGTTTACTTAGCAGCTTTAAAGCATGGACTAAGAAGGACTCAAAAGGAAGTAGCTCATGTCGCTGGGGTTACTGAGGTAACTGTAAGAAATAGGTATAAAGAAATTGCTGGAGAGGCCGCTTCAAAGTTCTCTTAAATCTTAGCTTAATTTAATTATTTTTTCTAGTGTTGGTATTGTAAATTCCAAGTTTAATTTTTTTAACGTTTCTTTTTTTGGTACCCCATTTTTATCCCAGCCCCTTATATCGTAATAGTAATCTAAAAGCTGGTTAAACGATTCATAGCTCAACCTACCTCCTGCTAATGGACCTTTTGTTAATGGTTTTTTAAACCATTTTTCGGGAGGTATATCCATTTCTCTCTTCCATTCATTGAATTCTCTGATCCAAAATGCTCTTATTAAAGCATATATTCTGTCTGCAATTGTGTATATGTCATCCCATGTATATTTTATTCCTGTTGCATATTGTAATAACAATGGATAATGCTCAAGGCTTAGGCCTATTTCAACCCATGGTAATCTGCAAGTTGTTATACTTTCAAACATACCCCCCCTAATTCTTTGCATTTCTATAACTTTTGCAGCCTTTTCTTTTGAATACGAGAATCTATCATTTTGTACTTCCCAGCTAATTACCCATGCATCTTTATGGTGTGCTCCAATAGGGCTTGTTGAAAACGCTAATGCCATGCCAGGAGCTGTATGGCAATCATAAGCACTTACTTCTAAGCCTTTAGAATTAATTGCAAAATCACAACCACCGATTTTTTTGCAAGCACCCTTTGTTCCATTTGCTAGTAAATCTCCAAGCTTGGTTTTTCTAAATGCAATTTCATTTATAAGATCTTGATAAGTTTTGAAGTCCCCCCATTCTATTTTTCTATCATCGATCCCGCTTAATAAACCTCTTTGGCTTGCTTCGGTGGCCCATCCTAGAATGCTACCTAAGCTAATTGCATCAATCCCCAATTGATCTGCAAGCCTATTTAGTGTTCCCACTTCCTTTAGTTTAGCCATTCCAATATTGCTTCCTAACATAGCAACATTCTCATAGTCTAGTTCACTTTTATATCCTTCTGAATCTACTATTACGTTTCCACACAACATATTGCAATTAGGGCATCCTCTTTGTTCTACTTTAATGGACTCCATTGTATATCCATCTATTCCTTTAAAATCATCAAAGATCCCTTCACTAAAATTAAAAGTAGGCAAAACGCTTTCTTCTTGGGCCCAATCTATTGTTGCCATTGTACCTTCTCTCATCCAAAAATTATATCCAGGTCTTTCTCTAACTTCTTTTAATGCTTTAGCTCCTTCTATCTTTAATAGTTTATCATCATATAGATCAATACTCTTTGTTCCTTTTATAACTACGGCCTTTATTTTCTTAGAGCCCATTACTGCACCTATACCAGGTCTTCCTCCACTTCTACCTTCTTGGCTCATAATTGTTGCAAATCTTACTAAATTCTCCCCTCCATTACCAACCTCTACTATGCCTCCAAATCTACCGAATCTTTTCCTTAGTTTAGCCTCAGTATCCCACGAGTTTAAACCCCACAGATCTTCTGCGCTTTCAAAAGAAACCTTATCGTTTTCTATATTTAGTAAAATAGGTCTTTCTGATCTGCCTTGAAACACTATTGCATCGAATCCTGATTTTCTCATTTCTACAGAAAACATTGTTCCAATATTTCCATCTCCATAGCCTCCAGTTAATGGACTTTTCGATGCTACTTGCAACTTACCGCTGCTGGGTATAGGTAATCCAGTTAATGGACCTATCGCAAATATTAATAGATTTTCAGGTGAAAAAGGATCTACTCCTTGCGGATTGTATTCCCACAGTATTCTAACAGCTAAACCTCTTCCACCTAGGTATTCTTGAGCCCACTCTTTTGGGTATTCAAAACTTTTTGTTTCTTTTCTATTTAAGTCTATCCATAGTATTTTACCATTCCAGCCTTTCATTTTCTTACCCTTTAACTTTATTTACTTTAAGGTATTTATTAATTAATATAGCTGTGAGATCTTTTTAAGGTATTTAGATTTTATTATAAATATTAAGGTTTTAAGGAAATATCTACGCATAATAGGTTTAGATTCTAACTTGATTAGTTGAGGGTGTAAATATGTCTCAGTATAGACAAGATATAAATGATTTTTTAAAAAACTTAGATAGATGGATTACTATGCAACAAGCAGTTTTAGACTCATTTAAAGAAAGCTATCCTAAAGTTAGAGATTCTGATAGGCTTGATATAATAATTCACACAAGGATAGCATTTAATCATATAATAAGAACCTTAAAAGCCTTCGATGATTGGTTGCAAGATCCATTTATTACTACAAATGCTCCGAAGGATCTGTTAATACAAGTGTGGGATCAAACAATTAATGTGTTGCAAGAAATATTAAAGATGGATATAGGCCATACTACGCAGATGAGAAAGACGATAGACGAGCTTTCAAAGGAGGGCAGACTTAACCCAATAGTTGTAAGATTTAGAGATATAAATGAAGAAAGAAGGGAAGAAGGAAGGGGAGCAACAACTATATCTTTTTAAATAAATTTTTTAATTTGTAGTTAAGGAGAAGTTTGAGGTGGTCGGTTTGTCTAAAGAAGCAGGAAAAAAGCCAGTTAAGCAAGCAAAGGCAAAAGAAGAGAAGAAACAAGTAAATGCATTTGATTTAAGTCTGGAATTAATAAATAGAGTTAAGAAAGATTTACCAAAGATGAACTATGTAACCCCATATAAACTTACAAACTCATATAATATAGCTTTTTCAACTGCTAGAAGATTATTAAATGAATTAGAAAAGGAAGGTATATTAGTTTTATATTCATCAAGTAAAAGGAATCCCATTTATATATTTAAAGAAAATAAATAATTTTTAATAATTTTAATATCTTTATAGCTTTATGCTTTTAAATCCAAATAAACTTTTTAATCATGGGGTGAAATATTGCCAGACTTTATAATAACAGGTGCTGGTATAGTGGGATTAGCTACTGCATATCATATAATCGAAAACAATAGTGGGTCCTCTATTTTAATAATAGATAAGGCTGATGGACCGGGTGCAGGAGATACATCTAAAAGTGCTGCTGCATTTAGAGCGGCTTTTACAAGTAAAATAAATATAATGCTATCTAAATCAAGCATCGATTTCTATTACGATTTGCAAGTAAATAAAAACATAGATCTTGGAATGAGAAAAATAGGTTATCTATTTGCTTTAGACAAAAAGGAGTTTAACAAAATAGAAATGGGGATAGAAGTTGCAGAAAAGATGGGGATAGAGTATAGAGAAATAGAAAATGATTTGCTTGAAAGGAATTTACATATGAGATCCAGTGTTTCAAGTTTTGAGGAGGCATCCTTAATAGATGCATCAGATATCTATAAATCCTATCTTTTCCAAAATGCAGGAGTTTTAGATCCAGAAAAAATTATAAACTATTATTATAACAAACTAAAAGATTATGGTGTTGAATTTCATTTTGGTATAGGGATTAAAGATTTTTTAGTTGAGCCGAGTAGACCCCTTGGTATAGAAGGCGAACCCTTTCCATGGCAGGAATCAAAAATAACAGGAGTGAAATTAAATAATGGTGATATAGTAAAGGCGAATAAAAAAGTAATAGTATCTTTAGGTGCATGGAGCAACTTATATCTAAACAAAATAGGTTTTGATACATATAGCAGGCCTAAAAAAAGACAGCTTTTTTCTATAAAGGCTAATAATCCGAATTTAAAAGATTTGTTATACGCTAAAGGCTTTAATAAAGACAACGTTATGCCTTTTACTATATTACCCAAGGGAGTATACATACGACCTAACCCTAGTGAAGGAACATTTTGGATTGGATTAAGCGATGAATTGGGTAGACCTATTCAATTGGATGATAATCCTTCTTCAGAAGAGAATTTTTATACATATGGTATTTTACCAGTTGTTTCTTTATATTTTGACCAGTTAAAGGATCAATATCCATACTCATCATGGGCTGGCCATTATGATATAAGCTTTGATGGACAACCAATAATTTATGAGCCATTTAATAGCAACTTATTAATATCTGCAGGAACTAGTGGGAGCGGAATAATGAAGGGAGACGCAATAGGTAGAATTACAGCTTCTTTAGCCCTTGGAAAAGATATAACAATACTTTATGATAATACTGAATTTGACACCTCTTGGCTTGGTTTAGAAAATAGAAAAATAGAAAAGGAGTTGCTAATAATTTGAGCAATTGTAAGACAAAAATATTGCTTGTCTCTACAATTCATAAAGATGAAATAATAAATTTATTATCTAATTTAAATAAATTGAATTTTTGTTTTGATGCTATAGAAATTAAAAATTTATATTATTTAAGTAAAGATGAAATAATAAAAAACTTACCAAAAAATTGGGAATCTTATGATGTAATAATAGTTCCAGGTAATTTGATATGGGACTTTTCCGATTACGGAGGAAAGATTGTTAAAGGAACTGAAAGTCATTATTGTTTAGCCAAATTTTTGTTTTATTTGGATCCAAAAAAATTTAGCCCAAAGAACCCTGTAGAAAAAGAGTTTAAAGATATAAATGAAGAAATAAATAATAAGATATTATTGGAAGTAAATGAACAAAATAATTTTATTTATAAAATAAAAAACTTGAGAATACCTTTAAGACCTCCACCTATGATAATATTTTCTGAAGTTTTTTTAAACAATCAATATGATTATAAATCGATTTTAGATTTAGCAAAAAATTATGTTGATGATGGTTCAAGTGCAATTGTTATCGGATATATTCCAGGCATGGAATTAGGTTATTTAAAAAATTTAATAAACTTGCTAAAAAATGAATTAAATGTACCAATTGGACTAGATGCTCCACCTATTATTTTAGAAAAGTTCAGCAAGGATATAGATATAATAATGAGCTTTACTTTAGAAGAATATTTAGAAAAGAAAGAACTAATAAAGGATAAAGCAAGTGTTGTTGTAATTAACGAAATAAATAGTGATATTGTTAAAAAAATTAATACTTTGATAAAAAATGGGGCTAAAATTATTTTGGATCCTTTGGGGATGCCTCCAATATATCCTGGTTTTTTAAATAGCTTAATTAAAGCTAGAGATTTAGCAAATAAAATAAATGCACCAATTATGATAGGCTTAAATAATGTGGAAGAGCTATCAGATGTAGACTCTATAGGTTTAAATGGGCTTGCAACGTTTTTGTCCTATGAGGCAGGGATTAGTATTATATTAACTGGGGAAGTTAGTGTAAAAGCTAGAGGAAGCGTATATGAAATTAAAAAAGCAATAGATATGGCTTCGATTTCAGCAAAGCTAAAAAAGCCTCCAAAGGATTTAAGTGTAAACCTATTATATTCTAAGGAAAAAGATTGGTTCAACAATAATAAATTTAAAATATATGGAAAAAGAAATGTAATAAAGATAGAATTTAAAGGTTTGTCATATGAAATCAATTGCAAAGAAAGATGCCCAATAGGCTTTTTATTTGATATGAAAGATGTAAATATTAAAGAGATAGTTAAAATAAGCAATTTAATTTATAGATATTGTTTACCTTGGTCAAATAATTGGCAATGTTAACAATTAAAAATAGGTAGCTTTATTATAAGAGAAGAAAATCTGAGCTTTTAGTCATGAAGCAAGGCTAACAAAAAAGACTAATAAACAAAAGTCTTGTAAATTATATAATAAAGTGATAAAGTAAAGATAAATTCTTAGTAAGGGCAAATTAGAAAATTAAACTTCAAGTATTTGTTCTAATGAGTACTAGACCTTTTTTATATTTTTTATTATTAAACAAAATTTAATTAAATAGATTGGAGAACAAATAGCTTAAAGACAAACCCTTCAAAAAGATCACATGCCTACGAGCGAAGCTCTTATAATGCTTATAGCAAACCCTGCTAGTATTAGGCTCATAAATTTATCTATGAGTAGGGCTCCATGCTCACCTAACAATTTCATTATATATTGCCCAGCATATAAAATTAAGTAAGCTAATATTATGTTAACAAAGATGCTTATTAATGCTATTGGATAGCCATAAGCATATCTTATATATAAAACGGTTGAAATGCTTCCCGGGCCTGCTAATAAAGGAGTAGCTAAAGGTACTATTGCTTCTTTTTCTATATTCTCTGGATTGTTTTTTGGAGCACCTATTTCAATATCAAATAGGCTGGCTATGGCGTAAACAAGTAAAATTAATCCGGCTGCCAACCTAAAATCATTAAATGTAACACCTAAGATACGAAACACGTATTCGCCTATTATAACAAATGCTAATAGCATGAAAACTGCTGCAATTATGAGAGTTCTTAAAAATTTAGGTCTTTTATCCTTTGGCAATAAATTAGCTGTTGGTATATAAAAAGGGATAACAGTAAATGGATCTAATACTACAAAAAGCATTATAACTGAATCTATTAACGGCTTAAGTGAAAATAATGACAAAATATACACCGCTAGTTAAATTTCTTCATCGCCTTTTTCTTCTTCAATGCCTTCTGGCCCTGTTTTTTCCGTTGTTATCTCTGTTGCTTCTTTTTCCAATTCTATTTTTATATCATCGTTTATATAAGGCGCTATTAAATAAATCTTGTGCTCAACGTAGTTATCTTCACTTATCATCATGTTTTCAAAGCTTATAGTATAAATGGGAAACCTTGCAATGGCCTTGTCTGATGTTCTACTCAATGAACCAATATTTCTCATAATATCTACCAATTCAGGCTTTAATGGCAAGGGAAAGTCAACTTCTCTTTCATCCTTTAAAACAATAAAATCGCTAAGTTCTGGATTCCATTCTTTCATTGCATCTTCACTCTTGTTTTTGACTATTTTTGCTATTTCGCCGTCTTTAATTTCACTTGATATTATGCTTCCTTTTTCAGCTCTTATTATTAGTACCTTCATTGCTTTTCATCTCTTCAAAGATTAAATTAATTCTTCTAGCTTATATGCTTTTTTAAAAAATAAGATTTCATATTTTAAAGAATTATATAAAAAGGTGATTCGACTATTGCTGGTCTGAAGAGAGAGGCTTGTTTTTACTTTATCATATGGTTAATCGTTATTAACAGAGCTTTTAGCATTATTTATGTCTTTATATTTAGGCATGCTTGTTAATACTGCTAAAGAATTTTTATCTCATGCGCATCATAGATATATTTTCCATATTCATGCTTACATTTCAGTCACTATTGCACTTCATTTGAACTTCTTTTTATAAACCTTTTTAATCTTTATTATGAATTAAAGTTTCTAAAGCTTTCTATAATGGATATCATTCCTGCAATAAAGAGCTAAGTTTTCCTTTTTTCAAATCCATGTCTATATAAAAATAAATTTATATTTTTTATAATATTAACTCTTTTGGGGAAAATAATAATGAACGATAATGCAAAAGGATATCTATATATAATGGCAGTGATATTTATATGGGGGTCTTCCTATTCAGTAACAAAAATATTAGAAAAATTCATTTCTCCAATTTATATATCAGCTTTAAGAGCCTTGGTCGGGGGAATAGTATTATTAATAATATTTAGGAAAATAATTTATGGGGTTAAGGAAACTATAGCTGGTTTATTAAATATGGCATTCTTTTTAATATTTTTAAACTTAGGGATAATGTATTCAAAGAATCCATCATTATCTGCAGTTTTAGTTTATACTCAACCAATATTTGTTGTTATATTAAGCAAATTTTATTTAAAATCAAGAATAACTTTATTGCAATATATTGGAATTATAACAGGTTTTTTTGGAATCCTTTTAACAGCTATTTCAACAATTGGATTTAGCATAGGTCTTATATTTTCTCTTCTAAGTGGATTTTCGTGGGCCATCGGGACAGTATATTTTGTAAGGCATTTGGCAAATAAGGATATAATTGCTTTAAATTCATATATGTCATTAATTTCATTTCCAGTAATAATATCGTTTCTTCCCCTTAGCCATTATTTTGAAATAAACGTATCATCAATAATTATTTTAATATATACAACATTAATAATCCAGATATTGGCATGGCTTTTATGGTTTTATGCTGTTAAATATATAGGCCCTGTAAGGAGTAGTAGTCTTGTTATGCTAACTCCCATATCATCGTTTATATTTACTATAGCTTTAATGCATGTATTTCCAAATTATTTGCAGTTAGCTGGCTCCATTTTTGCTATCATAGGATCTCTAATTGCTCAGATAGGAAGAAAAACATAAATCTATAATGGGCCTGCGTTTTCATATCCTTGCCTAATACCTTGGCCGGCCTTTTTTGTTAAAGCCTCACCACCTTCTTTTAATAATATGGCTAAGTTTTCCGCATGCGCCTTAGTCCTTTCTATTGCAATTTTTTTAAGTTCCTTTGGATCATCACTTTCATCTTCATGAATTGTAACATCGATTATAATTTTTCCAGTTAATATAGATAACATAACTAATCCTACAGATAAAGCAATATAGCTATACTTGTCCACCTGTTTCGACCCAACCCAACCTAATGTGATTATACCATCACAGCCGCTATCAATTAATCTTTTAGCTTCGCCTGGTAGATCCTTTATTCCTGGAACCGTATGTCTAATTATTGTATATTCTGGCAAAAGGTCTTTTAATACATTTAATGCTATTGTACCCATATCTACTCTTGAAAATGTAGTGTCAACTATTCCAACACATTTTCTCTCTTTCACAGGCTTCTATCACCTCTTTTCCGCTAATTAAAACATAACCCATTTTGCTCGCATATTTCCTAGCATTTTCTAAACTTAATGAAGTTCCAAAATCAAGCATTTCTGCAAATGCTGTTGCAGGCTCCATTCCTGCAAGCAAGGATAAAGAAATGCTCAATTCCGTATGTCCTTTTCTTTCTTTTAAATTTCTTGCAGCAAGTAATGGCACATGACCAGGAGCTTGAAATTCCTCGATAAATTTTTTGATTGCATCGTTTACATTTCCATTAGCATGAAGTTTAACTACCTTGTATAGTTCTTGCATGGTTAATGCTCTATCATTATCGCTAATACCTGTTCTAACATTTATGTGATTAACCCATATAGTAAAAGCTGGCCTATCTTTATAAAATAATAATTTTTCAGTTAATGGTTTTAAATTTGGAATCTTTGCTATTAGTTCATCACCCCAGATTAGGCCAAGATCTCTAGCTATATTCCATGTTGTTGCAAAGCAAACTAATCCACCGGCTTCTTTTCTTAATTTATAAATAGAATCAGACCTTATTCTTGATGCATGAAAAACCATATCAATCTCGCTTTCTCTCGATGAGGAATCATAAAGTAATACTGGAAGTCCTTGCTTCAGGCTTTCTATTGCATTATCTATTGACATATTTTGCCACCAGCGCAGTTGCCAGAGTCAATACAGATAGAATAAGGAAAGTATAATATATTATGTTATAATTGTGTTTATTACTTTTATTAATTATAAAGTTATTAGTTGAACTGTTTAATATTATTATGTTGGTCTCATTACTGATTGATGATGTGCTATTTGGTATGATTCCGAATGTAATAAAGATGAATCTATTGTTACCTTCGTATTGAAAAGAAGTCCAAGATGTTTGAGAAAAAGATAGAATATTGTTCAATGAATTTAACATGTTTATTTCAATTGTTGATTTATTCTCTAACATAAATATATGCGATGTTTCATTGATACCAGGTATATTGCTAACTGTGTAATTATTAACAATTACATTTCTTAGACATAAATTTGTTAAATTCGTGATAATATATAATTTAGCTAGTTCTCCACCATCATCATTGTAATAGCTTATATTAATAATTTTTATAAAAATGTTAGGAGATGACATTATTAACAATATAGAATTATTGTATATATAATATATCACATATAATTTGTTTGAAGTTAAATTGATATTAATTTCATCTATACCATTAGCTAATAATGTAAATTTTTTGTTGCTTATAACATAAAAGGTTTTGTTGCTTAAATTTATTGATTCTGATGCGCTTTGTAGGTTTAATGAAAAACTATAGGAATATGTTATGTAATCTAGGCTTAAAGCTAAAATTATCATCATTATTATAGCTAATTTTTTCATTTTGGCTTACCGTTTTGCTTACGTTATTATAGAATAAACCATTGATGCTATAACTCTGGTTAAAAATGATTCTATAACGGCTGCAACTGCTAGGAGTATTATTGATAAAATTAGTAAACCAAAAGAACTTTTATACATTTTTAACGGTCCTTTGTTTACCATAAGTATAAAAGTTGATGCTACCAATGTTACTGAAGGTATTTCTATTGCTCCATGAGGGACTAATAAATAAAACATAACTAGGGAAGGCTCTGTGGGTTGGGTTTGGAGTGCCAATGGTAAAACAAACCCAACCAAGCCTCCATTAAAGGCCACAATCAGTATTGGTATAATAATAGTTAGTGATGATAACCATGTTATTATTGCAGTTTTTATATTATTACCAAATATAACAAATGGTAACAAGTAAATGCTGTTCCCTCCTTCAAAGTTTTGTTCTATTTGCTTTATTTGCGATGATTGGCTTTGCAAATACTGGCCAATAAAAGAATTCATTATGTAGTTATAGCTTAAAACTATTGCAACCCCTGCAATACCAAAAATTATTATCATTAATATCCAGGTTTTTCTTAAGTTTTTTTCTTCTATTAATGTATCTATCGCATCTCCTAAAATATCCATTATCGCTTCACCTTTTGAATTACTTAATAGCTGTTTTTATAGTTTCTGATCCAGCATTAATATAATTATTTTCTCTCAATTTTTAATTATATTAATATAATTTTACATTTTAATATTTTAAAGCTTAATAGGTTTTTGATTTTAAAAATATAAGCTTATACCGCTAAAGTATATTTATTTTGCTGTCAATATATTATATATGAATATAAAGGAAATATATCAAGGGTGTAAAAATTGGAATTGGATGGCAAAGATTTGAAAAAAAGGAAATCAATACTTATGGATTTATGGAATGAATTAATAACAATATGGGAAAGCAATCCACAAAAGATATCTAGAGAATATGTCATAGAAAGGCTAAAAGGTGAATATAGCAAAGAAGGAATTTCACCAATAAGGGGCGCATCGGAACCAAAGGATCTATTTGATAAAGAATTGACAAGCTTATATATATTAGGAAAGTATGGAATGGGATTAGAGGTTCAATATCCTGAATTCTTTGATAAGGTCTTTTCAATAGAAGTCAAAATGGATCAAGTAAATGATTTATTATTATCTGATAATACAGATGGTTTAAGAGATAAGGTCAGTGCTATAATAGGTAATGTTGATGGAAATTCTATAGCTAGGATTCTAAGAATACCTTTAACAAAGATATATTTTGGTTTTTCTAATGAGAGTACTATTAAAAGAGTAGCGGATTCATTAAAGAAAATGTTTCCAGAGCAGGCTAAAGAAGTGAATAAATATATTAAATTCTATGCAGCTTTTAAAATAGCCAATGATATAGATATTGGAAAGATAAAAAACAGAATAACTAAAGAGGCATTCAAACAGGCATTGGCATTAGAATTGAATATTGATAGAAAGTCTCTTCCTAGTGATAAATACATAATGAAAATAGCCAGTGATGTATTTAAAGTTTCAAATAAAAACTTAAAAAATGTATTTAGCTTTAATAATAAGAAAATCCAAAAAGAAAAACAAATAAAAAAATAGTTTTATACTTTTATTCCAAAGGCCTGTCTTATTAATTCTCTAGCAATAGTAAGCCTTTGTACTTCATTTGTACCCTCGTATATTGTTGTTATAATTGAGTCTCTTAGATATCTCTCTAGACCCATTTCTTGGTCAACACCGTATCCTCCATGTATTTGAACTGCTTGTCTGGATATCCATTCAGCTGCTTCAGACGCAAATGATTTTGCCAAACTAGCTGCAATAATGAATTCGCTTCTTTTTGCATCGGCCAAACTAGCCGCCCAATATGTTAAAAGCCTTGCCCCTTCAAGCTTTATGTACATGTCTGCAATTTTTTCTGTTATCATTTCAAAGTTTATTATTTGTTGACCAAATAGTTCTCTTTGTAAAGAATAGCTCAAAGCCTTTTCAAAAGCAGCTTGGGCAATACCAATCGATTGAGCCGCTATTCCTATTCTTGTAAAATCGTATGTAGAAACAATTACTTTAAATCCTTCATTTTCTTTTCCAATAACGTTTTCTGCTGGCACCTTTACATTGTCAAGTATAACCTCATAGGGCTGTTCTCCTCTCATACCCAATACCTTAAAATGTTGCCCTAGTTTTACTCCGGGCCAGTCGCTTTCAACAACAAAAGCAGTAATTCCCCACCATCTTTTGTTTTGCTGTGGTTCATTTGTTCTTGCCGATACAATGAAATACTTAGCCTTTTCAGCTCCGCTTATAAAGACCTTTCTTCCACTTATTACATAATGATCATTTTCTTTTATAGCCTTTGATTGGGTACCTGCAACGTCGCTTCCTCCGCTTGGTTCTGTATTAGCATGAGCACCTTGCACTTCTCCTTTTGCAATTGGTGTTACATATTTCTTTTTTAAATTTTCGCTACCAAATTGCAGTATTGGAACGACAAACAAATGATTAACTCCAACCGCAACAGCTAGACTAGGTACAACTCTTGATATTTCTTCCATCAATATTGTTGTCATTAATTGGCCTCCACCTTGTCCACCGTATTCCTCAGGAATTCCTATTCCAAAGAAGCCTTGCTCGGCCATTGCATTAAAAATTTCCTTCGGAATTTGATTTGTGTCTTCAATTTCTTTCCATCTAGGTTCAACATTTTTTTCCAGAAATTCTCTAACAGATTTTCTAAATAATTCGTGCTCCGAATTTAATTCTATTTTGAAGTCTTCGATACTTTTAAATGGAAATACCATACCTATCGCCTTCTCAGTTCATATTATTAGTTTATTTAGAGTTTTATATCTTCTTAGCCATTGCTTATTCATTACAAACTTTAATGAATTATTAAAAAATATTATTAATAGAGGGATATAAGTAAAGAATATTAAAAATTTCTTGTATAGCTTTATAGGAAAAAATTTATAAACTTTTATATCATATGCAATTAAAAAAACTTATAAATGGTGAAAAATAATAAAGATAAGGTGTATACAAAAGATGCGGGATGATAGTGGAAAAGGAGGAGTTAAGTTAAGAAGATTCCTCGGTTTAACTGATATTTTTATGCTTTCTTTAACAGGTATGATAGGTTCTGCATGGCTTTTCTCTGCTCTGGGTATTTTACCATATGCAGGACCTGCAGCCATTTTGACATGGATAATAGCTGGTATTTTATTTGTGTTTATGGTATTTGGCTTTGGAGAATTAGGGGGCGTATTTCCATTTTCTGGATCTTTGGCCAGATATAACCACTATACTCACGGAATTTTTAGCAATTATTTATTATCATAGGCTTACTTTTTAGGTGCAGTAACAACAGTTTCTGTAGAAGCAATAGCAATAGTAACCTATGCCAGCGCTTATATACCAAGAATATATAATTCTACAACTAAACTATTAACTCCATTAGGTGTTTTATTTGCTGTGGGCCTTGTTGCATTGTTCGTTGTAATTCAATTGGTTGGCATAAATGTTTATGGATGGTTTAATAGAATTATAACTGCATGGAAGTTTATTATACCCTTGTTGACTGTTATTTTGCTAATATTAATGTATTTTCATCCATCAAACATAGTGAAAATGCCAGGTGGGTTTACTCCATATGGTACAGCAGCGATATTTGCTGCAATGGTCCCAAGCGGAGTTGTATTTGCATACGAAGGTTTTAGACAAGGGCTTGAGTATGCAGGAGAAACTAAAAACCCACAAAGAGATGTACCTTTAGGAACAATATTAGCAATTATTGTTGTAATATTAATATATGTTTTATTGCAGATAGCTTTCATAGGAGGTATAAACTGGAAGGCAGCAGATGTAAGTGTAGGAAATTGGTCAGCCTTAGCAAGTTCTAGTTGGTCAGGGCATCCATTTTATAGCGAATTGCTAGCCACTGGTATACCAATACTTATTGGCTTCGGCATTATATTGCTAATAGATGCAGCAATATCCCCTGCTGGTACATTAGCAGTTTATGTGGGTTCTTCAGCAAGAAATATTTATGGAATGGCAAGAGTAGAATATATACCAAAGTTTTTGTCAGGTCTGCACAAAAGATTTAGAACTCCATGGATAGCTATTCTATTAACATTTGTATTAGCTGTAATATTTATGTTGCCTATTCCAAGCTGGTATTTTGTAGTAAGTCTAAGCTCTTTATTAACGGTGTATAATTATTTAACAGTTGGAATAACTAATCATGCCTTAAAAAATTTGGCTCCAAACATCAAAAGACCATATAAGGTTCCGGCATGGTATATTTTATATCCATTAGGTTTTATCGCTGCCGCTATGTTAGTTTATTGGTCAGGTTGGACTCTTATTAATACTGTAGTAATAGCTGTTATAGCAGGTCTACCGTTAGTTCTATTTGGGCCATATAAGAAAAAATTGGGGTTATCTACAAAAGAGGTATCCATATTATCAGTAATATTATGGATAGTGTTAGCAATAGTAGTAGCTGGTTATGAACTTTCTTGGCCCTTGCTCTCTTATTTCCCTATTTATTGGGCATTAATATCTCTAATACAGGTTGGAGCTTTATTTTATCTATACCTAAGAAGCCATCATAGAAGTGTAAAAGCAACATGGTGGTTAATAATATTTAACATCTTGTCCGGTATAATATCTTATTATGGATCTCTCGGTCCTTCTCCATTAATTCATTATCCATACGATTATGTAGTTTTTGCTATTATGAGTTTGATAGTTTATTTTATAGGTATTAAAACTGCATATCTAACAAATGATCTGAAAGAGATAATAGAAAAAGGATTGCCTGAAGAGTAACTAATAAATTCTTAATATCTTTATTTTATCAAATATTTTTTTATAAATTTTTAACCATATGTTTTCGAATTGTATTACCAATAAAGATGACCATACAGCCAAAACTATTCCAGCCAATAAATCACTAAACCAGTGAACTTGTAAAGTAAGTCTTGTATACATTATAGCTAATGCATATATCCATGATAAATATTTTATATAGTTATTTTTTGTGTTATTAAATACATATGTTATATAAAATGCAAATACTGAAACCCTGACAGTATGTCCTGATGGAAAAGAAAAATAGTCTGCATTAATAAGAGCAGTTAGTAAAGGCCAATGTTGAGAAATTTCATGAGGTCTAGGAATTCCTGTAAATGCCTTTATAAACTCTGTTGCTATCATCGAGATAATTATAGCAACTATAAAACTAACTGCATTTTTAGTTACATGTTTTTTTAAAACAGCTTGACTAAAATAAATTATTATCATATATATTAAAAACGCCTCTAAGCTTGCTGTGTCTGTAAGCATTTTTATGTAAATGTTGTTATCTAGCTTAATTTCGCTTAAAAAATAATTATTTATTGGGTTAAATGATCCAGTTATTTCTAAGATAATAATTATAGCTAAAATTATTGTAAACAAAATCAATGATGTTTTAACGTTTTTCATATTTTTTCCCTTTGATCTTTCTCGCTAATGGTGAGGCTTTTATCCTCTTGTATTTTTTATGTATGCAGTAAAAATATCTTTCCTATAATAATTTTTAAATTTTAATAGAAATAAAAGGCTTTTTAAATATTAATTGAGTTCATTTCAGAATACCTTAATAACATTTCTGATAGCCTTGTTAACCTATAATAAACATGGTGTGTTCTAGTTTCTTCTTTCGGTTTTGCCTTTCTATGTTTTGCCTTTATTATTTTTTCTTTTACGCTAACAATTAGTCCTAGTCTTTCAAGATTTTCTAATAGGTCTATTATTTTGCATGTCTTTTCTTCCAAAACTTTAGCTATTGTACCTGCATGCTCATTCTCAGCTTCTCTTAAAAAAATAAGTAATTTTAATGTGTTTTCACAACCTGTAATGGATGTAAAATATGTGTTTAGATCTTTATAGTTTTTCGTTAGATGCCTTATAATTAGGTTAGTATCCTTAGTAAGCTCATAATATGTATGATGTTTTCTAACTTCTTCAGCTAATTTAAATCTAGCATCACTTCTTTTTATCGAGCTACCCTGGTACCTTTGTATTAATTTTAGTTTTTCAAGCTTATCTAGTTCATCTGTTATAGGTTCTATTGGCATTTCTAGAATGGATGCTATCGATTTTGCATAATCAATATTAGCTCTCTTTAAATGAAACAATATATATAGATCTAAAGGGCTTATACCTTTAATCTTCTCTAATTCAATTTTTGGTTCGTTTCTTTTATCCATTTTTATTCGAAATAAATATGGTATCCAAATTATATAAATTTGATTAACAAATTATAATTTATTAATTAAAAATTTTTAATAGCAGTTTTCTTTATCACTCTTTTTTTGCAATTAAATTGATGAGATCTAAGGTGGATAAAGATGGAAATTTATGTAGGTACATCGGGTTGGATGTACTCATGGAATTTAGGAAGATCATTAGATTGGTACGTGCAAAAATCTAATTTAAATACTGTTGAATTAAATTCATCATTTTATAGGTTTCCGTATAAAAATCAAATTAAATCTTGGTCAGAAAAAGGTAAAGATATAAGATGGGCAATAAAAGTTCATAAATCTGTATCACATACACATAGATTAGATAAGAACTCTTATGATGTATGGAGCAAATTTATAGATTCATTTAAAGAAATGGATAATATCATAGATTTTTATTTAATACAATTACCACCTTCCTTTGCAAAAAATGAAGAAAATGTTAACAGAATTATAGATTTTTCAAGGTTTGCTAATATTAATAAAAGGCTAGCGATTGAATTTAGAAATAATTCTTGGTTTAATGAAGAAACCATAGATTTGTTTAGAAAGCTTGATATGACAATAGTTAGCATCAGCTCACCGATAGGAGAATTCATTTCTTTATCTAACGATATTATTTATTTAAGGATGCACGGAAAAAATAAATGGTATTTTTATGAGTATAGTAAAAAAGAACTTAATGAGATAGCAAATAAAATATATAGTTTAAAACCTAAAAAGATTTATGTATATTTTAACAATGATCTATGGATGCTCAGCAATGGAATTTATATGTTAAACCTATTAAGATCCTTAAATTAAAAGTCCGAATAAACAGATATTTTTCCATCTGAAATGTATGCCCCACAAAATCTGCAAAAGCCATTTTTCATAGGAGACCCGCAAATTGGGCACTTGTTTTCTTTTGCAATTGACCTATCTTTAAATAAACCTAATTGGATACCCTTTTTAAACAAATATGCATGTGCATGGGATGTGAAGTCTATTTTATATTTTTCCTTTAAATCTTTGATTTCTTCAATCGTCGTTAATTTCTTCCATAGGTTTAATAAATTATCTGCTCCACTTCCAGACGTTATAGGGGTTTTATCTCTTAATGCAATATCTTTTAATCCATGCATTAATATAAATTTTCTTAACAATAATTTACCATATTTTTTATTATCAATATAATTTATTTTACATTCTAACGGAGTTTTAATTGAAATTTCTTTTACCTTTTTGCTATATAATGGTTGCAATAAATTGATACCAAAACTCTGTGAAATAGGTTTAGAATTGAAAAATGCATTTCTTATTACATTTTTTAGCCAATTATTAAGGTAGTTTTCTTTCTTATCTAAAAGAAAATCATAGCCAAAAAATAGCTCATCACCTCCATCACCTGTTGATATACAATTGCAGTTTAATTCCTTGGCTTTCTTTAATCCAAGACATACTGAAATGCCTGAAATTATCTCTATTGGATCTATTAGCTTTAATATTTTTAAAACTAAATTTAGGCAATCGTCTATTTCCGGAGAACTAACATCAAAATTAAAGACGTTTATTTTCGCACCTATTTTTTCTGCAAAATAATTTATGTAATATTTGTCTTTTGCATCGTTTATTAGCACAGAGATTAGTTTTTGATCAACATTTCTTTTAAGTAAAGATAATGCTATAAAGGTTGTATCGATACCTCCACTATATAATAAACAATTGCATTTTTTCTCATGTATTGAATTAAAGACAGATTCGGACAGTTCATCTGCTATTTTAATGCAATTATCTATATCCAGTCACCCCCTTTTCAATAGATGTATAAAATTGTTAATATAGTAACTACTATTAATATTATATATGATAAAGAAATTATCTTTAATGATTTAAATACTTCATTATAGCTAGGTAAAGATCCAGCTCCTAGTTTATATTCTCCAATTTTTTCTAACGATATGTTTAATGAGCCTGCCATTGCAGACATAGGATTTCCAGCATTTTTGCTTTCAGTTTTTTTTCTGAAATTTTTCCATACTTTTAAAAGATTTCTTATATTATTTCTTGTAAAAAAAGATGATATTGCAATAATGATGATTGAAAGCCTAGCTGGGATATAGTTTATTATAGTGTCTGTCATGGCACTTGCATAGCCCACATTTAAGTGCTCCTTGTCTTTAAACCCTAGAGATCCATCTAATGTATTTATGATTCTTTGAATCAAGCTTCCTATAGGTCCTAATAATAAAAGCCAAAATATGGGTGATAAAACGCTATCAACAAAGCTTTCAGATAGTGATTCAATCGCTGCAGATGCTATATGATTTGCATCTAAGTTTTCTACATTTCTTCTAACAATTTGACTAACATTACTTCTTGCGGAAATAAGATCATTTTCTTTGATTGACTCACCAACCTTTTTTACTATATCATAAAGTAGTTTGTAAGAAAAAGATGTTTTTATAATATAGGCAGAAGCTATTATCCATAGAATTGGGCTAACTAGTAATGATAAATATAATAATAATGTGTAGATAAGCAAATGACTTAAAACTACTAATATCCAAATTAAAAGGCCTCTCACCCTTGATGAATAAGGTTTATAGAGCCTTTGTGACATTAAAAAAGAAGTATGAACTGGATGAATTTTTAATAAAAATCCCCTATGATATGGATATATAACATCTAAAAACAAAGCTAAGAGAAAAGAAGCCATAAAATAATATTTATTAGGAAATAAAAATTTTGGTAGATATAGCATTATTTAACCACCAATAGAAGGGAAATAATTTCTACTACTTCAATTGTAAAACCTATCACATCTCCATTAGTAAATCCAATCCTCTTTTTTGAATCTCTTATTATAATTGGAATAGCCAATAATGATATTTGGGAATAAATCAAAATATAATTTTTAAATAAAAATAGTATCAAAAATAATAAAGCTAAATAAATAATTAAATTAATGATAAATTTTTTATTATTTTTTGAATTTTTAATAAATAAGCTACCACTTCCATCATAGTTTGGTGCTGTTCCAAAAAATGATATCAGATATGATGATTCAAGTCCTGCTAAATATGATAGTAAGATAATTTCATAGCTTTTATCAAAGATAAAAAACAATGAAAGTCTTAATATTATTAAACAGGAAGTAAAAACAATGGCAAAGCTACCTTTTCTTGGATCCTTTAAAATTTTCAATGCATCAATACCTGTTTTTCTTGATCCTATCACGTCTGAATAGTCAGCAAATCCGTCTAGATGTAAAGCTCCTGTAATTATTATATGAGATATCAATAAGAGAGAGGCATTAATAATTTGGGGGAAAAACAGCAAGTAAGACGCAAGAGATATTATTAATCCCTCGATTATGCCAATAATCGGAGATAAATAAAATACTTCTGATGCATCTATCAAACTATTTTGCTTTGTTGGAATAATGGTAAAAAAAGATAATAAGCTAAGGAACTTTTTTATCTTTTTCATTTAAAACACCATTAATTGCGTCTATTAATTTTATATTATCTCCATGTAATCTAATTGATATCCTTGAATAATTTTTGTTTAAACCATAAAAAGTAGAAGCATCTCTTATGTATATTCCTTTTTTAATTAGTTCTTTTTTAAATAAAGGATTGGGCATGATTTCATGTTTAATCAATAAAAAGGCCGTTCTGCTGTTATAAACCTTTAATTCTTTGTTTAAACTGTTTTCAATAAATTGCCTTTCCTTTTTTATTGTTTTGTTAGCATTATCTATATAATTTTTTATAAATTCTTTATTTTTTAAAATTTTAGAATAAAAACAATTAGTTATTGCATCTATAGGCCAGGCTTGTATTGATGATTCTATTTTTTCAATAAATTTATAATTTAATGATATAATTTCTCCCAACCTAAAGCCGGGTGTTGAAAAAGTCTTTGTTTGGCTTCTTAGCAAAATGTATTCTTCAGATGGTTTTAATGGATCACAGTCTGATATTTCTATAAATGCCTCATCTATAATTATATTAACATCTTTATCTAAATTATCGATAATTTCATTTATGTCATTTATTTTTAAACAAAAACCTATAGGATTATTTGGTCTTGAAAAAATTAATAGTGAAGACCCCTTTAAGCTTTTAATGATTTTAATAATTTTTTCAGTATCAATATAATTTTTGTTTTCAATGTCTAAAGTTATTCTAATCAGTTTTGATCTTATTGCATTAGATAGGATTTTATGGTCTCCAAAGTTTGGTTCTATTATTATTAAATTTTTTGGCCTAAATAAAATTGGAATTAATGATAATGCTTCATCACTTCCGTTTATAGGTATGATGAAATCTTTATTAATATTAAAATAGTTTGATAGATAATTTCTAAGCTTATTATATGATGGATATCTCTCATAGGATCTATTTTTTATGCAATTTTCTAAAATTTTTTTTGCTATCTTAGGTGCTCCTAGCGGATTTGATGGTGCACTAAAATCCGTTAAGTTTTTATTTTGAGATCCTCCATGAAATCTTTTAATCATGACAAATCTCCTTGATTTTTTGCAAGTCATATAGTGTATTTAAGTTAAATAATTCTTTCTCATAATTCACTTTTATGCTTTTCCATTTATCATAATTGTATCCCTTAAAAATAGATATACCAGTATATTCTCCATGTTTATTTAATATAGTTATTAGAGGTTCTCTAAAATTAAGCGATTTGCTAAGTATTTCTATTAATACTTCTTTATTTAAAAAAGGGAAATCGGAAGGTAATATTAGTATAGGTCTTTTCTTTATTATATTTAATAAGATACTTAAGTCAACAGAATAATTTATACCGGGAGTGTAAATTATTAATGCATTAGTATTTTTTAAAATATCAACATATTTTTCTGTGTTTTCTGATATTGCAATTGCTATGAAATCACTTATATAGGAAGCAACCTCCAAAATATTTATGATCATAGGTTTACCACAAATTTTTGTAAAAGGCTTGTAGCTTGAATTAAATCTAGTCCCTTTTCCTCCAGCCATTATTATGCTTATAGGAATCCTCATTGGTTACCACCAAATAAATAATCATAAATTTTTGATAATGCAGAACCTATTAAGGCAGAAGCAATATCATCTTCAAACATTGGCAATCTAGATATAGACAAATTAAGCCTATCTTTTGATGAGTCAACCCAATATGTTGCAGTTAATCCCTTAAAGCCAGACAAATATATGCTTAATGATGAAGCCAAAGCCTCATCAGCAATTATCCTCTTCGTGTCTTTTTCATACTCTTCTTTAGCTAAAAAAGGGAAAGTATTGCTCTCTCCTCTTAAATCTATTTCTCTTGCTGCAATAATAAAAGACCAAACATTTGGATCATTTAAGAAATTGTTTATTTGATGTTTGATCAATATTCTGATATTATTTATATCCTTCCCAGGAACAGGGGCTAACTGATACAATTTTATAGCTTCTTCAACTAAACCATTTATATCTAGTCCTAACGATCTTTTTAGCAACTCATCTTTTTCTTTGTTTTCTTCGAATGAAATGAGGGTTTCATGTATTAACCTTGATATATAATTGCCATGCTTTGTCGACAATCCACTCCACATATATCCATTTTTACTTATTTTTGCTGCAACTGTTATTCCATCGCTTGATGTACCAGATGACCTTGATTTGCACCTTATTAATAAATCGCTTGCAGAAAGGCATTTAGATTCAGTAACTGTTCTAAATAAATCTAATAATCCGCTGAATGTCAGCTCATGATTGAGCCACGCTATTATATTTATTGTTCCTTTTTCAGCGTTAAATAAATTTTCTTGATATATGCAGTTTGGAATTTCAAAACTAGCAGTTATTAAAACTCCACCCATTTCTCTTTCTTTAATCTTATAATTTTTTATATTAACAGATGTAGCCATTACTGGAACTTCATTGCTTAAACCCAATGAAGATATAACATTTTCTCTAAACAATTTGAAGTCATTTATTTTTATATTTTCATTAACTTGAGATATTACAACCTTATCGCTTTCAGTTATGCCATCTATATATGAAGTTGAAAGCATGTGCATTTTATTTTCAAATTTTATTAATAAATTATTTTTAATTGTTTCAATTTTTACCAATCTTTTCAAGCCTCTCATATTCATTATAAATAAATTTCTTTATTTGGCTATTGTCAAATCCCAGCATCTTGGCTAATATTAGTGTGCCCCCTGCTCCCACACCTTCTTTTACATAACCTTCTTCATAAAGCTTTAAGCCGTCATATTTTGAATCACGAAAATCAAGATCTGATGAGATAATTTCTACATTGTTTATTTGTTTTAATAATGAAACTATGTTGGAGTCTTTATCGTTAATTATCCACTTTGTAGTTGCTACCTTTATTTTATTATTAAATAAACCCAATTTAGTTAAAATTGAAATTACTGCACCCATCTGGGTACCTCCTGATAACAAGACGATACGAGAGTTCTTAGATGAGCCAAAAGCAATTCCAGCTAAAGCTATGTGAACTGGGTCTCCAACTTCATCAACTATATAAAAAACATCATTTATTTCTTTCTTTATTCTTTTCAGTGCATCTTTAACAACAATTCTTTTCAATTCCTTAGGATTGTTTGGTGATGTACTGCTTACGAGATCTATGGCTTCATAACCCAAACCCTCCATTATTGCTGATGCTGTTGTAGTACCACCGGGTATGCTTTCTCCAATTAAAACAACATCATGATTTCTTGATATTATTTCACCCAATTTAATGGATTCATAAAATATTGATTTAGCAGTTCCATATTTTAATGCGTTTTTCCCCTTTATATTGCTTCCGGGCATGGCGTTTGGTAATAAAATATGTGGTACCTTCAGCTTATAAAAAAGACCCGAATCTACAACAAAAAACGGTATGCAAATGTTTTCTAATACACTCCTTGTTATAACTGCTGGAGTTGGTAGACCTTCAGGTGTTACTGGTATTTCTTTTTTAGTTATAGGCAAACCATTAACTAAATACTCTAAATCTAACGTCGGTGTATATAATGTATCTTTGTTTGAAGAACCTGCTATGCTTATCCCCTCTATGGTAGAGGTCTCTGTTGATCCTCCAACATAAACACCAATTGCATTCATTTTATTTTCCCAATTGGATAGGGTAGCCAGTAATATTTATAGATTGTTTAATTGCTTTAAAATAAAATATAATTATATTTTATTTACTCAAATAATTATTTAATAATATTTACTCAATTATCATTATATTTTCAGATTGAAAACCAAATTTTATCAAAATTTCTTTAACTTTTTTTCTATGATCTCCCTGTAGCTCTATCCTACCATCTTTATATGTTCCCCCTGCTGCCAATTCGCTTTTAAGTTTCGAGGCAAGTTCTTTATAATTAACTTGCTTTTCGTCGATCCCTTCAATAACAGTAACTTGCTTACCAAATCTTCTTGTTTCCAATCTTATTTTTATAATTTGTTCCTCAGTAGCTAATTGTTCGCATATTTCAGGTGGAAGACCTCCACAATCAACATTTTTCGACATGGGCTTTTTTTGCCACCTCACAATTTCTATTATATTAAAGATTAATCTAGGAATATAAACCTTGCTTTGCAAATTTCTTTTAGGGGCTATAAATGTCTGAGTTTAATAATTCGGATGAGCTAAATAAAGAAGGCGAAGAAACAAGTTTGCAAGAAGAATACTCTGGTCCTCTTTATGGTATATCCGAAAGGGAAGTATATTATATGTGTTTAAATTGCGGTTATAAAATAAGCAAATCAGAGCTTGATCAATATCATAGCATGATTTGCCCTAAATGCGGTTATAGGATATTTGTTAAGCTAAGAGCACCCCCGACTCTTGTTAAGCCAAGAAAGGTTGATGCAATTTAATTATGTGTTTGATTATGTGTTGTTTTCTTTGTTTTCAATGTAATTTTTCATTATTATTTCATTGATTAATTTTGCTCCTAAAGCTGCTGTAATATCGTTTGAATCGTATGGTGGAGAAACTTCTACTACATCAGCTCCTATAAGCCTTTTATCGACTAATTGATTTACTATGCTAAGCCCTTCAACATTATTTATCCCCCCGGGCTCCGGATTTCCTACTCCTGGAGCAAACGATGGATCAAAGCCATCCATATCTATTGATAGATAAATATACTTGCAATCCGATAAGAATCTTTTTATTGTATTTATTGTATTTAATATGCCTAAGCGATATATATCTGATGGCTTTAAGGTATTTATGTTATTTTTCGATAATGCATAGTTCCTCTCTTCTTTAGAGTAAGCCCTTACTCCTAAATAATTTATTTTAGTCAGCCCAAGAATTTCTAAATTTCTTCTCATGACAGAAGCATGTCCGAGCTTTAATCCCAAATAATCATCTCTCAAATCATAATGTGCATCTATGACTATTAGGCAAGGTGAAATATTTAACGCCTTTTTAATACCTCTTAAAACGCCATAGGTTATTGTATGTTCCCCTCCTAATACGATAGGTATTTTATTTTCTTTAACTATTTCAGAGGTAATCGAAGTGACTCTATTCATGGTTTCATTTATATCACCAATAACTGGTGTTATATCACCTTCATCATCTATTCCAATATCTTCTAGATAGATATCAGAAAAATAGCTATTGGATTCTAAAGATGATGCTGCTTGTCTTATTGAGTCGGGTCCAAACCTAGTTCCAGGCTTATATGATGTAGAAGAATCAAATGGTACCCCAAATATGACGTATTTTGATTTCTTATTGGTTTCAAGGCCTGCATAGTTTCTAGACGACTTTGATAAGTAGATTTCCTTTAAGCTCATTTTTTCTCCCTAGAAAAAATGTATAACAATTTAAATAAAAGTTTTGGTCAGTATAGCATAGAAAGAATAGGTGGAGCTAATTGTCTGAAACGGATCTATATGATAAAATAATTGATATAGCTAAAAGAAGAGGGTTTTTCTGGCAATCCTATGAAATTTATGGTGGCTTAGGTGGCTTTTATGATATGGGTCCTTATGGTATGGCTTTAAAGAAAAAAATTGTTGACTTATGGAGGGAAGTATTTATAAAAAATCATCAAGATAGAGTTGTAGAAGTTGAAACCCCTATATTAGGACCATCTATAGTTTATGAAGCAAGCGGGCATGTAGATAACTTTACTGATCCAATAGTTAAATGTAATAAATGTGGCAGGGTTTACAGAGCAGACCATTTAGTTGAAGAAAAGTTAAAGATAAAAGCAGAAGGATTCTCAATAGATGAACTTAATAACTTAATTAAGGCAAAGGATTTGAGATGTCCTGTTTGTAATGGTGAGCTAAGTGATGTAAAGGTTTTCAATTTATTATTTAAAACTCAAATAGGACCATATGAAGGAAATGTAGGATATTTTAGACCTGAACTTGCGCAGGGTATTTTTGTTGCATTTAAAAGGATACATGAATCTTTAAGAAATAAGTTACCTCTAGGAATAGCGCAAATAGGGAAAGTAGGTAGGAATGAGATAAGCCCTAGACAGGGAATGATAAGATTAAGAGATTTTACGATTATGGAGATGGAATACTTCTTTGATCCAGATAAAGATGATTGTCCAAATATAGAAAAATACTACAATGAAACTATCAATATTTTACCCTATGAATTAAAAGAAAAAAAAAGGGAGCCTATTACTGTAACAGTTAAAGAAGCTATAGACAGAAAATTGGTTGTTCATAAATGCATGGCTTATTGGATGGTTATTGGTAAGCTTTTGGTTTTAAGAATTGGCGTGCCTGAAAGCAATATGTATTTTGAAGAAAAAGGTCCTAAAGAAAGAGCTCATTATTCTAAACAAACATTCGATCACATGGTAAAAACTAGTAGATGGGGTTGGATTGAGGTAGCCGGTTATGCATATAGAGGAGATTATGATTTATCAAGACATGAAAAGTTTAGCAATATTGATTTGGAGGTATTTGAGCCATACAAGACAATCCAAGTTATAAAAAAGAAAAAAATTATGTTAGACAAGGCATATGCAGGAAAGACCTTTAGAGCAAAAGCTAATGAAATTATGAGTAAAATTGAAAAATTAGATGCAGATAAAGTATTAGACGATTTAAACAGAGATGGTAAAATAAATGTTGATGGAATTGATATACCAAAGGAAGCAATAATAATTGTAGAAAGAGAAGATAAGGTTTCAGGAAGAAAGTTTATACCACATGTAATAGAACCTTCTTTTGGAACTGACAGATTATTATATGTAGCAATGGAATATGCATATAGAGAAAGCAATGGTAGGATAATTTTGTCTTTTCCAAGATACCTATCGCCTGCAGAGGCTGTTGTATTGCCATTAATTGAAGATGACGATAAGTTAATTAATAAAGCAAAATCCGTTTACTCGCTGTTAGTATCAGAAGGCTTTTCTGTAATTTATGATGATAATGGAAGCATAGGTAAAAGATATGCAAGATATGATGAAATAGGTGTACCTGCTGATTTTACGATCGATTATCAATCATTAGAGGATAACACTATAACAATGAGAGACAGAGATACATGGAAGCAGGTTAGGATTAATATAAATGATATATCATCAGCCCTCAGGAAATTCATTTATAATTCCTCAGACATAAAAGAACTAGGAAAGGAAGTTGAGATAGAAGGATGAGGATCTATGAATTCCCAAGATAATGATACAAATGAAAAGGATGTTAAATTAGGAAAGGCTGATATAAGTAAGGCCTTATCTGTTATACCGCCCGCAACTTCATTGAAAGGTAAGGGTAAAAAGATAAGTGAGAAAAGAATTAGGATTTCATATGATTCATCATTGGAGAAAGGAGAAGCAAAGATATCAAAAAAGTTGGCACAAGATTTGGGCATACAAAAAGAACTCGAACTGGTAATAGCAGGTAAAAAGAAATTCGTTATGAAGGCAGTTATTGATGAAGGAATAAAAGACGATAACAAGGTGTTTGCTAATCCCGATGAAATGAAAGATGAAGGAATAGCTGATAACAGCATTGCAACTGTAAGAGCGGTTTCGGTTTAAATATTTTAAATTGGTGTAAATTTTGAGCAATTGTGATTTCAAAAATTCAAAAGAATTATTAGATCAAAGTGCAAGCAAATTGGCCCAATTGCTCCAAGAACAAATAAATCTAATAAACAATGGGCATATTTTATTTAATATGCTTTTATCTGTAGAGGAAAAGCAAAAGGAGGAAGCTATGGAAAATTTAAAAGATATAATAGATAAGTTAAAAGAGATTAGATTATTAATAAGAAAAGAAACCGAGTTTTATCAAAAAATGATAGTTTTTTGCAATGAAATAAAAAATATGGATATAGAAACTTTAATAGGATATTATATACAGGCAGGATCGAAAAAAGAAGAGGACTTTTTAAAAAGTCTTTCTGGTATAATAGATGTAAAGGATGATTTAGTTGATATAAAATCAATTATTTTAAAATTGAAGGGAGATAAAAACTTAATTTTTAACAAATAGTTGTAATGAATAACTTAATTTTAAGTTTGTTTGATAAAAATATGAACAAATCTTGTCATTTTAAGGTGGGGTAAAGTTTAAGGTTTGTTCTAAAAATAATTAGATATGAATAGCTATCAAGGGTATTCTTCACTATATAAGGTAAGTCTCTACTCGTTACCAAATTAAAGAAAAAGGAGGGCAAGATTTCTCTCTTAGGTCAAATAAGAGCGAGAAGTTGTAACTTTACTCCCACATAGGGAGGAATCAGAGTAGCTCCTATAGGTAACCCTTAAGACTTGAAAACTCTCGCACTTCAGGGGAGAAGCCAGAAGTAGTTAGCAAAACTAACTTTTTGGAAGTTTAAGTTATCTTGCTTAAAAGAGGTAAAAATTATTGCAGTAGATTATTTTATTTTTATTAAAAAATTATAGCAAATGTTTTTAAGCTAAGCTGTATACAATAAAAACTGGTGTGGCCATAGTGTCTCATGGAAGTGAGAAGTTAAGTAAGGGGAGAAAATTTCTATAGCGATTTTATTATTAATTCCGTTTATGGTTTACATGTTATATCCTACTTATGACAAAGTAAACCCAACCTTAGGAGGTTTATCATTTTTCTATTGGTATCAAACAATGTGGCTTGCAATATCAGGTCTACTGTTTGGTATAGCAGCATATATATGGGAAAAAAGGTGAAGTTCAATGATTTTTGGTCTTTTAGGTTGGGTAGTATTTTGGGTCTTGTTTGCTGTTTTTGTTTTCCTAGGATTCTTTGGAGCCAAATGGAGAAAGGGGGATCTCTCACAACTAGGGGAGTGGGCTTTAGCTGGTAGAAAGCTTGGAGTATTTTTGGTTTGGTTCTTAGTTGGTGCAGATCTCTATACAGCTTATACCTTTGTTGCAGTTCCGTCTCTTGAATATGCAGTAGGGGCAGAGGGATTTTTTGCAGTCCCTTATGTAGCAATAACATTTGCTGTAGCAATGTTGTTTATGACAATTTTGTGGGATAAATCTAGAGAAAAAGGTTATATAACTGCAGCAGATTTTGTCCACGATACGTTTAGAAGTCCTACATTGGCTATTCTAATAGCATTAACAGGAATTGTTGCCGAGTTACCTTACATAGCTTTGCAAATTGATGGCATGAG
>JBMFKU010000010.1:0-52306 GCA_049971805.1 Caldisphaera sp.
GGTATAGAATCTGGAGGAAAAACTGGATTAACTTCATTTGTTACAGGCATCTTATTTTTAATATCAATGGTTTTAGCTCCATTGTTTATAATAGTTCCTTCATTTGCGACAGGAGGTGTTTTGGTAATAGTGGGGTTATCATTCATGACCTTATTTGGAAAACTAATTCAAATTACTGATCCTTTGGAATACATACCAGCGTATTTAACTATACTAGGAATCCCCTTAACATTCAGCATAACTGCAGGAATAGGACTTGGAGCTATAACATATGTATTATTAAAAATATTTGCCGGTAAGTTTTCCGATATAAGACCAGGAATTATACTAATTGCTATTCTATTTGCCTTATACTTCGGTTTAACAACTTATCTGGAAACAGGATAATTTTTTTTATTTAATACATAATATTAATTATTTATAGATTTTTAATTATACTTAAAAAATTTATTATTTTATCATCTTGACTTTTAAAGGGAACAAAAATGAGCAGAAAATTTGAAAGCATTGTATTGTCTAAAAAAATTCAATCATTAGTAATATATACTTTGTTAGCAATAATAGTTGGATTTGCAACATACATAAGGTTATTACCAGCTATAAACTTTGGTTTAAGATATTTAAATGAAGCAGATCCATGGGAAAGATATTGGCTATCTTTGTATTTTTATAATCACAATTTATTAGGATTTTCAGGGCTGAAAGATATTAGATTTTGGTGGTATCCTTGGGGTAGAAACTTCTTAAAAACAGAATATCTTGGAATGTCGTGGCTCACAGCATTTATCGCTAAAATTTTAGGTTATAGTCAATCATATTTAACTAGTATTTTAGGATTGCTACCAGTCGCATTTTCAGTAATAGCCATGCTAGGAGCTTTCTTTGCTATATATAAAATAACAAATTCTAAGATTGCAGGTTTAGTGTCTTCATCTGTAATAGCTCTTTATCCGGTTATATTGCTTGATCAGACATTTGCAAACTTTCCGGGAAAACGTATATTTGGATTTGCGCTAATATCTTGGTTTTTTTACTTTTTTGCAAGATCGCTTAAAGAAAATAGCAAAAAAGGACTTATTGTGTATTCTTTATTGGCTGGGATCTTTGGTGGTCTGGTCTCATGGTTTTGGGGCGGTTATGAATATATAGCATTATTGCTTGCTGTTTTTATGTTATTAGAGCCATTTCTAATTAAGCCAAATAAAAATAGCCTATTTAATTATTTATTAATAATTTTAGGATATACATTAATTATAGCATCATCCCCAACAGCCGGACTTAGTTTTTATACGCATAGTGTTGGTCTTGGCTTAATAGGAGTTTTTATTTTATATATAATAGAAGAAGAAATAGGTAGATTAAAGTTCTTGAACAAGATTAACATTAAGAGTAACTTTGATTTAAAATTGCATATATGGTTTCTTATAGTAGCATTTGGAGTATTATTATCTGTAATAGTAACTGGGTTTGTATCATTACCTAGTAGGGTATTGTTGGCCCTAGGCATTACACCATCATTGCAAAGCGTTGTTTCTTTGACCGTTGCTGAGTATCAGTCAGTGACCTTTGGTCAAGCGATGAGTGAGTATGGAGTTTTGTTTTTTATATCAATAATCGGTCTGATTATGGAGCTGTATTATATATTTACAAAGAAAGATAAAATAACAAAATTGGAAATACTAAAGCTTTCACTATTTATATATGGTTTTGTTTTTATGTATGCTAGTATAAATGAAGCGTATTTTTTATCATCTGCCGCATTCTTCCTGTCGCTATCAACTGGAGCTACTGTTGGTACTTTCTTTAATTTTAAGAAAATAAACCATGATAAGAAAGCCAAGAAAATAATTGAAAAGCCTAATTACTCGATTGTTGCATTTGGTGCGATCCTAGCTATTGTAGTCTTAGGATTAGCCGTTGATTATACCAGATCAGATTATAATACTTTAAAATTAATGGCCCCTGATATAGAAACTAGTTATTTAGGACCAATATCAGTCCCATCATCAAATGGTAGATCTATGGTAATTGCTCCAATAAATAGTGCATGGCTAGATGCTTTAAGTTACATAAATAATTATACAGATAAAAAAGCTGTAGTGGTATCATGGTGGGACTATGGATATTGGATAGGGGTTTTAGGGAATAGGACTACTGTTGTTGATGGATCAACGATTAATGGAACACAGATAGCTATAGTTGCAGATACGCTTACTTCTCCAATAAACCAAAGCCTTGGCTATTTAACATTATTTAGAGTACCAAGCAATGATACTTATTTGATAGTATATGATGTTTTCATAGGCATTTATAGTAATTCATCTAATACAGCCGTTATGTTTCCATATCCAACTATTTATTCAATAAATCCAAGTTCAAGGGTTTACGGAATAACCTACGGTCTTGGTGATATTGCAAAGTCTTATCAAATGCTTAGAATTGCAAACAAGGTCAATCCTATTTATGGAAACCCATTAACTTCTAGCTATTCATCAATATCTACATATAATAATTATGTTTATTATCAATTCCCAGCCTTTTATGGATCTCCTAAAAATAACGTTTCGACAACATTAGATACAACTATATATAATCTGATGTTTTATGGCATAGGTGTTTTAAATAAATATGGATATTTCGGTACAGGTGCAAAGTTTTTAGAAAACGTTTCATCATTTACACCAGCAGCTATAAGTTACATAGATCCTACAACTGGGAATATAGCATTTCAGCCAGTATCAGTACCTAACCCGACTCAATATTATGAGCTAGTAAAGGTTTTTGTTTCAATTCCATATTCTTGGAATTTACAAGGAACTGAAAATACATACTTTTATGCTGTTGTAGTATTTCTTTACAAAGCAAATATTTCTTAGATTATATTCAATTTTAATTCCAACACTTTTTTCATTAGGTTTAACAATTACGGCAGTGCCTTATGCTATAATTTTGTCCATAGTTTCAGCTACTTCGTTTGAATCAAGTCTAAAGCTTACTATAGCATTTGCACTCAACTGCTTGGCATAGAATATCATCATTTCAATAGCTTGAATCATAGACTGCTCAGACATTTCTGTAAAATCCTTTATTTCTCTCTTGCTATTCCTCCTAAACCTCTAGATCTCACAGTTATCCCAAGGCAAATACTAAGAGTTTTAACTATTTTATAACGTTTAACATAAGGAGTAGTAATAACAATTGCATCTTTTTCGGACACACTCATTTTAATTACCTACTTCATTTTAATTAAGCTAGCATATAAATAATTCTAATTTAATAATTTTTAATATAAATAATTCTATTAGCAATTATTACAAATTTAAAATATGAAAAGTATTAATTTTAGCATTAAGTGCTATATGTTAAAAGATTACTGTGAAAGAGAATATCATGCATTAACGAAAATAAGAAAATGAATTTATAAGAAAGATTGATTAAATAAAAAGTAACTATAATTCTTTATTTGAAAAATTTGCAGAAAGATAATTATAGTTATAGAATATATTCATGTTAAAATTTTGTTAGCTTGTTATTTTAGGAACAAACGCTTTTCCAATAAGAATAAATGCTATAGCCAAAGCCATTAGAATGATTGCTAATATAATTGCAATAGTAGCTGCTTTCCAAGAATTTCCAAAAACTATTGGAATAGGACCTATCATTATAACTCCCCCAACTTCTGATTTTTGGCTTGAACTTTGTTGTGATGATGAATATATAGTACCAATAAATATGATTAGAAATCCTATAATTATTAATGCAAATCCTATAGTTAGCCATGTTGCAAAGCTTGGCATCTTGTCTCCTATTAGTTTTATTTTAAGAAAAGGCTAAATATTTTTAATTTTATTTGCTCAATTCGGGAATCTTCATTAAATTCTTAACATCTATTGGAATTTTATCAAAATATTTTCTTAAAAATTCTACATCTTCATGATACTTCCTATACTTATCGTTAAGCATTCTGGGAATGCCATCTATTATTGGGTACCATCTTCCACAGTTTTTGCATATAATGATTCCATCGATTACATCCAAATTGACACATTTTTTGCACACATCTAAAGAAACTTCATTAGCAGGCTTTCTCTGGAAAGCGCATTTTTCTTTACATTTAATTTTTTCTACATCTATATCAATTTTGTCCTCCTTTACATTAAGCTCATAAAGCATTAAATTATCGCTCTTGCATTCAGGGCAGGCAAGTAATTCAAAGAAATAATATCTCATTATCTATTTCACCTAATACATTTGCTCCTTATATATTTAATAGTATCATTAATTATTCCTTCTATTCTCTTTTCAGTCTTGGCTTCACCAGTTATTCTTAACAGCGGTTCAGTTCCACTAGGCCTTACAAGAAGCCAAAAGTCATCACCAAAAACCTTGACTCCATCTATAGTAATCATCTTATATGATGAATATCTTTCTTTAACAGCTTCAACTCCACATAATGCTTGATCTCTATTTGCTTCAATTTTAGTTTTTATGGCATAGTATTGTGGAAGCTTATCATATAAGTTGCTTAGGCTTTCATTGTATTCTGAAAGCATGTAAAGTATTAGAGCAATTGCCATCGCTCCATCTCTAACTGTATGATGCGGAACATGCATATATCCACCATTATCTTCAAAACCACTTATGGCATCTTTATTTTTAGTGATCTCTCTAGCTATAGTAACGCTACCAACCGGAGTCCAGCCAACTTCTATGCCTTTAGGCTTTAGATATTCTTCAACAAGCGTGCTACTAGAAACAGCTGTATATGTCTTTTTATTATATTTTTTCCATATTTTTGTTGTAAATTCTGTTAATAGTGCACCAGTCCTATCCCCCCACTGAATTCTTCCATTATTATCCAATATCATAGCTCTATCAGCATCACCATCATGAGCAAAACCAGCGTCTGCTTTAATTAAACTAATGTAGTTCATTGTATTTTGCAGGGTTTCAGCATTTGGTTCAGGATTTCTTCCAGGAAAATATGGATCCAAATTACAATTTACTGTAAATGCCTTTACTCCAAGCTTCTTTAATAATAAAGGAGCAGTAAGAGACCCAACACTATTTGCACAATCTACAACAACTCTAAAGTTTCTTTTAGCAATTTTTTCAACATCAACCTGATTTAATACAGCATCTATATATAAATCTATTATTCCCTCTTTCACCTTAACCTCATTATCATAAGACCTTAATTCTATTTTTGATGAGTAATTATTAAAATAGTAACTTTCTATTATATCCTCTTTTTCATGAGGTATCTCAATTCCATCACCTGCTATTACCTTAATCCCATTATATTCGGGTGGATTATGACTAGCTGTTATCATCACTCCTCCATCAAATCCCAATGCTTTAATCCCATACTGTAATGCTGGTGTTGGTAATAGGTTTGCATCATAAACCTTTATACCTTCTGATAACAAACCAGCGGTAAGCGATCTAGCTATCATATCTCCTCCTAATCTTACATCTCTTCCAATCAATAATCTGGACCCTTTACCAAAATACGCTCCAATAGCATGACCCATTCTTAGTGTAAATTCTGGTGTTATTAGATCTCCAACAACTCCTCTTATACCATCTGTGCCAAATAATTTAGCCATTTATTCTCCCCTAGCTGTTTATATGACTATAAGTTAATTTCCTTTTTGCTCACTTAAGTTTATAAAAATTGTTTAGTAAAAAACTAGACAAAATGCATGTTATATCCCAGGCTTTTAGATTTAGCCCATTAAATAATCTATATTTTTTATAAGTTAAATAATCTATATTTTTAGAAAAATTACCATGAGCAAATGCTCCTATACCTATAGGGAAATTTAATGTTTTAGAGCTTTCTATTATTTCTTCTATATTTGAATCCTCACCATCTTCACTTAATAAAATTAGTTTTCTTCCATTTAAGAATTCTTTTAGGCTATCAGAAATTTTCCATATTAATGGTTTTTCTGAGTTTAATGGGACTTTATTAAAGTATAAGAGTTGAGCCATTAATCCTTTGAATCTTTCATAATTTTTTGGTAATCTAATATCATTTCTAAACTTAAATACTCTACCATCATGCACTTGCATGTAAACATCTATGTTTGAAGAATAAGGTTTTTCCAGTATGTTCAATAATGATAAATGAATTATATCAGGTCTACCTCTTTTATTAAAATTTTTCAGCTTAAGCATGGCCTTATAATGTAAGCTAATATCTAGTAGCATAAAATCAGGCTTAGCTTTTAATTTTTTTGATAAATTTTCAATTAATTTATCTTTTTTTAATTCATTTGGTATTAATTCTAAAGAAGTCTCTAAAAATATTATTTCAAGTTTTTCCAAAGCTCTTTCCTCTTTGCTTCTAATTGATTTATTTCAATTCCCATGAGTTCTGCTGAAGTAAGCAATTTTATATTTAATTTTTCTGCTATTTTATAGTGCTCTTTTAATTTTTCTTTATAGTTTATATCCCTTAAAAGGTGATGGTCAACAACTACAATCTTTGCTACGTTGTTTTCTATAACTTCCTTTAAGTTGTTAAGACCCTTTTCCACAGCTTCTTCTGAAACTTTATATCCTGCAAAATATGTTGGAGGACCACTAATTATTAGCAATTCAGCTCCTTTCCAATCTAATAATGTATCTAGGGCTTCTTTATTTCCAGGACCTTGCACATCACTTGCATATATTAAAGACTTATTTTCGCATGTTATTCTTAACATAATTAATTTCCCAATCTTTGTATTTTCCTCACCATGCCAAACTGGTTTTGAGAAATCTATTTTAAGATTATCAAATTGAAATGTCTTGTTATCGGCAATGCTTACATTAGCATGCTCCTCTACTTTATTATCTTTTAAAAATACCTTTGCTCTATAAGATTGGCTTCTATTTATATTTTTTCCAGGATCTTTGATAAGTAATATTTTCCCATAATATAGTTCAGGAGAATTTCTAACATAATGGTCATAATGATAATGGGTTATTATTATGATATTTGACATACTTATGGCTTCCTTTATCTCTTTCATGGTATAGTTCAGCTTATCTAATTCTAATTGATGGGGGGGAAGACCATATCTTCTTGGAGCTAGTGATGCTCCCAAATCAATACCGATATTTTTGTTGCATGAATTAACAAAAGTTGCTAAACTACGAACTCCAAGACTATCTGCTCCAATAATAGATAGCTTAAATGGATTTATGAATTTAAATTGCATCCTTTTCGCCAATATTAAATTTTAATAGAAAAACTAAAAAGGAAATCAGCCCCTTATATTTATATGGGCCCTCTTAGCTGCTTCATTAAATTCATCTATTGATATAGGAAGCCATGATCTAATTTCATTATAGTCCTCCTTTGTTATATATTTATTTTCGTTTTCCTCTTTGGCAGATTTTACTATTTCTCTGTAAGCTCTAGCTATTCTATCTTTTTTTGTCATGGTAGATATTATTGCTTTATTGATATCTCCCCCATATGTATATCTAGCTTTTAACAACATTTCAATTATTCTGTTTATTCTTTCAGGTACTCCTATTACAGATCCTTTTAACTCAATCTTTCTAGGTATGCCCCATGGAACCAAACTATCGAGCATACGACTTAGTCCAGGTCTTGGTATTCTATCAACTATTCCTCCAATTAGAAAAGCATCAGCAGTTAAAACGTCTTCAGGTTTTAGTGGATTTGGTGCATCAGGTCTTAGAATAACAACTTTATCTGCATCAAACCCCCATAGTATTTCACTAGGTCTTGCATTCGAAATAGAAGCTTTATTATATCCCATCACTTCTAAAAGCCATTTACCAGTTTCTTCATCAATACCAGTTATTGCTAAATGGGCATCCCATAAAAATTCCCTCAATATAGATAAACTTATCCCTATTTGTAGCCTTAACTTAGCTAATTCTTCTGGAGTATGTATAAATTTCATGCTCATATCTATTACAAATAAAGGTAATGGTGGTTGGGGTAAATAATCAAGTAATGCTCTCCAAGCTAAAGATTTTGCACTTGGGTTTGTCTTACGGCTCATCACAACATCAGCTTTTTCTTGTCCGTTAGAATATAAAATTATTTTTTTCTTACCTTTGTACTCTTGGCTAAATATTTCTTTTCCATAATAGAAACTATCTTCAATAAATGAATACTCCCTAATTAAAGCTTCAGTCGCTACATATTGAAAGCCTAATCTTGAAAGCTTGTCAAGCTCTAGCCATTCTCTAGATCCTATAGAATTGTAACCGTATGCATCCATAAGCTTAAGCAAGGCTTCATATGGTCTTGTATTTGCAACATTTTTACTCGTTTTTTCCACCTCTATTTCATAAATTCTTCAAGTGACTTCGAAACTATTTTACTTTTCTTTTTATAAAACTCTGTTCCCTCTAAAGTTCCCCATGAATATCTAATGAAATCCGGTCTATGGCCTTTATTCAGCAATTCCATAACTGAATCTACTGTATCTGGATCTGCTGGATAACCACTACCTTTAATATCATAAAGAGATTTTAAAATTTCTAATCTTTTATCTCTAATAACTTTTGCAATAATGCTTGCTGCAGATACTATTGGATAATTAACATCTGCCTTTTCTTCAACAATTAAATCTCCTCTATATCTTAGTTCTTTAAGCTTTTTTGGCAATATTTTTAGGTTACCAAATTTATCTATAATTATTTTTTCAATAAAATTTATTGAACCTAATTGCGTTAAAATATTTTTTATGTTTATTAAAGAAGCCTTTTCCTCCAATAGATTGATGTTGTATTTGTCCAAATCAATAGGCTTGATAGGATAGATTGAAAAATAACCAAGCTTTACTATTTTATTATATAGCTCCTCCCTCTTATATGGTGTTAATTGTTTGCTATCCTTTACGCCCATTTCCTTAAGAATCGAAATGTTTTTTATTTTAGTTGCATATGCACATATCATTAGCTCGCCAACTAAGCTACCTCTACCAGCTTCATCTATACCAACTAACCATTTCTCTTCTTCTTGCATTAAGCATACCACCATATATATCTATATCATATAGAGTTATTTTATGTTATAAGAAAAGTTCTACATTAAATAAAATTATAAAAATTTGTTATTCAGCTAGTTGTTTGTTGCGCCTGCATATTTTTCTTCCATTCTTCAACGACATCATATCCATAGACTTCTTTAAGTAGTTCTCTTCCTTCACTGCTTACCATATCTGGATTCCAAGGAGGATCAAATGTAAGTTCTATTTCTATGTTGTTTTCATCAATATCTGGTAATTTATCTTTTATTGCTTCTTCGACATAGGCTAGTATAGAACCAGTAAGAGGACAACCAATGGCCGTTAATGTCATAACTATCGTAACTTTTGGCTTGCCATTTTCATAGTTTGCTATTATTTGATAAATTAATCCCAAGTCGTACACATCTACAGGTATTTCTGGATCATATACTTCTTTTAATGCTTCCTCTACTTTATTAATTAAACCTTCATCGCCTGTAACTTCTAAGTTTGGAGGTCTAGATTTTTTCATATTTTCCTGCATTGTTATTACCCTTTTTTAATATTTAATTTAGGGCTTAAAAATAGAGATAAATATTTTTAGAACATAAACAATTTTTATTTATAAAATTTTAAAATATTTTTAAAATATAATTATGCAAGATAATCGTTCAATAAAAATTTTCTTCATATTTTATCTTTATAAAGTTTATAAATAATATAATATGAGAGCCATGGAGAAATAATCATAATTGCTATACCTAAATATAAATATAAAAAATCATTAAATTTCTCTCCTAAAATAATCATAATTACTCCTATTAAAGCTATAATAAGGGTTAAGATTATTTGTTTATTGACAATATTCTTCAGATATCTCTCCCTTGAGTTCAATGGTTTTTTGCCTAACAATTTCCAGTGCACCTTGAGCTTTTCTCTTTGCATTCTCTAATAAATCAGCAGATGCCAATACTTTAATTTCTAAGATTGGTCCTTTAATCTCATGGCCTAATGGATGACTTTTTATATAGATACCTGAAAACTTTTTGTCAACTTCTTCTAATACTGGAGCAATCGATGATTCAGGAACACCAACTGATTTAAAACCGCATTCAATTACAGCTAATGGCTTGAGCACGCCTTTTAATTTAGGCATAACTACTTCATCAAATATTGCTTCCATTTCCTTAGGCACACCTGGTAATGACACAATTATTTTCTTGTTTTCTGTTTCAATCCAAGATCCAGGGGCTGTTCCTACAGAGTTGGGTAATGCAACTGCCCCTTCTGGTAAATAGGCCATTTTTTCTCTTTCTTTGGTTAAAGGATAATTGGCTTTGGTGAATCTTGCCTTAATTTTTTCAAGTTCTTCGTTATATAATATCAGCTTTTTGTTTAAAGCCTTAGCCACAGCTTCTAATGTTTTATCGTCATAAGTGGGTCCAAGACCACCTGTTGTTATAATTAAATTTATATCATCTCTATTTATCCCCCTTCTTAATTCTTCAACAATTTCGTAGATATCATCTGGAACAGTTATTATTCTGTTTATTGAAGCTCCTAAAAACGTTAATCTTTTGGCTAACCATGAAGCATTTGTATTGACTATTCTGCCAATAAGCAACTCATTACCTATTGATAGTATCCAAACCTTAAAATTTTCATTTGAAGACAAGTTACCCACCTTCTATCTAATAAGGAATTAGAGGTTTTTATCTATGTTTAGTTTAAAATTAGACATAAAAATTTAAAAAATCCATAGGCTTTGCCTATGGACCGGCCGGGATTTGAACCCGGGGCCTCTCGGATGCCAACCGAGCGCTCTTCCAGTCTGAGCTACCGGCCCTCAATACTGGTTATATTAAAACATGTTTATAAGAGTTATTTTATTATTAACTATTAATATAAATAATTAAGATAGCTTTTTTGCAAATTCATCTGCTAGACTGTAGTATTTCTTCTTTAAATCTTCCACTATGTTTTTATATTGATTTTCAAGCTTTGTTTTGTTTTCATTATTTTTATTCTGTAACAAATTAACGTATTCTTTTCTTAAATTTTCTGTTGTTTTTTCCACAATAGACATCGTGATCACCATTTATAGAATTTATTAAGAATAAGAATTTAAATATTATGGTTTATTTTTTAATGCTGGTGTTTAATGTGAAATACAATGTAGATAGAAGGTATTTACTTATAGTTTCATTAACAACATCTTTTGCTGCAATTTTAACTCCTCTCGATAGTACCATCGTAAGTGTTTCTTTACCCTTTATTTCAAAATCGTTAAGGATGAGCTATATAGAAACTATATGGGTCCCTCTTGGGTATTTGATCGCTTTAACAGTGCTTTTGCTTCCATTAGGTAGGTTTTCTGATATTAAGGGGAAAAAGAAGCTTTTTACAACAGGATATCTGATATTTATTATTGGCACAATAATGAGCGGATTATCGGTAAATGGATTAGAACTAGATGCTTGGCGTATAGTTCAGGGTATTGGGGCAGCATTTATTTTATCTGTTGGAGGAGCAATTATAACTGAATCGTATCCTTCAAATGAAAGAGGTAAAGCCTTTGGTATTTGGTCTTTTTCTGTGTATCTAGGAACTACTATTGGGCCGTTTGTTGGAGGAATAATAGTAAGTATTACTACATGGAGATTTATATTTTTTGTAACAGCTCCTTTGGCAATAATAGGTTATATATTATCACAAATTTATATTAAAGAATCTAAAGTTAGAGTTAATTCTTCCATGGATTATATAGGATCAGGGCTACTAATTGCAAGTCTTCTATTGTTTATTTACGGATTAACCTATGGATCATTCGTTGGATGGAATTTATTAGGGATGTTTTCTTTAACAATTGGATTAATATTATTTGTGTCTTTTATTCTATATGAATCTAAGATAAAAGATAGAGCAATATTAAATATTTCATTGTTAACTAATAATATAATGTTTGCAACAGGAAACTTTGCCGCTCTATTAAACTACACTGGTTATTTTTATTTGTCATTTTTCATTTCTTTTTATATGCAAAGAATCCTTGGATTTTCTCCTCTAATAACAAGCATAGCATTGATCTCTCTATCATTGTCAATGGTGGTTTTTTCACCAATAAGCGGTTATTTGTCTGATAAAATTGGTTCTAGATTTTTAGCAACATTTGGCATGATATTAATTATGATAGGTATGTTACTTTTAATTCCTCTTGGTTTGCATGCCAAACTAATAGATATTACAGAAAGAATGATTATAATTGGGCTAGGCATGGGTATATTTTCATCTCCAAATACTAGCGCTGTTATGGGTTCAGTAACAAAAGATAAGTTAGGTGTTGCGTCTGGTACATTAAATATGATGAGATTTTTGGGTCAATCATTAAGTCTAGCAATAGCAAGCCTTATAGTTTCTGTTTATATACCATCTAAGATTTTATCATCAATATTTACAGGTTTAAACATAAGCAATATTAGTGTATCGTCTCAAGTTTTCTTATTTGGATTGAGAAGGCTCTATTTAATTACTTCAATACTAATAGCAATTGGAGCAGCGCTTTCTTTTCTTAGAAATAAAGAATAGCGTGCGGTCTTCCAGGATAAGAGTAAGATGATACGGGGTTTTTACCCCCAAGCTCCATCTTCTCCGCAAATTGTGAACGCTTGCATCCGAGCCCAGGTTGCTCCCTTCCGGACCTAGCCAGGTTCTCTCGGTTAAGACCGTAGCAATCTATCCTCCAATAGATGCCCGGTCTCTGCAAGCTCCACAACGCGAAGTTCATCGAAGCTTAGGGACCTCTCGTATCATTTTACTCTTATCCTGGAATTACTGGTCCCGCATTGCGCCTTCGGTTATAAGGGACGGCGAATCCCTCAACCCTACCCGCACGCATTTTTATTATATGGAAAAAGAATTATAAAAAACATTTCCTCTCTTATGTATTGATAACCTATTATATAATTCATATTGGTTAAATATTAGTATAACAGATTTTACTGAAATTTAGGTTATAGATCTTTTTATGCTAGGTTTATGTCTATTTCTGACCTTCAATCCGCTCTGAAATATGAAAGTCCCATAGATCTTGAGGGTTACCTATAGGAGCTACTCTGATTCCTCCCTTCAGGTAGAAGTAAAGTTACTCTAACTCCTCATCCTTAAAGTTGACCTAAGGGAAACATCTCAACCTTCCTTCTTAATTTAGCAACAAGGTAAAGGTTTCCCTCATATTGAGAAACATACCGTATTTGATTAGTACCTTTTTTAATTTTTGTTTTAAACAAGCCTTAAAAGCTTTACCCGCCATTAATATTAAGGTTTAACGTTTTTTATCAAAGCATATATTGTTAAGATAAATATTTGAATTATGGGAAATAAGATGAATTACATTGTAGAGACAGAAAGGCTCATTAAAATATATGGTAATGGAGTAAAGGCGCTAGATGAACTAAATCTAAAATTGAATTCAAGAATTTCTTGCATAATAGGTAGAAATGGAGCTGGAAAAACTACATTAGTAAAGATTTTATCTACTCAATTAAAACCAACTTCTGGATTAGCAAGAGTTCTCGGTTATGATGTAATTAATGATAAGCATGAATTAAGGAAAATGATTTGTAGTATACCTCAAGAAGTCAAACCAGGAGGAATTTCATCGCCATTAGAACATGTAGTTATGTATCTAACGGCTAGAGGTTTTTCTATTAACGAATCAATAAGAATAGCTAAAAGGGTTTTGAAAGATATAGGCTTGGGAGATTTTATTGATAGATCTTCCGATGAACTCTCAGGGGGTATGAAAAGGAAGATATTTGTTGCTATGGCAATTGCCTCAAATGCTGAGATAGTTTTTCTTGATGAACCAACGGTTGGACTTGATCCAATATCTAGGCTTGAAGTTTGGGGTGCGATAAGGGAATTGAAAGGAAATGTTATATTAACAACCCATTATATGGAAGAAGCTGAAACATTGTGCGATCAAATAGCAATTGTTGATAAAGGAAGAGTAATAAGAACAGGTACACTAAGCGAACTTATGGAACCATTGAAAGGAAAAGTGAGAGTAGAAGGCATAGGAGATATAAAAATTGGGGATCTAAAGATCTCATATTTATCTGCAAATGATGCAAAATATTTGCTTGAAAAAAATATTTACACAAAAATTACAATAAAGCCGGTAAGCTTAGAAGACATATTGATTTTAAGTGGTGTTGAAATTGAAAGGGATGAAAATTAATTGGAGATTTATTATAGCATTTATTTGGTTCTATGGCTATTCTTCAATTAAAAGAGGTTTTTACTATGTTTTGTCATATTTGGCATTACCTCTTTCTCTTCTCTTCTTTATTTACATAGTTAGTAGGGGTCGTTTGATTCAATACGCAATACTTGGTGGGATTATATCAATAATAACAGGTAATGCGTTAACAGCTATAGGTGATACATCATTTTATAGGCTGGAGTTGAAGATTCAAGATTTATTGGTTGCTGCGGACGTTTCTCCGATAGAATATTTAATGGGACTAGGTTTTGGTAATTTAATATATTCGTTACCAGGTCTATTAGTATATATAATTATAGGTTTCATATACCATATTTTTGGTTTTGCTTTATTGGGATGGACAATCCTAACATTAATAATCGTAATGATTTCATCAACAGGATTAGCCTATTTAACTGGAAGCAGGGTTAGCCACATGAGAAATGCATGGGGTGTCGGATCTTTTTTATCAGTTATACTTACAATGCTACCCCCTCTTTATTACCCATATACTTATTTGCCCAAATATGCTCTATATCCCTTGCTATTATCTCCAGCTACACCTGCATCGATATTTCTTCAAGATATTTTAGCTAAGGGCCGATTAGATTTCATATTTCTTATTATACTTATAATAGAAACTATAATCTACATATACATGGCATTGTATTTGGGTAGATGGGAAGAATAATTTATGTATTATAAGATTCAAAGACTTTTCATTTTATATAATTTTCTAGAGCTTTATAGGTTTTTTATATGTTATATAAGATTTGTCTAATGAAATCATTATGTTACAAATATTTTTTAAATATTGTTATAACTTAAATTTATTCTTAAAATATTAGGAAAACATATAATCATTTTTCTAATATATAATAAGGGAGAGTAAAATGTGCAGGATGTTTTTATCAGTTTCGGAAAAAAATGAACTACTAAAGGTTTATGAATCTTTAAGAAAGGCAGCAGAAAGTGATATTTTTTATAATAAAGTTCAGCATAATTCAGGATGGGGTTGTTTTATAGCCAATAAACAAGAATCTATATTATATAAAACTCTTACGCCTATATATAAAGACAAAGAAATTTTAAATGCATTAAAGGATAATCAACATGCATTAAAGGATAATCAACTTTATTATTCAATCTTCCATGCAAGGCTAGCAGGTGAAAATCAACCTACTAGAGGCTTTGTGGATTCTCATCCTTATGTTATTTATACAGATGATAGTTTAATTGCTTTGGCGCATAATGGTAGCATTGAAAAAAATGCTGTCAGCAAGGAATTAAATTTAAGACCAGAATTATATACTGACACAGAAATTCTTGCATTACTATTTAAAAAATTTCAGGAATATGACATAGAAAAGGCTTTAGGAGAAGTCAATAAATATATAAAAGATATTGGGGCATTTAATGGTACTTTTAACGTTATAGCAATTAAAATTAAAAGACAAGAAAGTACAATTTCTCTTTCTTCTGCATGCGTATCAGATTATCCTAATGAAGAAAACAAAAAATATAGAACCATGATATTGTTTAACAATGGTAAAACATTTTTAGCTATGTCATCGACTGTTGCATATTATTATGGAATCATTGATGAAAATTTAGAATTAAAAAATACAAATAGCAAAATTTGTGATATAGGAAAAGTTTATTCTAGCAACATTCTCCTTAGTAAAGCATGATCAGTTATTCATTAAAATAAATTTAAGTGTATGAAGTATATATAAAAACTATTTATACATAGACAAAGGAATCTATTTTGGGAGAAATATGGCTAACAACAATAGACCAATAGAATATTTGGCAATGACAAGAATTCTTAGAAGCATTTCAGCTGGAATGATAGCTATAGTATATCCATATATCACCATAAAGATGTTACATATGAGCATATTTACATTAGGATTAATTTATGCTTCAGCAGGTTTTTCTACAGCCGTTTTTTCTTTAATTTTTGGCTATTTTGCTGATTTATTAGGAAGAAAAAACGGCCTATATCTATCTTCTCTTCTTTTAATTTTATCTTTTATCTCTTTATTTATAAAAATTAATTTCTCAACGGCAGTAATATCTGCAGTCCTAGGGGGAATAAGCAATACAGGCTCGATGGCTGGAGGAGGTATTGGAGGAGCATTTGCTCCAGTACAAAATACTATTATAGCGGATCTAACATCTAGAAAAAATAGAACAACTCTTTTGTCATTATTGTCATTTTTTGGCAATATAGCAGCAGCTGGAGGGACATTATTGGGAGGAGTTTTTAGCTATAATATGGAAATACTGCTTGCGCTAATAATAAGCATTGCAGCCTTTTTACTTATAATACCTATGAAGATCCCAGAAGTTAAGGCAAAGGAATGGAAAATAAAATCAACAGGAACAACTGCAAAATTTTCAATTACAGGAATTCTTAATGGCCTATCAAGTGGTTTAATAACGCCATACCTAATTCCATTTTTTATAATGTTTTATGATTTACCAAGGCCCATAATGAGCATCTACTCTACCATAGCTTCATTACTAGCTACGTTTTCAATGCTTTTAGCCCCTAGAATAGAAAGCCATATGAGTTTCGTAAAAGCAATAACTATAACTAGTGGAATTACTGTGCCTTTAATGATTGCATTTCCTTTCGTTCATATGCTTTATATATCTGTGATGCTTTATATATTCTATCCTATGTTAAGAGTTATAGCAATACCCATACAACAATCCGCCATGCTATCTATGGTTCCACCAGAAGAAAGAGGAAGGATATCCGGATATAATCAAGGTTCAAGACTAGGTTTTTCATCTCTCGGGGTCGTGATCGGAGCTCCTCTTATGAATTTTACCAGCTATTATATACCGTTTATATCATCAAGTCTATTGGTAGCAATAAACGTGTATTTATATAATTTATTCTTTAGCAAAGGAGAAACAAAAATTAGTATTGCAGAATAAACTTACGCCTTATAAAAATTTTATCATAAATTTATAATATTATATTTTTGAATGAAATATAAAGGGCGAAAAACATGATTGGCAATGACTATTTAAGGAAGATGTTGTTAGATGTTTCATCAAAGTCTATTGACTATTTAAGGAAGAATTTTTGTAATAATAGCGAGCTAGAATTAATAAGGGGAGAAACGATTAAGGCCGATTTGATTTCAGAAAAAATAATCATAGATGAGCTGAAAAAATATGATATAAGCTTTAAAATTGTTACAGAGGAATCAAATGTTGTAGGCTCAGGAGACTATACATTTGTTGTGGATCCATTAGATGGAAGTGTAAACTATGAAAATTGCATTCCTTGGTGCTCAGTTTCTATAGCAGTATTACCTCCAAGAAGTAAAGAAATAATCGCTGGAGTAGTCTCCCCAGTTTCTTCTGGCATGCCATTTTCTTTTGCAAAAGGCTACGGGTGCTATGAGGGAAATAAAAGGATAGAGATAAACAAAGAAAATAAATCAAACATAATTTTTACTTATGTTGAAAGCGAGAAGGAAGCTAATATTATGGCTTCCATAGTAAAAGAAAAACGCGGTTTAAAACTTAGAAGCTTAGGAAGTTCTGCTTTAGAATTGATTTATACTTCCTTAAACAGATCCTATGCATTTGTTGATTTAAGAAGTAAGTTAAGAAACGTAGATGTAGCTGCTGCATTAGGTTTTTTAAGTGAATGCGGGGGAATAGCGTTTGATGAAAAAGGCAATAGTTTAACTATTGATACTGATAAGGTTAGCGTGATAGGTAATGTAATAGCATCATTTAATAAAAGTAATGTTGTCAATATAATCAAAATTCTATCAAATAAAAATATTGTTTAGCCTATATATTATTTAAATTCCTAACATCTTTTGGTATTTTACATCTTAAAATAGCTATTATACCCCCTAATCCTTCTATGCTAGGAGCTATTAAAGAGTCTTCAGTAATTATAAAAATCTTTGCGTTTGTTTTTTCTGCATTTTCTATTATCTCTTCAGCCATTTGCCTTTCATCATCATTTATGTTATATAAAAGCTTGTCAATAACAACGACTTTATCTATAGCTCCGATTTTCGCAGCATAATAAACATCTTTTAATGTATATGCTACCATATCTGAATTATTAACTACATTTTTCATAAATTCTTCAAGAACTTCTTGGGCCAGTATTGTTGTAAACTCTCTTAATACATTTATTATAGTTTGCCTTCTAAGTATTTCGTTAATACCAGCAAATCCTCCGTTTGAAACATTATCTACTATTACTTTCAGTTTGTTATTATTAATTTTTATTTTTTCTGCTAGTCTATCCTTTAAGTAACCTGGACCAGCAATGACTAATATATTAATTTTTTCTTTTGATATATAGTTTATTATTCTGCTATTAACTTCATTTAAAACATGCTCTATTTCTTCTTCTCTATTAGGGCTATCCTTTCCACTAATATTGAGAGTTTGATTTTCAAGTTGATATACTCCTAAAGACGTTATTAAAGAAATTGTGTATTCATCATAATCTATTGCCACAATTAAAGCTCTACCTTTAGGCCCGCTTGATTTAAATTTGTTTATTGTTCTATCGTCCCATTTGGGATATCTTTCAATTATAATTTTTTGTCCAATTGATATATATGCTGATTGATGTTTTCCTTTTACTCCAAACTTTTCTGGCCCCTCTTCTATAATTCCAAATATTCTTAACTTACCAGTTAAGGGCTGAAATTCTGTTTTTTCTACTCTTAACTTTATGTCGATAGGTCTCCTCTCTTTAGATTTAGAATCCTTTAAAGATATATCTCTTAAAACTTTTGTATAAATAAAATCCCCTCTCTTTAGATTTAACATGATTATCCATAGATCCTCTTCGCTTTCAGGCACTACCCAGATTTGATTTTTATTGTTATTTATCTCTATCTTCATGGTTTTCACTATTCTTCTACATGATACTAATTAAATTCTCTTATCTTAAGATTTCCCATTTGAGTTAAGAACTATCCGATCTTAAATAAGCTTACTTTAAATTATTTATCAATTTTTCGATTTGAATTTTTTTTAAAATTAAAGATAGAATTATCTATTCATGTTATCTTTTTATTTCATTTACATGCTTCATTTAGGCCTTTCTAAAGAAATTTTATCTTTTTTGTTATTTTGTAATGATTATACTATTATAAATTTTATGTAAGATTAAAACAATAAGTTTTTCTAAATAATCATAAATTTGCTTAATGCCATTCAAATGCTTATGCATTCGATAGTATGCTAATGTATATTTTGAATATATGTTTTGAATAATATAAAAGTTTCAGAAAACTTAAATATTATGAAATGTATAAAAAATGTGGAGGAATAAATTTGGCTGTAGATCCAAGAAGGACTTTACCGACGAAAATTAATTTGATAAGGTTAAAAAGAGATCTTGCTATGATCAGAAGAGTAAGGAGAGTTATGGAAGAAAAAAGAGAAGTGCTACTACATTATATAAGAAGTACTGCAGAAGATTATAATAAATATCAAAATGAGGTTTTCGGAAACATTGTTGGTCTTTTTACATCATATTATAGAGGGGTTGCATCAGAAGGTTTATTAAAGGTCAATGAGTATGCAGAGTCGGTTCAAGAAAGCTTTAAGATAAAAACTGGGATTAGAGTTTTGTTTTCGGTGAAGACTCCGATCTTTTCTCCAATTCTTGAAAGCCTGGCTAATCCTGCATTTCAACCTGGTTCTTCTCCAGATTTGATAGAAAGTTATATTAAACTAAAAGAAATATTACCGTCAATACTTAATTTGGCTATGTATGAAGAAACCATTTTAAGGCTCATTGATGAATTAAAAGATACTCAAAGATTGATAAATGCCCTTGATTACGTCATATTGCCAAGTTATGAAAAAACAATCAAATATATTACTTCAGTGCTTGACGAACGTATGAGAGAAGATTTCGTTAGATTGAAAATGCTTAAAAGAAAACGTGTTCAAGCTGAAGAAAAAACGCAAGAAGTTATTATGGAACGACGATCCCAACAATAACCAGTATAATTCCTAGGGCGAGCAGTAATTTAAGAAATCCTGACGGTGTTAAATTCCATGTAGCTCTTAATGCCTTCGCCAAAACTATTATAACACCAGCTATAACAAATGTTAGCAAAATTGCAACACCAGCAAATGCTATATAATAGCTTACTCCGTTTGTTGAAACACCTGGGATGTGAGATATTATCATACCAAATATCTGATGTATAGCCTGAAGAGACATATTTTACACCTTCATATATTAAACTAATCCTGAAAAAAACTTAGTCTATAATAGTTAGTATTACTTACTTTCATCTAAAATTTATAAAAATATGATACAGAAAATTTATAATTCTTTAGTGCTTCTTCAATTATTTCTGTTTTACTGCTCTTTTTTGTTAATATAACAACATAGCCGATATCCATTATTTTTTCTGTTTCATTTTTTCTTAAATTACTTAAAATTTTTCTATATGCATTGATTGAAAATTGAGGTGTTTTACCTGTTATTTTTCTATATTCATCTTCAATAATTTTAAGATTTTCAATAGAATTTACAGCTATTGTTACATTTTCTTCTCCAAAATTATTTTCTAATTTAACAATGGTTTGAGATATTTTTTCTGCACAATCCCTTAATGGGGTACAATAGTTGATTGTTCCTAGCTCAGGTATTTTTTTGCTATCAATCCTTTTTATTGGTTTTGTCAAGTATTCATCAATCCTTTTCTTTATTAAGTAATCAACACTACTTGGTCCATTTCTTGATCTTACATATGTTGCCTCTTCTATTAGTTTCTGCATATCTTCAATTTTTTGAAGCTCTCTTTTTGCAAATCTCAACACTTCATTGAACATATCTTCATCTAAAAACTTCATTTGCCTTTTTTCTCCTGGAGATAGTGAAATTAATGAAATAAGACCGTCATCGTATGACGACGAAGAATATGAAATACAATTTTTATCATTATTTATTTTACTTGTTGATATAATTGCCTCATATCTTTTGTTATCTCTTTTGCAAATGCTAGTTGATAAATTTAATGGCTTCCATTCTTTATTAATTCTGTTTAATCCATCTTTAGCAATGCAAATTCCCTTTTCCATTGGTATGCATATATTTGAAACAGCTTCAATTTCTTTTCTATCAACTTCATAAGCCTTTAAAGGCCCTCTAATTAAGATATAGTCCAAGCTACCTGAATTTCTCAATATATCAAGATATTTAACAGCAGTCCACTCATCCTTATTTAAAACTTTTAATGGAATCGGTATCAAATCAGCTTTGCCCGAAGAGTCTGATAAAAAGGATTTATAAGCTATAATTTTGTTATATGTGTTTAGCGCTTCACTGGGTTTTATAATTGACTTTTGAGCAAGAGCCTTCCTCTTCATTATGTCCGATGAATTATAAAAAGTAATTATTTTAGCCTCATTCCCGTCTCTTCCTGCCCTTCCAGATTCTTGATAAAAATCTTCAATGCTTTCACTAGGCATAGCATGAATAACAAATCTAATGTTAGGTATATCAATACCCATGCCAAAAGCCTTTGTAACAACGGCCAAGTTTGTTCCATCTCCTTTATTAGAAATTTCTACTAATTTTTTCTCAACATCCTTTCTTTTCGATTCGCTTAGCTTACCATGATAAAACAACACTTCTTTATTTATTTTATCTTTAAGCCATATTGATAAATCTTCTGCATTAAACCACCACATATTTTTACTTTCTACGTATGGCACAAATATAAGACCTAGATACGGATAAGATATAGTTTTGGCCCATTTTTCTAAAGATACTATATTTTCAGCCAATAAATTAAGTCTTTCATTTCCAGACTCAGGAACTGGTATTACATCAAATTTTAGTTCATCTCTTATTGTAGGGGCAATTAAAACTATTGGTTTATTGTTGTATTCTATAGATATTGTTTCTTGGGTTTTTAATGAAATCTCATGTATATCGACATTACTATGGTTATAGCCTAATCCATCGATTATATCATCTATTACATCTTTTGGTGCAGTAGCTGTTAAAGCTATAACGGGCGGATATCCGTTTTTTCTTAATTTTTGAAGTTTTGTAGCCATATATAAATAGCTTGGTCTAAAGCTAAATCCCCATTTTGATAGTGTATGAGCTTCATCCAAAACAACTATAGATGGAAAACCATTTTCAAATATATCATCTATTACATCTGTTCCAAATCTTTCTGGAGTCAAATATAAGAAGTCAAGAAAACCTGATTTTGCTAGCATTATGATATCTAATCTTTTTGTTTGAGAAATGCTTGAATCTATATATAATGTATTAAAACCCTTCCTTTTTGCATTTTCTACTTGGTCATGTATCAATGCTTTCAATGGAGATACTATAATTGCTGATCCCCCAAATCCAGAATCTGCTAAAACCTTTGATGAAATTTGAAATATTGCACTCTTACCCGCTCCGGTTGGCAATATTATTAGCTCTGCTGTCGGATTTTCACTTTTTATCATTTTTAGAAGCGCAGAAATTCCTGTTTCTTGATATGGTCTTAGATTGGATCTCCAAATTTTTTGAAATATTTTGTTGATTTCATTAATTAAAATTTTATCATCAATTTTTGCTTCTTTAATGTTAGCATTTACTTTCGGATTTACTAATTCAACATAATTTTTGTTATTAAAGAGGCCTAAAGCTCTAGATATCGTATTTCCTCCATATTTTGATGCCAGTTCTAGAGCTCTTCCGATATAATATTCATACATGTTATTTAAATTATTTATATATGGCGCGTTATTAGCTAATCTTTCAGGAAATAGCAATACGATATTATCTGCAACAGAAGAAATTTCAGGAAAAGCTTGATTTAAACTCCAAGATATTATACCAATTTTTCCTGAATTAAACCATAGTTCTGCATCTTGAATCGAATTAATTAAGATTGAATCAATTGATTTTGATATAATTTCTGCTAGTGCATTATTAGGGGTTATAATCAATTTTCTTCCTTCTTTATTTATTAATTTAATACTACCTTCAATAATTTTATCTGGATCTCTGATCTCATTAGAATATGAAAGAACGTTTACCTTTGATTTATCTGTGCCAGAAATATTAAACAGTTTTGATATATTTGGATATATAAAACCATCAACCCTTAAATTCTTAATTTTTGAATTGATCCTATCATTTATAGTTAATCCATTAGAATTTTCATCATTTTCTTTGCATGGAATAACTTCACCTAAGTTTATTAATTCTTTTTCCCAAAGTGTTAATCCATGCACTAATAAACAGTCTTCTGAATTACCTGTGCAATCTAGCTTAGCATTCTCTATATCATTTATACAATCTAGATCCCAGGGCTCAACTTGATCATTAATTTTTATTTTGTTTGTATTCTTAACTATATTACTGGCTATTAAATAAGGCAAAGACTTATCTAAGGAATTCCCTCTTTTGATTACTGCTGCCTTTGCAATATCACCTCTTCTGTTTTTTAAAACAGCTATAGAAACCCTTGCTGCATAGTCCCACGATGTACCATTTAAAGGTAAATCTTTTATTATATATGGTTTCCAAATAGGCTTTATTAAACGGGGTTTATCGGTAATAATAACTTCATTAGATTCGTATCTTTTTATTTCTGTATTGGGTAAGCTATAAGCTAATTTAACTTCATCTGGCATATTATTCCAATCTATTTTCAGATTCTCTAAGACAGTTTTGGAGATTATTGCTGCATCATATACTGCTTTTGCATTTTCTACACTCGATGGTATCATTAAATTAAAATATGCAGAAACCAATGAAGGCTCTGAATCAGGGAATGCTATGGTGTATAATGCTTTTGCATCTATCTTATCTATATTGTTTTGCAGATTGCAATTCCCCCAATAAATTATTTTCGACGGCTTGACAGATTCTAACAATGATTCCAATCCCTCGTAAGGGTCTCCAATTCTCCATTCAGATCCGCTTGGTGGTATTGATATTATTATTCCATCAATATATGCACTTATTTTATTTTTAGTACAATACAGAGATATTAAATCGGCTTTTTTTGATAGTATAGATTCTTTCCCTAATATTTTGCTCGCCTCTTTTTCCCATTTTGTTATTCCTAAAGCTAGCAAAGCATTTCTAGCTTCCATTATTGATCTTGATGTTACAGAACATCCTTTAGATGAAAGCAATATTAAGTCTTCATATAATCCCAGCCTTACCAAGTAATCAGATAAGTACTCAGAATCCTTTGGGCATTCTTTCATTTCTCTAATTAATTTGCTTAATTTCAATCTATCTAATTTATCATCATTCAAGAAAAGTTGTGCATATTTTGAAAATTCATTCCTTGAAGTTTTTAAATGCCATTCAATTAATTCTATATAAACTTTTTTAAAAATATTAGAAACTCTTTTTTTACTACCATTTAAATATCTTTTAGAATTATAATAAATTAAAGAAAATATTATGCCAAATAATGTTAATATAACTGCCATTGTTAGTATCTCAATAAGCAAGCTCAACACCACTATTATTAAGTATTACTATGTTTAAGAGTTAAAAAGGGGTAACAGGGTTAAATGAAATAAAATATTCATACAGAAACTATGACTGCCATATTTGTTATTAAAAACTTGTACAGCTTTCTCACAGTAGATTCTTTTATACTAACAGAGTTTGCTATTTCTTTTTGGCTTATATCGTAGTTATTTAACCTAGAAATTAAGTAAACACTTGCTGCAGCTATCGCTTCTGGTCTTTTTCCGTACAATGTTTTCCCTGAAGATATGGATTCTCTGACAAATCTTATTGACTCTATGGCTAAATCTTGGGGTAAATTTAAATCTGATATTATTCTATTAACATAAGATAAAACTCTATCGATATATCTATCTGAAGTCCTTTGATACGTAGCTCTAATCATTTCCTGATTTTTTAAATATTTTTCAAATATTCCTAATTCATTAAGTTTCTTTTTACCCTCCCATAGTTTATTGTTATCAATATTAAAATATTCCTCAATTTCGCTTTGTGATATATTTAAATTATAAATTTCTACTACTTTAGAAAATGCGGCTGCTACTATGGCGCTTTTATCTTTATAAGAACCAGCGTTTTTATCTATATAATTGTGAAGCATATCAGCCAATGTATCCTTAGCTCCTCTAGATAAATCAAATGTGCTAGCAGCTTTGTTTGCTAATGAGAATAAATCTATTTGAGGTCTTTCATCTCTCGAAACAGCATGCCTAATATTTTTAATTAAAGTACGATTTGGTATTTTCATATAATTCCTTTTTTTAGGCTTTTCAAAACTTAGATCCCCTATACCCATATCATGCCTAAGACTATTTATAGCTTCGGAAGCTCTTTCCACCCCTTTAGTATTTTGCAATCCCTTTTCATTAAATTTACTCCATTCAGATTTCTCACTTATCAAATTTTCACTAACAATACTACCGCAATTAGGACAGACCAACTTTCCATCAGGCGTTGAAACAAGAGGCGAATAGCCGCAATAGGGGCATTTAAAAGAATTCATAATTTTATCACCTGCTCCTATAGTGTCTTTGCCTTTCGCCCACAGCTTTGTGGGAAATAAAAATGGGTTGAATAAAATCAAAATTCTCTATATCTATAGGCTTTATGACAGCATATGGTTTATTAACATTACCTATAACATCTTTTATTTTTCCTATAGGATCGAGTTTGCTATTAAATACTTTATCATTTATCTTTAATTTTATATTTTTGTTTATTATTTCAACTATAACATATTGCATTACTTTATTTTTAGGTTTGCCCAGCAATACTATTTTCTCTTTTTTATTCTTTGACACCAATAATATCTCCCATCTTTTTTAGTATTATCCACAAGGTAAGGGTAATACTAGAATATTTATTATTATAGCATAATTGAAAAAATTACAATATCTATATAAAAGTTTCTGAGTTTATTATTTAGGAAAGAATCGGTATACTAGGGTAATATTTAAAATTTAGTTTATGAAAACTTAATATAAATTATTATTAGTAAAATATCTTTAAAAATGATTAGTAATGAATATTAAATTTTCCTTATGTAGATATTGATTGAGGTGAAAATTATGGTAGAATTGCTTGGATTACATATGCCAGAAATAAAAAGTGGAGATGATTTGTCAAGGTTGATCTATGAAACTTCTAGAAAGGAGTATGGTGGGTTAAAAGAGTACGATATTATAGCCATTACAAGCAAAGTTGTCTCGAAGTCCAAGAGCTATATAATAAATATAAATAGCTTAAAACCTAGTCAAAAGGCAATTGAAATATCTAATAAATCATCTATGGATTCAAAATGGATTGAGCTATTGTTAAGAGAAAGTGATGATATATTAGCTGTTCTGCCAGTTAAAGAATTTTTTAATAGAAACATATTAAATTTAAAAAACTACGCATATAATATAGAAGATGCAAGGCAAGTTTTAGATAAATATCCATATTTATTTTTAACTAGAAGATCAGGATTAATTTGGACTGATTCAGGGATTGACTCATCAAATGTACCTGACGATTTATATGCTATTCCGCCCAAAGATCCTGATTTTGAGGCAGAAACAATATGGAAAAGCTTATCTGATATTGCAGGCAAAAAGATTGCAATTGTAATATGCGACACGGAAGTTTCGTTAAATGGGGCATCATTAGACAGGGCTATAGGTTGCTATGGCATTAAACCGATCGATTCTGGGTTCGGAAAGCATGATATTTATGGCAAGCCAAAATATGGAGGTGTTGATAATATTGCTGACGAAATATGTAGTTCAGCTGCTTTGATTTTAAAGCAAACTGATGAATCAATACCTGCTATAATAATAAGAGGTTTAAAATACGAATTCAGCGATAAAGGATTAAAATATTATAGATTGGATTCTGAAAAAGCTATGGAGGCAGTCAAATTAATTGTTACTAGGACAGGCATGATTCTTGGTTATGATAAGTTTTTAAAGTTTTTGAAACTTCTTTAAATATAATAAAGATTAATAGCATTTGATAGTCAAAAAAAGTGGTGATAAAAATGAAAAATATCATGTTGTTGGGTTTTGGTAATGTAGGAAAAGCTCTTGCAAAAGAGTTAATCAGATTTGACAATATAAGTGTTTCAGGAATATTAACAACCAAAGGCTTATTAAAAATTGATGATAATTGGAAAAATGAACTAGATGATTTTATAAAGAAATATCCAAAATTGAATTTTTTAAATGCATCTATCGAAGAGTCTATAGAAAAAATTTTTCCTGATTTAATTATGATAACGATCCCCCCATCATATTACTGCGGTGAACCAAACCTAAGCATCTATAAAATCATTTTAAAAAATAATATCAGTGTTATAACGGCAGACAAAACTGGTCTAAGCATTGATTTTGATGGCATATATACATATTCTATTATTAAGAAATTGTTTTTTGGCTATAGGGCTACAGTTATGGCTGGTACTCCTGCAACAGATGTTGCAAAGGGACTAAGAGGAAGAGAAATTAAAGAAATAAAGAGTGTTTTGAATGCAACATCAAATTATGTTTTGTCAAAAGTAGAAAGCGGATATACATTAGATCAAGCAATAGAAGAAGCAAAAAGCATTGGCTTAGTCGAACCAGACCCAAATATAGACCTAGAAGGTTATGATGCTGCTGCAAAGTTAGTTATTATTTTAAATACATTACTAATAAAATCAAGTTTAAACGATGTTAGAAGAACACCATTAAGATACATAAACGAAAATGAAATAAGAAATGCAAATAAAGAAGGGAAGAGAGTTAAATATATAGCATCTTATAACGGTAAAGAAATGTTTGTTAAACCAGAAGTTGTAGATAAAAATTCAGTATTAGGTATGGTAAATGGAAATTATAATTCGATTGTTTTTAGCGTAGAAGGTGAATCAATAACATTAAGCGGTCCAGCAGGTCCTTCTAATAGAACTGCAAGATCTATGATTACAGACTTGCTAGAATTCTTAGAACGGTTTGATTAATAAATAATAATAAAACCTGTCATTTAAACTGGTAAAATGTTTTATAATAATAGCAATACTTTTTTAGTTACGAAAAGTTATAATAACTATTAATATGATGCCCATCCTATTTACCATATTGTATTTCCTAACAAAGTATTACAGTCCAAATGTAATTAGTTTGATCAAGTATTTAAATTAAACACCAACAATAGAAAAGGTAATATATGTTATAATCATCAAGGTTTTGTGGATTTTTTCTTTAGCTTAGGAAAAGGTTAAAACATAAACAACTTAAATTTTTATTTACTCTTTTTAGCTCTCATTTTATTTATTTCATTTGAGATCATTGCTAACAGCTTTGTTTTGTTATATTTTTTGTCGATAATAACAGCTTTGTTTTGCTCATACCATAACTTGGGATATTTTTTATCTTCAACTTTTGGATTTAATCCAAGTGATTTTAATGCTTCAATCATTTCCTCTACACTTGGTTTTATAACAGCTTTGTTTTTATTAACTTTTCTACCCATTCCTCTAGATAAATTAGAATCCAAATAGGCAGGCCATATTATTTGCTTGTCTTTTTCAGGCAAAAATTTCACCTTAACTTGCTTTTTGCATTAATTGTTTTTGCCTAATTGATGATAGCTTAACTTCTTTTTTCAACCATAATTCCATTAAAGGACATGTAGAAGGTTCATAATATCCCCCTAGTCCGCATTCGTCTATATGAGGGCATGTTGTGCATGGAATGTCTAGTATAGATGATAAACTAATGTTAAGTATCTTTGATTCTATAGGCTTTTCTGCAACAAACAATCTATATGTTCTTCTCCCATTGACTGTTACCTGTTCTCTTTTTATTAAACCTTTTTTTGACAACCTAAGAACAAGTCTTGAACCTTCCCTGCTGTCTAATCCCATCATTTTCCATAGTTCGCTCTGCAAAACACCTTCTTTGTATCCCTTTATTAAATCAAGTGCAGCTTTTTCGTTTTCATCTGAATTCCTTGGCATTCTCAACACCTTTGATAATATCTTAGTTTATTCTATTCTAACCTCACTAATAATATATAGGCTAAAAGATTTATATTTTTAGTATTTAGTGTAATGATAAAAAGTATAAAAATATGTAAAATAGATTGTTAATCAATGATAAAAAGTATAAAAATATTTATTGATCTTTTTATTGGTGAAAATTGCACAAAAATTTGAAAATAGGTTATTAATTCTTACCATAGTGTCTTATATGGTAATAAAGGTGAGTAAGCGTGGAGGATTCAGTTAAAGAAGCTAAAAAAATACTTGATGAAACAATAGAATTGGCCAAGAAAATCTATGGAAAAAGGTGGATGAGAGAACTAAACACAATCGAAGATAGATTAGGGGGAGATCCATATGATGTATTGGACTACTTGAGAAAGGAAGCAGAATCTAAGGGTATAAAATTGGAGAATAATGAAAAACCTAGCAATTCTTAGCTTTAAATTTATTTAATTTTCATAATATATATTAAAAAATTAAATGTTATATGGATTATCCGTAATTTTCTTCATATCTTAAACCTTTAGGATCAGCTTCATTTATTATTTTTAATTCCTCTTCACTTAATGGTTCAATAGTTGCCACTTTTTCGGGAACTAAAATTTTCATGCCTCCTGTAGATGATAATACTTGGTCTATACTAAAATTGGCAAGTACCCCTCTTAAGATTGGACCATCTTTAGTAAACTCTATCATAGCCTTATTGGTGCATAAAACTGTTTTTAGACCATTATCTATCCTAGCTTTACCACCACCTGTAATAAAATCAACTTTTTTGACTAAAACTCTTGGATCATGTCTTGCCCATATAATAATTTTTTTGACTAATGGATATAAAAAAGCTGTTGCTGCACCTCCTGGTAGCTTTACCTTTGGTTTTTCATAAGATCCTATTACAGTTAAATTTATATTAGCATAATCATCTATTTGCGCAGCACCAAAATACATTAAGTCCATTTTACCTCTTGCAGCCAAATCAAAGGCGTCAATAGTTGTAACTATTCCTATATGACCTTGCTCAGAGTATGGATCACCTGTCGATGGATTTATCTTTACTGATTCAGGTTGTGCCATGAATGGTTCAACAACGCTATGCCATATAAAATCTTTTTTTAGGTATCTAGCTGCATAAACCATAGCTATCTGGGGTAAAACACTATCTAACCCGTGATAAACATAATCCTTATTTTCTATATGACTTCCCAAGCATTTAATCATCAAATCAGTTGGCTTGGCGGACATTAGAACCACCTATTAATTAAATTTTCCTTAATCCATTCTATAGCCTTACCATTTTTTGCATTATTATAGTAATCCTCTATAGCCTTGTAATTCGCTTCGTATAGCGAATACATACCTGTAGGCCATGCTCCATTAGGTGAGTGAACTACTGCATCAACATTAAAAATTGTTGAAGAAAGTAATTCTGCATTTCTCTTCCTTAGTTCTTCTTTATCAACTATCTTCTCGGCTGCTATTATAACCTTCTTTGCGGCCCTTATTTTTAATTCATCTTCATACCTTGGGCCTAGAATTACTGAATCTCCATAGATATCACTCATATGAACATGAATTAAAGCTACATCAGGTTCAATTGCTTTAACAGCAACTATATCTTCGTTATAAAATGGATCTTTAATTATTTTCCAAGTTCCTATTGATTCATGTATTTTAACCAAGTCAGATCCTATTATACCTCTTACAGGCATAAAAGGTACTCCTTGAGCACCTGCTCTCAATCCAGCTATAATAGCACCACATGTATCTTCTAAATAATCAACTTCTTTTCTTTCCGCAGCCCTTCTTACTGAAGGAGACAATCCAAAGTGTTCAAAGGTAGCCATAGCAGCTCTAACCTTTTTTAATGAATTTGAAGCTACTAAAACATCAAGTCCAAAACCAGGTTCTCTATCTACAAATGATAGCCTTTTTTTCTCAGATTTTATAATTGCTGCTATTAAACTCATAGGGTTTCTAAAAAAAGTTATTCCACTAATAGTAATTTCATCATCATTGTTTATTAAACTCACAGCATCCTTCAGGCTCATTAACTTCTCAGAAGGCATATTCCCACCGTATTTTCATATACAGAAGAGGGTATTTAAATGTATACTAAATCAGCATATTTATCTAAATAAATTTATTTCACTGAATTAAGCGCTTTGGGCTTAATAGAGCTAATATTCCTCCTATTAACAATAAGATAAATCCTATTCCAAATCCCCCGAAAAACATGGGTATTGAAATAAATGATGCAATAATAAACAAAATCCCTGAGGCAACATTATCGTTTAGACTTGCTCCTATTATACCTATAATTCCTGCGATGATTCCAATAATTATGGGCATAAAGAAGAATAGAAAAGAAACTATAGCATAGTGCTTATAGTATCCCATCATAACATAATAACCATATCCCATCATACCATAATAGTAACCCCAACCAAAAATCATAAATAATCCAATAACAGTAGTTAATGCTATAATTATTATTGAACCAATTAATCCTAATAGCTTATATACTTCCATTTTCAATTGTACCCTTGAATTAAATATGTTTCTAAAGATTTTATTCTTGTGTATAATAAAAGAATTTAAAGATTATGGAACTAATTATTAGGATGGTAATCAATTAATATTTAAATAGCTTTTAGCAATATCTAATGCCCTTTCATAAGCTTTTTCTTCGTTCCCTTCTTTAACAAATTTTTCAAAATCTTTATCGTTTTCTACCATAAAATATAACTTATATCTAAGGCTTGCATCTTTTATATTTTTCTTTATATATTCTTTAAACCTTTTCATAGATGTAAATAAAGTTTTTAATTCGATGTCATTATTTAAAATTGCTACAATTTTTTCTAAAGCCCTTCTAGCAGCAATTCCAGATGCTCCTAAACTAGTAACAGATACTTCTATTTCTCCCCAAATATTTGACCTAAAAGGTAGAACAACATTTCCTTGTTTAGCATTTGCTGCATTATTTACCAATTTATTATATTTTATAGAAATTTCATAAGCCGTTTTGTTTAGTTCCTCATTGTTTGTTGCAATTACTATAAGATCATTTCTCTTTATTAAATCTTCAATATCATTGATGTTTTTTATTGTTGTTTCGAATAACCTTAATCTATCATTTTGTCTATTTTTAAGCTCATCTGTAAATCTATCAGCTAAAACTGTAACCATCGCTCCTTTTTCAAAAAATGTTATTGCTCTTCTTGTACCAATACTTCCTCCTCCTATAACTAATACCTTTAAATAAGATGCATCAATATAAAGAGGTAGATAACCCATTATAATCCCACCTTTTTGAAATTTCGTCGGGATCTACAAAGCAAAGAGGGTCGTCTTCCCAAAAATTTTTATTTATTACATTAGCTCTTCCTCTACTTCCCCCACCACATATTTGTTTAAATGCGCATGATGAACATCTCTTTCCAACAAAATTATTGGATATATTGAAAAACTTTGTTAGCATAGGATTTGATATTTTTAATATATCTGATAGATTTTGCTTTCTGAGATCTCCAATATTATATTGATCTATAAATTGGCATGGTTTTACTAAACCTTCTGGATATATACTTATTGTTTTTCTTCCACAATCTCCTTGTGCTTCTATCATCTTTAAATATTTTAAAAAGTCATCTTTGTTTTTTGCTAATAAATTCGCCAAATATATGCCAATAAAATTCCCCCTTACTAATTGTATTTCCAACTTTGATTTATATTCTTTGGCTTTATCAATTAAGGAATTTGAGAGGTAAATTAATTGATTCTTTGTAGGGAGGTCATTTACTATGTTTATGGCTCTACCAATAGTATCTAACAAATATAAAGAAATTCTCTTGGCTCCAATTTTTGCAGCAAAATCGATCATATTCGGTATTTCCTCTACATTCCATTTAGTAATAGTGGTTCTTAACCCTATATCTATACCATATTTAATTGAGTTTTCAATACCCTTTAGTGTTAAGGAAAATGCCCCATTATAACCTCTAAATTTATCATGAAGCTCTGGGTAAATGCTATCAAGTGAAATTCCTACATAATCATAACCCAAATCTTTTAACTTCTTTGCGTTTTCCTCAGAAATTAAAGTACCATTGCTACTTAAACCTAACTTTGGTCTTTTATGCCCATAAAGCTTTTCTGATAAATCCCAAAATTCCTTTCTATATAAAGGTTCGCCACCTGTAAAGATTACTAAAGGAATTCCTAACTTAATAATTTCATCTCCTATTTCCAATAGTCTTTCTTTATTTAGCTCATCTTTATTGCTCTTTGAGGAAGCATCTATATAGCAATGCAAGCAATTTAAATTACATTTATATGTTATGTTCCAAAATATAACTGGCTTTAATGTATCTGAAAATGTTGAAGGCCTATCTTTACTATAACTACCTTTTATTTTTGTTGATACAGTGCCTTCACCAGTTACCATAACGCTGATAGGTATCATCTTACAACACCCGGTTTTAAATCTTCTAGGCTGTATATTATCATAATATCATTTGGTTTACATTCACTTTTTAAATTATTTGCAATACTTTCAATTTTATCCTTGCTTATTGCATGAACCATGGCATAACAATTATGCTTCCATCTCCATTCTGGTATAGATCTCCTCAATACTACATGTGTAGAAAAAATCTGTTTTGCTGCACAATGGCACAATTTCTCTTCATTTCCATTTGGTTCCATAACTATCATCCCATTCTCTTTAAATCCGAGCTTTTCTCCATCTAAAGATGCTCCTGGATCAGCTAGTATTCCATTTTTTAAAAGAGAATTAAGCAAATCCGTTAATTCCTGTTTGCTATATTTGTATTTTCTTAAAATGTAATCATAAGGACTTTCATTTATAGGTAAATTTCTTACAAATTTAACAACATCTTCGGGAACTCCCATGTCTTTTATAAGAGGAGGATTTTCAGGCAAGCTTGCATATTTTCCAGCCTTAGAAATTCCCTCAAATAAATCATATTTAACGCTCAATTTATAAGTTCTTTTAGATAATAGGACCACATATGATTTTGAATTGGAGTATTTCATAATCTTTTCAGCTAACTCTATCAATTCTTCATTGCTTTCTTTTTTTGCTACAATCCAAATGTTGTATCTTGGATGATTTCTTAAGTAGCTGTGCGTTATTGATGGATCTTTTAGCATTATTTCTGCAATTTTTCTATAATTTTCTCCTGATTCAAATGCAATAAGTGCTGCTTCTTTTCCTTGAGATCTAAAATTATAATAAAATCCAATCCTTTTAATTATTCCTTCATTTCTTAGTCTTATCAACCTATTTAAAAATTTTTCTTTATCTATGTTTAGTATATCTGCTATTTCTCCATAAGGATCAATATCAATAGGAAAATCATATTGTAATTTCATTAATATTTCTTTATCTAGTTCGTCCATACTCTTCACCTCTTTGCTAATAGATTGTTATATGATAGCCCATATTTAGACAGCAAACTACTATAACTTCCAGGTTTATAGAGACAAGCTGGGTCTTCTTCTAATAGATCATTTGTATAGGAAAATGCTCTGGCTCTGCTTCCACCGCATATATCCTTAAATTCGCAATTCCCACACTTCCCTTTTAATTCTGAAGACCTGAGCTTAATCATAATCTCAGATTTTCTATAAATATTAACTATACTATCTTTTCTTATATTTCCCACTGGGAAAGGTAGGAATCCGCTGGGATAAACGAAACCATCATGGGATACAAAAATTATGCCCTTTCCATCCCTTGTTCCATGCGTTTCTGCCATACTCTTGTTGTTAGGTTTTCCCATCATATCATAAAGCCTTTTTATTAGCCTAAAGTAAAGTTTTCCATGAGGAAGATCTTCAACTACATTGGCCCCTCTGTCTTCTAAATTTTTATATAATAGCACGATTCTCCTAAACATTGGCCCCTCTGATGTTCTAATTATTAAATTGTATTTGCTGGCCTCATATAAGAAAGCTGAAACATCTTCCCATTCTTCCTTTGTTAAGTCTTCATTAGTCTTTGCTCTACCCACTGGAATCAAATAAAATACTTCCCATACATTTACATTCAGCTTATTAATTAATAGATTAACCATATCAGGTAGTCCATTAACTGTAGACCTCATTACAGAAGTGTTTACTTGTACCTTAATTCCTTTATTCATCATCTGTTTAATAATCTGTATCGATCTATCCCATGTACCTGCTACACCTCTTATTTCATCGTGGACTTCTTTATATGGTGAGTCAATGCTAATAGAAACAGATGATATATTATGATTTGAAATCTCATCAATTGCCTTGTCATCTAGTTTCGGTGTAACGCTGGGGGCCAGAGCTGATATTATCTCTTTTTTATTTGCATAATCAATCAAATCCCATATATCGCTTCTCATTAACGGATCTCCTCCTGAAAAAACTAGAATTGGTGATGGCTTTCCAAAAGCAGAAATTTGATCAATAAGAATTTTCCCTTCGTTTGTGCTTAGCTCATTAGGCAATGGCTTTGTTATAGCCTCTGCTCTACAGTGTCTACATGAAAGCAGACAAGCCTTTGTTGTTTCCCAAAAGACCAGCAATGGCTTTTCATTCATTGGCCAAAATCTATGATTCATATCGTCTCCCAGATTAAACTATATTGTATAGATAAATATTATATTGTATAGATAAATATAAACTTTTTGCAAAAGTGTTTAGTTGCATATAAAATCATTTTATTTCAATTGCATTTCCGTGACCTGGTAATATAATTATTGGCCTTAGACTCTTTATTAATTCTGCAGTTTTTAGCGCCTGCTTATAATCTTTTGCAAAATACTTATTTACTACCAATTGATTACCCTTTGAAAATAGAGCATCACCAACAAAGACATATTTCTTACCTTCTTTTTCTACAATTAAAGAAATGCTTCCAGGAGTATGACCAGGTGTGTTTAAAACTTTAACATTTTTAAATTCTTTTTCTATTTCCATGGCATTATAAACCTTATCTACAGGCTCTAATTTAATAAAAGAAAAGAAAAAGGTTAACAATCCTGAGCCTGGAGGCTTTGATTTACCTTTTATAACTGAGGATTCTAGGGGGTTTGCATAAACTCTTGGATTAAAAGTTCTAACTACCTTTGATAAACCTCCTATGTGATCATAATGGGTATGAGTTATAAAAATATAGTCTGGATGTAAGTTTTTTGTATTATAATAATTAATTATCTTATTTGAATCTCCCTTTGATCCAGAATCCACTTGAATTATTTTACCTTCATTGAATACGACATATACATGTGCGTTTGTTTCATCTATTACCTCAATCTCATCATATAACTTCATTTTAAATCCCTATAATTGTGTTTTTCCAGAGCTTTTACATTTATTAAATTAAAAGATTTAAAAATTATAATAATTATCCTTGTTTAATTAACATGGAATTAATAATTTGTAAAATATTACATTAATTCACTTCCATGCAATTAAAAACATTAATAGTATTTTAATAATTGAATAATGTTAAAGAACAGTTGATTGCTGTTAGTTTAGCTTCTTTTAAACCTAAGACTTTATAACCTCTATGATTACCTAGACGCCTTTTCTTCACTTTATATAATTGTGAATAACATCATTTTTAAACAATGCACTTAGTAGTTAGGGGTCTAGCTTTCATAGAGCTTCATGGTATTTTATGTTAACCCTTATCCTCATACCCCTATTCCTCTCCCCCATGCCGTCTATGGGGCTGACTCCCCTCTAGAGGATATGGGAGTTATCGAACCCATCCTCCACCTTGCATTGCTCATCAGCTTCATAGTAGGGTTTTCCTCTACATGATAAAGTATTACGGCAAAGATTATAAGTAATGTTGTTAAGAAAGGTATGGGTCAATAAATGTCTTCAAGTGATATTAACTTCATGAGTTATCGGAAACTGTCTGCAATGGCATATGACAATTTTTATCAACGAAAAAACTGGAAAGCAATAAATAGACAGAATGTTATTGAACATTTATGGGTAATTTATGTATCAAAGGGGAGGTCAACATGAAGGTGAGCTCTGTTGAACAGATGAGAAATCTTGACACTCTTGCTGTTAATAAATACGGTATAGAGCACCAGTTGCTGATGGAGAATGCTGGACATGCCGTATACCATGTTATCCAGAAGGAAATCGGAGTAATTGGTAAGAAGTTTGTTGCTATCGCTGGCATAGGAAACAATGGGGGAGACGCTCTTGTAACTGCAAGAAAGCTTAGGTCTTCTGGTGCATATGTTAGAGCTTTCGTAGTTGGTGATCCATCAAAGTTTTCAGGCTCGGCTTTAAAGAACTATGAGATTGCACTAAAGATAGGAATTGTTGAAGGCAACGTTACAGAGAAAGATGGAATTGAAGGTTTAAGGTCTTCGCTTTCTTGGTGTGATGCGGTTGTTGATGGCCTTTTTGGAACAGGGCTTTCAGGAGACGTAACAGGAATATATAGGAATGTTATAGATGAGGTGAACAGAGCAAAAAAGCCGGTTATTAGCGTTGACATACCATCAGGAATAGGAGGTAATGACGGCAGGGTTTACGGCTCAGCAATTAAAGCGTGTTGCACCATCACTTTTGGGCTTCCTAAGCTTGGAAACATTATCTATCCCGGATATTACTATGGAGGAAAGCTTTACGTTTCTCATATATCTTTTCCGCCAGAGCTTTACAGCACAGATGAAATAAAAGTTGAGATAAATGAGCCCTCAGAGCTTCTAAGCAGGTTACCTTGGGGACACAAGGGAACTTTTGGAAAGCTAATGGTAGTAGCGGGAGCTAGGAACTACTATGGGGCTCCATACTTTTCATCTCTTTCTTTCCTGAAAGCTGGAGGAGGGTATTCTAGACTTGCTGCTCCGAAATCTATAATACCCTACATAGCTTCGAAAGCAAGCGAAGTCGTATATATGCCTATGGAGGAAAATGAAAACGGGGCTCTCTCGTTGTCAAACAAAAAGAAAATCCTTGAGCTTATAGATCAGCTCGAGATAGACTTTGCTATCTTGGGACCCGGAGTTTCAACCGATAATGAAGCTCAATCGCTGATAAGAGATCTTATAGCTGAAGTTAAAATCCCGATAATAGTTGATGGGGACGGTCTCACAGCTCTTTCTGCAGATACTTCAATAATGAAGTCAAGAAAAAAGCCCACTATTCTTACCCCACACTCTGGAGAAATGGCAAGGCTTATGAGGATAGAGATTGCAGAAGTTGAATCGAGAAAAATTGAAATTGCTAAACTTGCGGCAAAGGAGCTAAACGCATATGTTGTCCTCAAGGGCGCTCATAGTATCATAGCATACCCAGACGGCAGAGAGTTCATAAACATGAGCGGAAACTCTGGGATGGCAACAGCAGGGTCTGGAGATGTACTTACAGGAACTATAGCAGCGATGATGGGGCTAGGGCTTGAGCCGGGGGAAGCTTTAAAGACGGGAGTCTTCATTCACGGCCTTTCAGGCGACATTGCGGCATCTGAAAAAGGGGAAGATGGAATCACAGCAGAGGACATACTGCAGCGCCTGCCAGAAGCTGTAAAGGCTTACAGGGAAGACAGCAAAGGTGTTTTCAGGAAGTATTTACCAGAAGTAATTTGAGCTTTTTATCAGCTCAAATTTCTAAGAAAACTATAAGTCTTAGAGCATGCAGCATTTTTTATGCCTATTATCAATTTCACTCATGAGTCGTAGCATCTTCCAAGATTAGGGAAGCAATATTAGGTAACATGAACCTGGAAAAACAGCGTATAAAAGTTTATATAAAATTTATGACTTGTAGCGGACCCGGGGGGATTTGAACCCCCGACTTTCGGCTTAGGAGGCCGACGCTCTATCCTGGCTGAGCTACGGGTCCATTGACCTATAACTCAGCCATACTAGGCCTGTTATCTTATTCTTCACAGACACTAATTAATCTTATTAAATTAAGATATTAAAGCTTTTATATGATCTTATTCCTTTTTGCTTAAAAAAACTAAGATTTTTACATAAAAGATATTGCTAAAATGCCTTTCATTTTAAACGGACAAAAAATTTATTATTAAATAAAAGCAGAAAATCATTTATTAAGCTCGCTTATTATTTAATTATAAAAATAATATTGCTGCAATTTAAATGAATTTAACATTTTGAATCTAAATTCCTTAAAGCTATATTAGTTGCCTCTTTTGGATTCTTAGCCTTAGTTATACCCCCACCTATTATAATTATATCAGCACCCGATGATACTAGAGATTTTACCTCCTCAGGTTTTATACCCCCCGCTACTGCAACCGGTCCATTAAACTTTTCTTTAATAACTTTTATCAAATCTCCTGCACTACCTGCAGTTATACCCATCTTCATTTGAACATCAATACCTATATGAAGTAGCGCTATGTGAACCTTGCTTTTTTTAAGTTTTTCTATCCCTAAATTGATATCATCAACACCTATAAGGTCTCCAAAAACTACTCCATTCCATTTGTTTGCCTCTTCAACTGTTTCTTTCAATGTCTCTATATTAGTTGCAGCAGATACTGAAATAGCATCCGCTCCATTACTGAATGCCATATTTGCTTCAAGCGCACCAACATCCATTATCTTTAAGTCTGCAAAAACTAAATGATTCCCTTCTAATGATCTTAGCAATTTAACTGAATTTATACCAAACGATTTTATTAAAGGAGTTCCAGCCTCTAATATGAGATTTTTATATTTTTCTACGCTGCTTGCAATCTTAATTGCTGGCGAAATATCTGTAAAATCCAATGCTATTTGCAGCAGTTTACCACATTCATTTAATCTATCTATCATTTTAAATCTGTCCATTTGATTCACCTAAATTAATTTTATGCATAGAATTTAAAAGCTTGATTTAAATATTGCTCCTGTGTTTGCTGATGTAACTAATTGTGAATATCTGTAAAGATAACCTTCTTTAACCTTATCCTCAGGTTTTTTCCAATATTTCTTTCTTTCATTTAATTCATCTTTACTTATCAATATGTCTAATTTCCTATTTAACAAATCAATTAATATTTTGTCTCCATTTTTTACTAATGCTATAGGACCACATTCAGCGGCTTCTGGAGATACATGGCCGATAGTTATTCCCCTAGTCGCTCCAGAAAATCTCCCATCTGTTACCAATGCAACATCTTTATCTAAGTTCATACCTACTATTGCCGAAGTTAAGGAAAGCATCTCTCTCATTCCTGGACCCCCCTTTGGTCCTTCATATCTTATAATTACCACATCCCCTTTTTCGATTTCATTATTCATTAAAGAATTAAATGCATCTTCTTCACTATCAAAAACTTTAGCATTACCCTCAAATTTTTCTATATTAGAAGAGACTGCAGATATCTTAATAACAGAACCGTCTGGAGATAAACTTCCTTTAAGGATTGCTATACCACCAGTTTCGCTATACGGATTTTCGACAGGTCTTATTATTTCTCTCCTCATTATTCTTGCCTTCTTTAATAATTCCCCTATTGTATTTAGTTCAACAGTTAGTCTATCCTTGTGTATAAGACCTTTTTTGTCTAGCTCTTTCATAACAGCATATACTCCTCCAGCCTCATGTAAGTCTTGTACATAATACTTGCTTGCCGGACTCAATTTTACAATGGTAGGGGTCTTCCTACTTATTTCATCGATCTCATCTAATGATAATTTTATATTAAATTCATTTGCAATCGCTGGCAAATGCAATACGGTATTTGTTGATCCTCCAAGAGCCATATCTACTGCTATTGCATCTAAAAAGCTTTCCTTAATTATTATATCCCGTGGCTTTATGTCTTTATTTGCTAGTTCTACTACCTTCATGCCAGCATATTTAGCCAATCTCCTTCTTTCAGCTAAAGGTGCTGGTGCGGTACCACTACCAGGCAAAGATAATCCCAAAGCTTCGCTTAATATATTAATAGTGTTTGCAGTGTACATGCCAGCACATGAGCCATAGGATGGACAAGCCATATCTTCTAAAATTTTTAGTTGATCAACAGATAATTTTCCAATCTTTACTGAGCCGACAGCCTCAAATATATCAGAAAGTGCAACAGGAATTCCATAAAATTTACCTGAAAGCATAGGACCCCCAGACAAAAATATAGAAGGTATATTTAACCTACCCATTGCCATAAGCATGCCAGGTTCAATTTTATCGCATGAAGACATGTATATCATACCATCAAAATGATAAACTTTTCCAACGATCTCTATTGAATCTGCTATCAATTCTCTAGATGGCAATGAATATTTCATTCCTATATGGCCCATTGCTATACCATCATCTATACCAATGGTATTAAACTCAAAGGGGACTCCTCCAGCTAATCTAATTCCAGCTTTTACATAGTCTACTAATTCCTTTAGTTCAATGTGTCCTGGTATAAGTTCATTGAATGAGTTGGCTATACCAATAAATGGCTTGTCAAATTCTTCATCTATTACGCCTAATGCTTTAAAAAGAGACCTATGAGGAGCCCTTTCTATCCCTTTTTTTATAACATCGCTTCTCATTTTCCCACTCTTTGCTCATTACTTAGTTATATCTAGGATATAAATAATATTATGCTTAATATCTTTTTTATGTCAATATTTTTATTTTATACAATCTATATATTGGTAAATATATTTATTAACATCTTACTACATTTATCGTAAATGAATAGGTGAACTAGAGTGGGTATTTTGGATAAGTCAATAATTAAACTTTCGTCAATTGTTTTTATAACGGTTTTCCTGTTAGCTATTGCTACACCTTTTGCATTTGCTTCAAGCACAAGCAATAACAACAACTCAACCTATTATTATGGTCCATCTTTAAATGGTACCTATTTAGGTAATTTACAGCCTAATACAATAATCAGTTTTTCAATATTTTTCCCGCCAAATAATTATAGCTATCTGCTATTTGTTTCTCAAGAAGTAGCTAATAGACAAATCAAGCCTTTAAATAGGGATGAGATTTTAAATATGTTTTCACCAAGTCAACAGGAATTTTACAGCGTTTTAAACTATTTAAAAGAATCAGGATTTGCAATAACATATCAAAGCCCAGATAGATTTTCAATTATGGTTGAAGCTCCAGCTTATTTAGTTGAAAAAACATTCAATGTAAAGCTTGGATTATACAAAAGCAACGATGGAGAAATATATTATGCACCGATTGGTAAACCTGAAATACCATCTCAGTTATCAAATGATTTGATATTTGGTCTAAATAATTTTACTAGTTTTAAACCACCTAATATAATTTCGGGCAAAATTATTGATAAATATTTTGTATTAAACAGTTCCAATTATAGGCTTTATAATGATTTTAATTTTAAAAAGAATCAAGAGGCTAACTCTTTAACTTATTATACACCTGGAGACTTTGAAGGAGCATATAATGTAACCAATATAATGCAATACAGCAATAAGTCATCGATAGCTATAATAGATGCTTATGGTGATCCGTTAATTTACCAAGATATTTCCCAATTTGATTCGATGTTTGGTCTGCCTAGTGCAAACCTAACCATTATACCTATAGGACCCTATCATCCAAGCTTAGGTATTTTAACAGAATGGGATTTAGAGACAGCATTAGATGTTGAAGCAGCTCAAACAATGGCTCCATATGCCCATATTTATTTGGTTGTTGCATCTAATAGCGCAAATGCTCTGTTTGAGGCAATAGATTATGTTGTTAGCCTAGACTTAGCAAATGTTGTATCAATGAGCTGGGGAGAACCAGAAAATTTAATTGCTTTAACTGGCTTCTATACTTCAAATCCATACTATCAGTATAATGAACAAAATCTTGGATATGCATATGCAGATTATTATTTTGCTTTAGGTAGTGCGGAAGGAATTTCATTCTTTTCATCTAGCGGGGATCAGGGTGCGTATGGTGGAACACCAGAATTATATGGAGGTGTTAGCTTTCCATCTACTTCACCATTTGTTACAGCAGTAGGAGGAACTTCACTGTTTGTTAATGTTACTTCAGGTTACCTATCCGATCTAAACTCATCTGGTAAATATGGATATGAAAATGCCTGGTCTGTAAGTCCGCTTTATGGAACAAGCGAGGTTGCATCAACTGGAGGTTATTCAACATTAATACCAAAGCCATGGTATCAAATAGGTGTTGTTAATGGAACATACAGAGGTGTGCCTGATGTTTCTGCTGATGCAAATCCATATACAGGATTTGTTGAAGTAGTTGACGGTAGTTTAATAGCTATAGGAGGGACAAGCTTAGCCTCTCCTCTATGGGCTGGTATCGCTGCAGATATAGATGGATATCTAAATACAAGCTTAGGTTTAATTAATCCTCTATTATATTCAATTTACAGAAACAAAACACTTTACGATAAAGCATTTCACCAAATAGATTTTGGTTATAATGGTTATTATACTGCAACATCAGGATATAATTTAGTAACAGGATTAGGAAGTCCAAATGCGGGTCTATTAGCTAATGCTATAAAAGATGTTAAAAACAAAAATCATCTAGAAATCTCAGTTACAACTTATCAGCTTGGTGCTCAATATCCTTGGTATATGTATAATACTTCATTCGAAATAGTATCTGATATAACATATCAAAACGGGACTCAAGTTACATCTGGTAACTTTAACGCTTACATCTATACAGTAAATGGATTATTAGAAATGGTTCCATTAAAATATAATGGTCAGTATTGGATTGGCAATGTTTCAATAGAACAAGGAATGCCAGCAAATCTATGGACAGTAGTTGTAAACGGGACATCAAGTAATAATTTGACTAGTGTTGGTGCAACAGATTTAGACATAGGCGTCGGATTGGCCATAATATGGCCATTCTCATATCCATATGGAGCTCCTTTAATTCCAAATTATCCATTTTATGTAATTGTCTTTGCTACCCTACCAAATGGTATGCCTGATATTAATTTATCTTTAACTGCATATTTAATAAAGAATGGTGTTGTTTATTATACAACTCCACTAATATCAGAAGGAAACGGATATTATATAAATCAAATGATTTTGCCTTATCCAGATCCGCAAGGATCATATATATTAATGGTTAACTCATCAGAAGGAAACGTTTATACCTACGAGTATTTTGGAGAAGCATTTATAGAAAGCTTTGTAGTAACGCCAGTAAACGATGGAATGCCCAGCGCCTCGCCTGGAGAAACGGTTATACTAGCTGCTCTAGTAGAAGATCCATTTGGATATGGTATGTTCACTAGCAGTATATCGGCTAAAATATATAATTTATCTAATTACTTGGTTGCACAAATTCCATTGCAACCAACATCTTCAGGCCTTCAAGAAGGATTTTTCACAATTCCATCTAATCTAACACCTGGATTCTATAATGTTGTTTTCATATCAAATGAAACGACGGCTATAAGTCCCTTGTATGGCTATGCGAATCAATCATTTTACGTTTCACCATCAAGCCTTAATACGGAAGTTAAGTCAATTTCTACTGCATATGAAGGGCAATATTTGGATATATATGCAAACATAAGTTATCAAAACGGATCAGAAGTCAAATATGGTACATTTACTGCAACTTTATTACCAGATCAATATTATTCTTCTTTATTTTTATTTAGTTTTGAAATTGGAATACCTCTGCAATACAATTCTTCTTTAAATGAGTGGATTGGAGAAATTCAATTGCCTTCGTTAAGCAGTCCTGGAATTTACGCTGGTTTGAGCCCAAGCGAACTCTCTGGTCCTTGGTCAATTACAGTTTCAGGAGAATCAGCCAATGGTAATGATGTTATATCTAGGCCTTATAATTTGTATTTAGAGCCATATACTTATATAGGATCCATGCTTGTTAATCAATCAAATGTAACTTCTTTACCATTAGGTACTCTTATAGGAAGCTCTATAGTAGGTATTTACTCTCAAAACTTAGTTATTAAGAATGCTTCCTTAACTATAGTAAATAGTAACATAATTAACTTAACAATAGTAAATTCGAGCATAAAGGTTATGAATTCGAACATCGGAACATTAATTGCAAATAAATCAAATATAAGTTTATTAAATGATAACATAGGTCCTGGATTAATTGGGATATCGTTAATAGATAGCAACGCAAATATAACAAATACAGTCTTTGAGAACCTACTTTATGCATTTTCGCAATTAAACAGCAAGATAAAATTGAGTGGGCTTACTGAGTACAATGTAACTTCATTATCCAAGATATCAGTTCCACAAATTATATCAATATATCCGAGGAATATTACATCATATGTTAACAGAGTTATAATAAATGTAAGTAATGCTAACTTTGTTCCTATTAGTGTGTTTATAAATGGTATACCTGTTACCTATACATATAAAAATGTAAGCGGTGTTTTAGAAATCTCTGTACCATTCAATTCAACAGAATTGCCTGATGGTCCATACACAATAACAGTTACATTAAGTAATGGTTTAATCTATAATGTTAGTGGACAGGTTTATAATAACTACCATTTATTGTCATTGATTTCTTTAATAGAATATACGACAAATATTACAGCGGCAAATATTAGTTCAGTATCATCACAATTGCAATCCTATATCTCATCTAACGTTACATTGCTAACAAACAAGATTAGTTCAGTATCATCACAATTGCAATCCTATATCTCATCTAACGTTACATTGCTAACAAACAAGATTAGTTCAGTATCATCATCACTTAGCTCTGTTAATTCCACGTTAACAACTCAAATAAATAATTTACAGAAGATGATAAGTTCAGTTAATGCGACTGCAACTACAGCTAATAAGAAAGGATCCACGTCTTACGCTATAGGCATATCAGGTCTTTCTGTAGGGCTTATAGGCATAATTATAGGAGGAGTTGCATTAGCCTTGAGGAGGGTGATAAAATGAGAAAGATATTTTACGCTTTAATAATTTTATTACCTTTACTATTAGTTAGTTTTATACCATTTGGATTTTCATCACAAGCTAATAACAGCAAGCCATTTAATAAATTTATTACAAATATAACAATTTCTCCTTCATTAATGAAAAATATAGAAGGAAATGATGGCTATTATTCTTTTGAAACTTTTAATATAATGCCTCCAAACAAAACTCCAGTTGTTGTAAAAGTTGCCACCAATGCTTATTTCGGACGGAGTGGAATGATACCTTATAATTCAACTGTATACATTCCAAAAGGAAACTATAGTTTAATATTAATGAATGTCTCTATAGCTGAGTATAATGGAACACAATATGATAGGGCATTTTATATTTTTGCAAATGGGACTCCTGTATTTTGGGGTTCTACTCAAGAGATATTAAATTCAACATCTGAGGCTGATTTAACTTTATTCGAAAAACTTTTAAGCGGACCTGTTAAATTCCAAATAGTTCTACCGAATTATATAGAACCTAGCATTGGAATAACAGGTTATTACCTAGTTAATGTAACACTTTATTTGTATCCGGGCAATCAACCCAAAGGCTTACCTAACTATTTTATACCATTGTTTACCAATAATTTTGGCTACTCATATGCGTATTTAAATCCAAATTATGATATTGCTTCACAATCTTTAGAAATCCCCAATGGTACGGAGAAATCAATGTTATTATTATATGAGGAAGGAGGAGAAAATGATGAGTTCTGGTATGCAAATGAACCTGCTATAAGAAATATAGAAGTATATTATAATAACATGTTGGCAGGAGTCTTAAATCCATTTGAAACCATATATACTGGTGGAATTAATTTGTTCTATTGGAAACCTGTCACATCAATTAACACATTGTCTTTCCATATGCCATACTATATTGATTTAACCCCATTACTATCTTTAGGCAGTAATGCAACTATATCGGTTACTGTGAGCAACTTATTACAAGCAGAGCAAATATCACATAGCCCTTACTTTACTTGGGATATTTCGGGCGTATTAATGCTGTGGGTAAATACCTCAAATCCATTGATATCTGGAAAAATATTAAGCATGAAAACTAACTTAATTGATTCCTCACCAATATTTATAACAGGAATTAGCGGGATTTATTATCAGGAGGCGTCTAGCTATTATATAAATTATACATCGATTTTGAATTATAAATATGGAAAAGAGTTAACCTCTACACAGCAAATTGGTAAGACAATAGCAAAGCAAACGTACTATTATTATAATCAATATGCATATTTAGATGAATTATTTAGTGAAAATTCATATGAAACAGGAATATTTAATTCATCCCTTTACATAAATGGAAATTACCCAATATCATTAAACTATGATAATTTTGAGGCAGCAATAACTAATCCTTATGTATATCCGTTTAACGCTACGTATTTACAAAATGGAACAATTAACATGAATCCTTCATATTCATTATCCTATAAAACGGAAAGTTACAATTTAACCGAATCTTTGAGTTACAATTTAAATGCAATTGGAGGATTTAGCGGTATAATAGAATTCATCAATCCATATGGAGGAGCAGTTTTAGTAGCTTTAACAAGTAACAATGCAATAGTTACAAAAATGCTAAATGCTACATATCTAGTTAATGGAAATGGATTTAAAGAGAATTTCTATGCAGAAGGATTACAGAATAGTACAGTTAATTTAGCTGGCTATTTGATCAAATTATATAAATCATTTCAAAAAATAGTACAAAACGATAAAGACAGCAAAGGTTCTAATAGCTCATTTAAATTTAGTGATAACCTGATAACTGTGAGGTCTAATCATTATACCTATGGTTACTATAAGTTTGGAATTGATTATAACAAAGGTCTAAATCTTTTATATATAAGGTAATCTATTAAAAATTTTTTAAAATAAAATATTTTTTATTTATTAATAATTAAATAAATACTTATTATTTTTAAAATAAAAATGGGATAATATCGATAAACGTTGATCTAACAATGCACATTATTTTTTATTTCCTTGAAATGCTTGAAAATATAAATAAATATTATTTGTTTAACTATTAGCTATTTAGGATTAAATAATAAATTTAAGACTCTATTTTAATGTTTTCAAATATAATAAAACAGATATTTCTATCGCTAATATACCATAAATTTCTCCTTCTGCCACCGAAGTAAAAGGAATAAATGCATAAACTATCCATATTAATATGGGGAATATTGCTAAAAACGTACCATATTTTGTTTTTATTCCGATTAATGATAAACCTATTATAAATATCGATATTGATGCAATGATAAAAAACCAAAGCGATACAAAAACATGTGGATAGGTGCCTTCATGATATATTCCTATCAAAATTAAGAAAATGCCAGAAACTGAAAAATATGAGCCACCAATGGCTTCAATTTTATTCCTAGAATAATATGCTATCAGAATACTAAAGATAATGATTAAAGAGCCAGTAATTATCATACCAATATTATATACAAATGGAAATCTAGGTGGAGGATGACCATTAATATATGATCCTCCTCCTAAGTCGCTTAAGGCATTCTTGTTTACTTTAAACCATGGATTTAAACTAATAGACAGAAAAATAGTTATCCAAGATGAAATAATTGCAAATATTGAGAATAATTTTATTAACTTCGGGATTCTTACCTTGCTTATCATATTATATCCCAATAAGTCTTATTTTTTAAAAATTTTATACTTAGTTGTATATGTAAACAATCTTCTTTATGCAAATGACGGTTTACCAACAAAAAATTAAATGTACAGAACTACATCAGACTTTGCTGCCTCGTCTAAGAAAGTTCCCACTCCAGAAATATTATCAACTATTGAATCAAAATCTTCTTTTTTAACTTTTAGCATATCTGCAACTAAAGAGCATGCATCAATTCTTACTTTTCCATTAGCTTTTGCATCTTTTAGCATATTATACCAAGACAAATTCTTTTCCATCATGTAATTAACAGCTGTTTGCTTATATTCTTCATAGTCTTTTCCAATTTTATCAAATTTTTCTGGCATTCCTTTTTTAAATGCTACTTGTGAAAAACTTAAAAATATATAGACTTCCATATCTTCAGCTACTGCACCAGATACGATTACAGCCAATGACAATAATTTTTTACCGTGGGAGAAATCATAAATATAGATATTTTTTGAGGCATGCTATCACCAAGTTAATCTATATATAGAGAAATTTTTAACTTTTCTTATTTAGAGAATATATATTTCATTATTTATATATAAAAATTGTTAGTGTTTAGTTATAATTCTTATTATTGTTGCAATAATCAAAAGGAATATAATAAAGGCCGCAATATAAATTAACAAGCTAAACTGATTTAAATAAGAGTTATTAAAACTATTAATTGTTTTTGATTTATTTTTTAAGCCGTTTAAATTAATTACAATGGATTCAATAGGTTTACCTGAGGCCTCCAATACTCCATTTATAGTATAATTGCCATAAGGTAAGGTAATATTAGATACTCCACCAATAATATTTCTCTTTGTGTTTTGACCAATTATTGTTATGTTCCATAATGTTGTTGGAATAAAATCAATAAAATAATTTTTTGAATTATTGTTTACTACAATTCTAGGTATCCATAATATGCTTTGATTTAAAATTCCATTTGTCTGAAATGCTGTGCCATTTATATAATACTCTTTTATTCCATCTAATTGATTTATGCTCTCAAATGTTACCCCTCCAGCAAAATTGCTTGGACTATCTTGGTATGCTGATGGAACTTGATACCATGTATTATTATATAGATAAAAGAGTTGTATACTTGCATTCCAATTAAAAACAAATAATTCCGAACCTTTAGAATACCCGCAGACCACATATTGCAAAACGAAAGGAGAAATTAAGCTATTTATGGTCTCTGGAGCAAAACCTCCCATAGATCCTATTAGAAATCTCGGATTATTTGATTTCTTTTCTATAATTATTGTATCTAAAAGTACCTTCCCGCTCTGATATGTTGAATTTTTAAATTGAAAATAGATTTTAATTTGAGGATAACTGCTATTATCAATAACATAAATATAATCTTTTAATTCAAATGGAGATTTTGAGACAAAAGTTATTGGATATTCATAACCATAATAATTTTTGCCAAAAATGTTTCCAAATCCATTAACAAAGTTTATGCTTGAATTAGGTTTAGTTACGTTCCAGATATTATCTAAAAAATTAATTTCATATAAGCTGTCACTGTTAGAAACTCTTGCTATTGCTTGAATCCATAATGTTGTATCTAATGATATGTTTATATTAGCATTTAGTTGTAGGCTAAATCCATATATATAGCTGGGTCTCGATGAATAAAAAGAGCCATTATAAAAGTTAAAAACACCCTTTAAACCATTGGTTGAGTATCCATAAGTTATTGATTCATTATTAGTTATTAAGGTTCCATTATCGTTTATACCAACACTTGTTGCATTTACTATTTTAAACGCTATAAAAATAAGTATGATTGAAATTATTGTAAATATAATTTTCTTTTTCATTCTGATCCTCTAATAGTTATTAGTTGTCCTGAGTTCTAATAATTTTTCCTTTATATATTAATGTTTTTATTCTATCATAACCCCAATAATAACCTAGTTGATTTATATTTTCTAAGTCCCAAATTATCAGGTCTGCTCTTCCACCTACCTTAATTGTTCCAACATCATTTAAGCCCAGACTATAGGCTGAATTAATTGTTGAATACGCCAAAGCTTCAATCGGTCTAAAATGAAGATAGTAAATAGATAAATCCAAAACCGTTTGCATTGATATCATCGGACTATTAGGACTGTAATCAGTTCCTAGAGATATAATTGCTTTATTCTTTAAGTATTCAACTCTTGGCTTTTTATCATCAAGCATTGCTAACATACTAGCAGGCAGCAAACCTGCGCTTGCATTTGATTTAGCAATCATTTCTAAGTTTTCTGGCGGAGAACTTTCTAAATGATCTAATGAACCAATTGGAAATTCATTTAATAACCTTGAACATCCAATGTATTTTAATTGATCAGCATGCATACGCAATTTAAAACCATATTTTAATGCTTCTTTAAAAATTAATTTCGTCTGCTCTAAATTAAATGCCCCTTCATCACAAAATACATCAACATACTTGGCAAAATTATATCTGGCAACATTTGGCAGTAATTGATTTATGAACATATCGATATAGCTTTCTTTACTACTTTCTTTGGGAAATATATGAGCAAGCAATGTTGGTATAACATCGTATTTTTCTTTTAATATATTTATTACCTTTAGCAATTTCATTTCATTTTCAAAGTCAAGCCCATAACCTGATTTAACTTCGATAGTAGTAGTTCCAAGATACAAAGCTTTGCTCAAAACCTTTTCTAGTTTTTCAATTAGATATTCCAAAGATGATTTTCTAGTTTTTTCTACAGTTTTAAATATTCCACCTCCGCTCTTTAGAATTTCCGAGTAATCTATTCCTGATAATTTTTTTTCCAATTCATCTTCTCTGCTTCCATCAAATAAAGCATGGGTGTGCATATCAACAAGACCTGGAGTCACTAAGCAATTTTTTGCATCTATAATATTTTCGCTCATAAATTTGCTTTTTATATATTCGGATTTACCTACATCAAGTATTTTACCATTCTTTATTGCAATACCCGCATTTTCTAAAATAACGGTATTATTGCTATCAATCTTTCTAATTGGTTCCTTAAAATAAACCAATTGTCCAATATTAATTATTAATGTATCAACCTTATTCATAACACAAACCCATTTTTAATAGATTTTGAGTATGTATAAACTTTTATGATCACTTTTATAATAATTTTTAAATTTAGTGTTATTTTGATATTAAATTTAATATAATGTTTAATGTATATTTATATTCTTAGTTAATTAATATTAAATTGTATAAAAGGTGGTGTAGATTATGTTAAATTTTATAGCAAATGAAGCATTAAGCAATTATGGAGGTAAATAGACTTGAGCAAGATAAGATCGGTTAAAAATTTTGTTGATAATAAATACATTGAAGTAGAATCTGATAAATATTATAATGTCTATAATCCTGCA
>JBMFKU010000011.1:0-41918 GCA_049971805.1 Caldisphaera sp.
AAAGTCCTCAAAGAGTTCTTTCATGTAGTCCTTTGTCTCCTCTTGAAAGGCTATGATCACCTTAACGCCATAAGCCCTGAAAAGCTCTGCTAGGTATTCAAAGCCAAAGAAGTTAATCTATCACTATAAGCGACGACCACAGCATCGATTTGCTTCCTCTTTGCTAGCTCTATGAGTTTCTTTAAACCTCTCCTATCCTCCTTCAACTTTCAACCGATGTCTTTAACTTCAACAATTTTAATGTCATTAAAAGTTCTCTTAATCCACTCCCTCAGTGTGACCAGTTGTCTCTCTAAATAGACCTTTTGAGAGGTTAATCATAGTAACTAGAAGTAATTGGAAGTATTTAAAAGTTATGCAGAGGTGCTATGGTCTTATAAATTATTTGCTATATCAAAATTTAAGTATTTTATAAAAGGTATTCATTTAGATCTTTATGTTTTCTGAAAAATAATTCTTCCAAATCCCTAAGCTTTAAGCCATCATCAGGGCTGTTTAATTTAAAGTTTTTTCCTGTTGATTCTAAATTATTTAAAAAATGGAACTTCCATTCTTTTCCCCTAGATTTAAATGCTATAATCGGTATCCCTTTGGCTCTTTTTGCAAATTCTTGCAAACCTAAAATTTGAGAGGAATCTATATATAAAGAACCGCTTTTCCTTTTAGATTTTATCTCAAAAACTAGAATTATACCATCTTTTATAGCTAATAAATCGGGTGAATATCTTTTTGATACTCCAGCACCGCTAGAAGGGCCTCTTATTACTGCATAGCCCAAAGACCAAAAGGTATTTGCAAGATCATTTTCAAGCCTTGATGCTTTTGCTTTGGCGTACATTTTCTCACTCAATCTATAAATGGGTGCAAATATATATTAATTCTTTATATATTTGTTTTAATTCACAAATGAGATTTTAATTTTTGGTTGCATACCTTTTTAAATTCTAGATTTTACTAAGCAATAGGGATCGAGATGTCTAATCTAAGTTATGAAGATAAGAAGAAGTTTATTTTTTATTTTAAAGGAGAGGCAAAGAGGGAAGTTGAATATGCAGAACAAATAAAGAGAACCAGCGATAAATCAGTAAATCCTATTATTAGATTGATAATGGAAGCTGTTTCTCAGGATTCAATAAAGCACTCAAAAATATACGAAACTTTATCAAAGATAATTGAATCTCCTCAATTAATAGGAGAAACTGAATCATTAGAGGTTTTAAAAGATATGGAATCTCATATAAAATTAGAGCAGGAATCCGTGGACGAACTTAAAAGATTAATTGATGATCCAAGGTTTAAAAATGATAAACCAATATTATTTTTATTAAATATGTTGCTTAGAGATGAGCTTTTCCATCATGCAATTCTTTTAGATTTATACGAAACATTAATTAAAAAGATCACTTTAACAGAAACTGATATTTGGGATCAAGTTTGGAACGATGCTCTATACCATGGAGCTCCTGGTGGTTAGACTATTAATTATCTCGATCATGGCTAAATCTTCTATTGCTTCAACCATTTCCAATGCATGATATATTGTTTCTTTTGAAAAAGATACAATACCATGACCTCTTAATAAAGCAGCATTGCAACCTTCTTTTAAAGCCTTACTCACGGAGTCTGCTAACTCTTGTGTCCCAGGTTGTAATAGTGGAACCTCATTTATGCATTTAACTCTCAGTGATGTTTCTGTTAAAATACTTAAATCTAATTTAATGTTTGCCTTATCTAATGCTAATAAATAAGGGGTGTGGGCATGAACTATTGCCTTAGCATCTTGAATTTCTTTATATATTGCTAGATGCATCCTCCATTCGCTGCTAGGCAAACCAATAATTGCTTTTCCATTGATATCGATAACAGCTATGTCATCTTTAGATATTTTATGCCTTGGAATTCCTGTTGGACTAATATAAACTAGATTATTTTCTCTATCTATTATACTTGCATTTCCACCCCTTATTTGTATAAGCCTTCTTTGATACATGAGTTTCATAATATCGCTTATCTCATCTAGATATAATTCATTTAAATCCAATTCATGCACCCAATAAAAAATGTTTAAAGTAAACTATAAAGTTTCTCTAAGTATCTCTCTTTTTTGTTTTCTTGTTTTAATATAATTATACTCGTTTAACGTTTCCCTATATCTATTTATAACGTAATTAATTATGTAATTTCCAATATTAAATATTATTGATTTTGTAATAGGATTGTACATTTTATCAACAGCAAGCTCTAGGCTATCTTTAGATTCACTTAACGCCTTAATTAACGCCCTAGTAATAAATTCCCCTCTTAATGGATCCAACAGCATTTTGTCTAATATTGTAAAATCTCTGTGCCTTAGTGCACCCATTGGAATAAATGGCAATGGCCATGTTATTACTTTTAATTTTTTAAGCCTATCCAATAGCTCTAAATTCTTTATTATATCATCATCTGTTTCTCCAGGTAAATTTAAAATCATTGTACCGACAACAACCCATCTGTTATCATTTAAAATACCTATGGACTCTTCGACTATATCTGGGTATTGCTCAGGAGTGAATGGTTTGGCCTTTCCTGCCATTAGTCTTTTTATAATTCTTGGTGAACCAGACTCAATACCCATTTCTATAAAGGTCCATCTATTACCTTCATTTATATAATCAGCTACCTCATAGACCATCTTAGGACTTTCTACCACAACTGCAGCTGTTGTGAAATCTGTTGATATTGTATAATCATCGCCATAGGATTTAACTAATTTATATGCCTTTTTGGTCAATTCTATAACTTTTTCTGGTTCAGGATCAATACCTTTAGCACCATATCTGAAGAATTCTTCGCTGTGCAAATTAATGTCCTTTGTCTTACCTTTTTCTATATTAACCTTGATTTCTTTATCTATATGTCCTTCAAACGGAAATGATTTTATCATACCGCTCAATGTAGGTGTACAAAATGAGCATCCTCTACCACAACCCCTTGTTATTTCAACCAATCCACCATTAGATGGGGTAATTATTGTCGGTATATCATTTAAATTTGCAGCTCCCCCAAGAACTATTTTTGGTACATCCCTCCCATTTAATATATCTTTAAACAATGCTGGCCCTTTGGATTCGAATTCTCCTTCATAAACTACATCTATCCCCAACTTTTTGTTAAATCCTGTATCAGTTAACTGCCATGTTGCAGGCCCTCCAACAACTATTTTTAAATATTTTCTATGCTTCAAAACTGATGGATTAATTAATATGTTTAAAAAAGATCTTGCTATATATGGAATTCCCTGATATGGTAGACCTGCTAATTTTAATATCCAATATGTAATACCGCTTCCAAAGCTCAAACCTAGAGGATCCATTACATATATACCTAAAATTCTTGTATCATTTCCGATAATTTTGTCTAAGTTATTAGGATCTGCAATTACTACATCTTCTCTTGATATACCTGAATAGATTAGTGATGCTTCTACCTTTGATAGACCATATGGTGCTTTAAATGCAATACCTTTTTTATTTTTTACACCGAAATAAAATTTAGATATAATCGATGAGATGTAATTATCAGGCAATGCGCTAATAAATCCTGCAACTGTTGAACCAAGAGTTTCGCTGGCCGTAGCCCCTTCAGCTGTTAAGACTATCTTAGGGCCATCGCTCATATGGTTCACCCTATATTATTATCTTCGATATATGCATGATATATATTTGTCTAGGTAATTAATAAATATTTGTTAATACAAGATATAATTGTAAATCGTGTATGCCCAATAGTATATATATGTGTACTTTAATCTTCTCTGTATAATATAATTGGTGAGTTATATGTCGTATGAAGAAGAGGCGGAAAAATATTATCTAAAAACTGGTTTAAGAATTCCATTTAGTTTAATAAAATCCGTTTCTCTAATAAAGGCATCTGCAGCTATGGCAAACAAAGAGTTAAACCTTATAGACAACGAGATAGCTGATGCAATAGTAAAGGTTTCATTAATGGTGGCTGATGGAAAATTTAATGATGAAATTAAGGTTGATGTTTTTCAAACAGGATCTGGAACTGGAATAAATATGAATATAAATGATATTATTTCAAGGCACTCTTCAGAAATTATAAATAAAAAAGTGCATCCAAACGACCATGTAAATATGTCCCAAAGCAGTAATGATGTAATACCTTCTGCAATAAGAATAGCATCTTATATGGATGCTAATGAAAAAGTTTTGCAAAATCTTAATAATTTGGTAAAAAGGCTAGAGGAATACTCTGAAAAATATAAAAATCTCATAAAGCCTGGAAGAACACATTTAAGAGATGCTTTACCTGTTACCTTTGGTCAGGAGCTTTATGCATATTATGAAGAATTTTATAAGGACTATAACGATCTAAAATATGCCATGGGTCAAATTTTAGAAATACCTTTAGGAGGAACAGCTGTTGGGACAGGTATTAATAGTCATGAAAAATTTAGTGAACTGGCTTTAAAATACCTCAAAGAATTTTCAAAAATAGATATAAGTTCGCCAAAGTCTTTGATGAGACCAATGAAGCTATTGAGCGATCTCTTATTGTTAAGTTCTGTATACAAAAAAATAGCAGTTGATTTATGGAAGATTGGAAACGATATTAGGCTAATGTTTTCTGGACCAAACACTGCTATTGGAGAAATAGATATGGATATCGCTTTAGCAGGTAGTAGCATAATGCCAGGTAAAATAAATCCTGTAACTGTTGAGGCAATATTGCAGGCGTCGTCTGAAATAATTGGGCTGGACAATGCAAACTCCTATATATCTTTGCTTGGTGAGTTTGAGTTAAACATGGGTAATCCATCGTTAATGTATAATTTATCTCTTCAATCTCTCCTTCTCCAAGAATCTCTAACTAAGCTTAGCGAAGTTGTTCTCCCCAGCATTAAACCCTTAGAGGATAGAATGAAAGCACTTGCTTTAAGCAGTCCATCATTAATTACAATATTTTCTCCCCTTATAGGGTATGAAAACGCCAAAGAATTGTATGAAAGAGTTAAAAACGGAGAAAAATTAGAAGAGGTGGCAAAGTCTTTGAGATTAGATGAAGAAACTATAAAGAGGATAACAGACTTAAATGTGTTGGTTAACCCAGGGATACCAGTGCTTAAAATGAAGGATAATAAACAATATAAATGATGCTGTTAAGCTAAAAGCTTGAAAAAGCCTATAAACTTTTGTAATTTATTTTTGGGTTTATCTCTAATTTTTAAATAATTAATAAAAAAAGTTAATTTATCTTTATGAATTTTATATATATTAGCAAAAAGCCTTGCTTAATTTTTAATGTCCTTCTTCATAAAAGTAAAAATTAGATATGCTTATTATCAATATCATAAAGAGTGATCAGCAAATAGGGTAAACACTCTATATTTTAGTTTATTAACTTTAACATGTGTTAAATAAGATGGGTAAAGAACATGGCACTAAAAGGAGAAAATCTGGAAGTATCAATCGAAGAAAAGCCTATATTGCATGATATTAGTTTGAAGATAGAAAAAGGGGAGGTTTTAATATTAATGGGACCTAATGGAAGCGGAAAGACAACACTTGCATATTCTTTGATGGGCCACCCAAAATATAAATTAAATAAAGGAAAAATTATAATGGATGAAAATGATATAACTGATCTACCTGCATATCAAAGGGCATTATTGGGCTTAGGATTAGGCTTCCAGAATCCAGTTGAGATATCAGGTCTAAGATTATCAATACTTTTAAATGCAATAAGCATGAAAAAGAAAACCGGTTCATTTGATATTTCACAAATTGATCCAAAGCTTTTAGCATGGGCTAGGAAGAAATCAGTAGAGTTAGGTCTTGGCCCATCATTTCTTGAGAGAGAAGTAAATGTAGGATTTAGTGGAGGGGAAAAGAAAAGATCAGAAATTTTGCAATTAATGGTAATGGATCCAAAATATATTATATTAGATGAGCCGGACAGCGGTTTAGATGTTGATGGAATTAAAATAATTGGAGATTCAATAGAAAACTTAAGGAACTCAGGGAAAGGTATATTGATAATAACACACCATGCAGAAATAACAAAATTTGTTGAGCCAAACAGGGTAATAATTATATCGAAGGGAAGAATTGTTGATGAAGGAGGAGTTGAATTAATAAAGAAGATTGAAAGTCAAGGTTATAAAGATTATGGAGAGTGATTGAATTGGATTCAGCTATTAAATTAACTAAAGAAAGCGAATTAAAAGATGTTTTAAGGCAAAGGAGAGTAGAAGACATAATGGGGAAGTCAATAACCTATCCAAAAGAAATAGAGCTAAAAGGAAAAATTTCAAGAGATTTAATAGAAGAAATATCGAAGTCAAAAAAAGAACCACAATGGATGTTAAACTTAAGGTTAAAGGCCTTAGAGCTTTTTGAAAAATTACCAATGCCTATGTGGATAGAAGGTGTTGAAAGCATAGACTTAGAGGAATTTTCTCAATATGTAAAGCCAAGTGTTGAAGTTGCTGAAAATTGGGACCAATTACCAGATTGGATGAGAGACATCTATTCAAAGATTGGATTGCCTGAAACCGAAGCAAAGGTTTTATCAGGATTGACTGCAGTTTTTGATAGCGAAAACATTATAAGCAGAGTTAAAGAGGAGCTAAAACAAAAAAATGTTGTGTTTATGTCAATGGACGAGGCTGTTCAAAAATACCCTGATTTAGTTAAGGAATACTTTGGAAAAGAGTTTCCAATGGCTGATCATAAATTTGCTGCATTACATTATGCGCTTTGGAGTGGAGGAGCATTTGTTTATGTTCCAAAAAACACAAAGATAGTAAATCCAATTGAAGCGTTTTTTATAATTGGTAGTGAAATGGAGGGCCAATTTGAGCACACATTGATTGTAGCAGATGATAACAGCTCTTTTGGAACTAGCTACGTGCACTTTATAGAAGGTTGCGCAGCGCCTGTGTTAAGAAACTTTAGCTTCCACGATGGTATGGTTGAAGTATATGCTGGAAAGAACTCACAAGTTTATTTTTCTACATTACAAAATTGGAGCAGGAGCATAATAAACTTTAATAATAAGAGGGCAGTAGCTATGGAAAATTCCCATGTTGAATGGGTTGAAGGAAGCATTGGGAGTAAAATGACATATACTTATCCTAGCACAATATTAAGAGGTAGGGGGGCCTCAACAAGAAATATTTCAATAGGAATTTCCAATGGGCCATATGTAAAAGATGTTGGATCAAAGGCTATTCATGCAGCACCTGATACAAAAAGCATGATAATATCGAAGAGCATTAGTTCAAATGGAGGAATAGCAACATATAGAGGCCTGGTTAAGGTATTAAAGGGAGCAGAGAGAAGCTTTTCACATGTGCAATGTGATAGCTTAATATTAGACGATAAAAGTCAGGCCTATACATTGCCAAGAAATGAGGTTGATGAGCCAACTGCAATTGTTTCTCATGAAGCTTCTGTTGGTAAATTGGGTGAAGATCAGTTGTTTTACATGGGAAGCAGGGGGATTAGAGAGGGAGAGGCAAAAGCTTTAATAGTTAACGGCTTTATAAAAGACGTTTTAAAGAGCCTGCCTTTAGAGACTGTTAGCATATTGACCAAGGTTATAGGTCTTGAGTTCAGCGAGTTAGGAAGTGTTGGGTGATTATATTGAGTTTATCATTGATAAAGAAAAAAAGTGAAGATTTATATAAAAAAATTAAATGGCAGGAAATAAATGATTCACCAACGACTAAAAATTATACAGACTGGTCTCAATTTGAGAAATACATTAATAAAAATGATAATGAAATAAGATATGAAAAGCCTGAAGGAGATTTTGATATAATAGTTGGTTCTTGCGGAAATAAAGGAAGCAAAGATTTATATGAGAGCTTAATAAAATTTGAGGAAAGCAAGTTAACAGCATATCATTTTTATAAGGCCGAGGAAATATATAGCTTAAATTTAAAATCTGGAAAATACAGAATTGCATTTTGCTATCCAATTTCAAGCTCTTGGGTTTCTCAGCATTTAAAAATAAACATAGAAGAAGGATCAAACACATCTATTGTTATATATGAGAAAAGGGATTCTCCAGGAAGTACTGCTATCGAAATAAATGCATTAAAAGATTCAAATAATGAGATTTCAATAATATTAGATTCAAACGAAATTTATCCCACTGCTTATTTAATTAGAAAGGCATTGCATAACAATGTAGAGATGAAATCATTTACTTTATCTAAATCAAGTATAATGAATAGGGTTGAAGAGAAGGTTGTTTTATTCGAAAACTCTAAATTAAAGCACAACCTTTTGAATTTATCATATAAAGGTTTTAGATCTGATAATATAATCGATACAATACAAACTGGTTTAGGCTCTATAAGTGAGGTATCTGGTTTAGGCTTTGCTTTTAATTCTTCTCTATCATCTGTTAGAGGTACCGCAATAATTATGCCAGAGGCAAAAAAGAGCAGATCCTCTTTCAATATTGAGGCTCTATTATTTGGAGATAATGCAAAGGCATATACTATGCCTATGATGAAAATAGAAACAGGGGATGTAATATCTGCAAACCACAGATCAGCACAATATAGATTAAACGAGGAAATACTGTTTTATTTAGAATCAAGGGGTATAGATGTAAATGAGATAACTTCTTTGCTAGTATATGAAAAAAGCCTAGGCATGACAGGTCATTTAGATGCATATAAGGAATTTGTTCAAAATATTATAATCAAGGAATTGAAGAAGATATATAAATAGAATCATTTTTTATCTGATTTTATAAAAGAATAAAATAAAACTCCAGATGATAGAAGCAAAAAGATTAAAAATATTATATCTAAAATGCTCATTTCTCATCACTGTAAATCTTGGGAAAGCTTTTTATTAATATATAGTTTAGCTGCATTACATTAACAACCCTTTGACCAGAAGAAAATATGTAAATGTCTTCCCTTTCTATTTGATTAGAATTTTCATATATAATTTTTATCAGATAGCTCTTTGGTATGCCTGTATAATTGCTTATCCTATCTACCTGGGAAAGGGCCTGGTTAACCGTTATATAGGGGTCATAGCCAAATTCAAATGAGTTATTATAATTTGGCCAGAAAAGTGCGCTGTTGTTTATTTTACCTGCAATTAAATATGAACCAATTATTGTACCATTAATTATAATAGGGCTTCCAATGGTGTTTTCCTTAAAAAATAAGTACCCTAACCCTGTTAATAGATATGGATATGCTATTCCAGCTATAACTAAAACAAATACAAAAACTATTATTGGGGTAAAAAATTTATTATTCTTCATATCCTAACACCCATTAATATAGTTAATAACAAATCTATTGCTTTTATAGCAACAAATGGTAGAGCTGCACCACCCAGACCATAGATGAGCAAATTTTTAATAAATGTTTTTCTAGGGGGTTCCGGTTTATACTTAACTCCTCTTATGGCTAGAGGAATTAATAGGGGAATAATTATAGCATTAAATATCATTGTTGCAAGTATTGCAGTTTCTGGAGAATGAAGATGCATTATATTAAGATATGATAGTCTTGGGTTGTTTAAAATCAAGATCATTGGTAATATAGTAAAATATTTTGCTATATCATTTGCAATGCTAAACGTAGTTATTGCTCCCCTCGTTACTAAAAGCTGCTTACTCAATTCTATAATTTTCACCACCCTAGATGGATTTGAATCCAAATCTATCATGTTTGCAGCCTCCTTTGCTGCTCTGGTTCCAGAGTTCATAGCAATCCCAACATCTGCCTTAGCTAGTGCTGGAGCATCATTTGTTCCATCTCCCATAGTTATTACTATATGGCCTTCTTTTTGCTCTTCCTGGACCTTGTTTAATTTATCAATAGGCTTTGCTCTAGAAATAACTTTTTCAATTCCTGCCTCTCCCGCTATCACATTTGCAGTTATAGGATTATCTCCAGTTACCATTATAGGGGTTATACCCATTATTTTTAAATCACGTATAACTTCTTTAATACCATGCTTTAATCTATCCTTTAATACTATCACTCCAATAGCTTTATCATTTATTGCTATTAGCAATGGTGTTTCACCTTTCTGAGAAACATTTTCAACAATTTTTTGCAATTCTTCCTTGTTAACATTTTTAATGAACTGCATAATTGAATCAACAGATCCCTTTAATATTTTTATGCTGTTATTGTTCTTAGCATAATCATTTATTATTTCGATCAATTTCTGGCACTCCTTTTCATCAATCATCACTTTCTCAAGCATTGAAGGCTTTATTATTTCAATTCCGCTGTACCTTTTATTGGCATTGAATTCTATAGGCTTAGAAAGCAATGCAAGGTCTACTATACCGTCTGGTATATTTATGTTTGAGGACTTTATAAAGTCTAAAATCGATTTTCCTTCTCTTGTTGAATCATTAAATGATGCCAGATAAGATGCTATTGCAACACATCTTTCATTATAACCATCTAATGGTATTAAAGAAGTTGCAACCCTGTTTCCTTCTGTTATGGTCCCTGTTTTATCTAATAATATGATATCAGCATCGCTTGCTGCCTCTATTGCTTTACCGGACTTGGCTATTATATTATCTCTTGTTAATCTTGATATGCCTGCAATACCTATAGCAGGTAATAGTCCTCCAATAGTTGTCGGCATTAACGCAACCAAAAGGGCAATTATTAAAGCGGTGTTAACATAAGTATATCCGAGGGATTTTAATATATAGTAAAGGGTGCTCGTTACAATAATAAAAATTAGTGATAACCCTGATAACAAAATATTTAAAGATATCTCGCTCTGGCTTTTAGGTCTTTTTGCCTGAGAAACTAATGAGATCATTTTATCAACAAAGCTCCTACCCCTTTCTGATGTTATCTCAACAACTATTTCCCCTCCGATTACCTTTGTACCACCTATAACATGATCTTCCTTTGTTTTGAATTGGGGCTCTGATTCCCCTGTTATCATGGATTCATCAATGTAGGCTGAACCATCGATAATGAATCCATCCATCGGGATTAGCTCTTCATTTCTTATTATTATCCTATCACCAATTTTTAGTTGGTTTGATTTTATATCAACAGTTTTATCGTTTAATATTTTATGCGCTAAAATTTCTTTTTCTAAAGACCTTAATGAATCAACCCTTGCCTTTGCCTGCTGCTCTGAAAACGATTCTGATAGAGTTGAAAACCATGCAGCCAAAAATAGTGTTATTGATACTCCAATATAAAAATATGTCTGATTTTTAGGATAGGAATTTGGTATAAAGAAATTTATTATTGTAACGAGAAAACCTATAATAACAACAAACATAACAGTGTTGTTCTTTGCTAAATAATACGGGTTGAGTTTTATAATTGATTCTATTAATACTCTTTTTAAATTAACTCTTTCATGGAATCTCCTCTCTTTTTCAATCTCTTTCTTCATTTATATCACCATGAAAAGGGACCTATTATTATGAATGGGAAAAACGTTAGAACTGTTAATAAAAATATCATAAATAATAGTATTAAGATAAATAATAGACCTTCAGTAGGTATGGGCTCGATCTCAGCCTTTCTATCCTTTGTTGAAAAAGAATTAGACAGGGCAAGCATTAATCCTATTGGTAAATACCTACCTAAAAACATAACTATGGCTGTTGAATAGTTGTAAAATTGTGTGTTGGCAATAATTGATAGATAATCCGAACCGTTATTTGCAGCTGATGATGTAAATTCGTAAAGGATTTGAGTATATGTGTATGCATTAATTTTAAGGTGGAGAAAGGAAAAAGATAATGCAATCGCTGTTGGTATTAGTATGAGTATTGGATGCGTTAAAAATACCCCTATTGATAGCTTAATATCCTTTGGATTTATCTTCATCCCCATAATTTCTGGCATCTTCCCTACCATTAATCCTAGGATAAATAATGTTAGTATAACATATACTATCATATACATAAACCCTGTGCCTATCGATCCGGGTATTGATTGTATAAACATTGCCAACAAAAATCCTGTTATCGCCATTGAAGACATTGAATATAGGGATGAACTCAAGGCGCCAGTGTTTGTAGAAAGGGATACCGAATTAAATAGTAATGAAGAATAATTGCCAAACCTTACGCTTATAATCCCTTTTGGAGGAGATATAACTGATAAAACAATTATAATTGCCATACCTATAATCATAGATGCTAATATTGAAAATCCCCTTTTTTTACCAAGCAGCCTACCAAAGGCTAATGGCATTGATAATGGGAACACAAGCATCAAAAGCATCTCAAAGTAGTTAGACAAGTTGCTTGGATTTTCAAAGAGGTTTGCAGAGTTTGATCCATAATAACCACCACCATTATTTCCTAATAGCTTAATGCTCTCCAAAGAAGCTACAGGGCCTGTATAAATAATTTGATGTGTATTGGTAATATAATATGGATTAAATGTTTGTGGTAGTCCTAAAGAAATAAATATTATCGATGTGACAATTGATATAGGTAATATGAGGAACAAAAATGACCTAATAAAATCAACATAAAAGTTTCCTATATATTTTGATTTTCTTAAAAATCCCCTAGTAAAGGCATAGAAAGCAGATAGACCGGTTGAAGGACCAATAAACATAGATGATGTTATTACTAAGATTTGAGAAGTAATAGAAAGGTTTAGTTCTCCAATGTAGTGCTGTAGGTTTGTGTTTGTAACAAAAGAAATTGCTGTGTTAAATGATAGATCAATGCTTAAGCCTTTATATTTTGGACCTATAAATGATAAAAATCCTTGATAACTTAAAAAAATTGTATCAAATACTATAAATATGATGTTTAATAATAAAAGAGATATAAAATACTCTTTCCAGTTCATGCTATAGTTTTTATCAATATTTAAGAAATTAAATATTTTATTTTCTATTTTTTCAAAGACTTTACTTTTAATTTTACCATCTATAAACAATGAAATAGGGTAGCTTAATATATATGATATTATTATTGTAAGAGACATAATTATAGCTGTTTGCAGAATGAATTCTAACATAAATTGGTCTACCCCTATTAATCAACATTTTTTATTTCTTTGTTTTGATCTTTCATGGAAATCCCGTTTTTTGCTTAGCAAATAATAAATAGATAAAGAGGTTTTTATATGTTAAATGAATCTTAGTTATAACAAAAATTTTAAATAAAAAATATAAAGATTAAGAAAAAATTATTGGTAATAGGCTAAGGCCATTTCATGCTTTTCATTTCTTGTTTTATCTTTTCTCCATTTTCTTCTACATGTTTTAATCTCAAGTTATAGTAATTATCTCCATTAGAATCTATAGTAATGACCAGCGGACCAAATTTATCAACTTCAAGTACCCACAATGCTTCTGGTACACCTAGTTTATCTAGCCAAAATACATCTTTTACTCTCTTTATCCTTTCAGCTGCCAATGCACCAGCTCCTCCTGTAAAGACTGCATATACTGCAACGTGCTTTTTCATTGCATTTGCAGTCCTTTCCCCCATACCACCTTTTCCAATAATCATCTTTGTCCCAGTCTTTTCTATGAATTCTGCTTCAACGCTTTCCATTCTCATGCTAGTTGTTGGCCCAGCAGCCACTATTCTCCATGAATTGTTTTCTTTCACTACAACAGGACCACAGTGATACACAGCTAACCCCCTAAAATCTATTGGTAATTTTTCGTTTTTGGCTAGCAATTCTAGTGCCATCTCATGTGCTTCATCCCTTGCTGTTACCATAGTACCGCTCAAAAAAACTATATCTCCAATTTTTAACTTCTTAATATCATCATCCTTTAAAGGAGTTGATAAATAATATTCCATACTCATATATATCACCTCTTCACAACACATTCCGTTCCGTTATAAAAAAGATGTTTACTTGTTAATTCCCAAGAACCATCGGAATGAATAATAGCCGAAGATCTTCTTGTAGCCCAACAGCTTGTAACTATGCCAATAGCATATGTTGCTGGATGCCTATATGCATATTCTATTTTCACATCTAGTGCAGTTAATTGCCCTCCAAATCCATGAGGACCTAATTCCAATTTGTTAAGCTCATTTAATATATCTAATTCCATTTTAGCTAAGTTTGGATCCTTATTCCTTTCACCCACAGGTGATAACAAGGCCTTTTTGGCCAAAGACATAGCTATATCTCCTCCTGCTGCAACTGATATTCCAACAATTAATGGAGGACATGGCAATGGACCGTACTTAACTATTGTATCAACAACTCCCCTCTTTAATTTATCAAGCCCCTCTATAGGTTCGCTCATTATTAATGTTGAAGGGGCTTCGCAACCCCCGCCCTTTGTCATAAACCATACCTTTAAATCATCGCCTTCAACTATATCGTAGTGGAACCATGGTATGTATCTACCAGTATTATCCCCGCTGTTCTTTTTATAGAAAGGATCAACAGCATTTGGCCTTAGATAACCATCCTTTGTAACCTTTCTTAGAGCTTCTGATGCAGACTTGTAAAGTCCTGCCCTAATGGGGAAGTTCTCACCCATTTCAACGTAGAAATAAGGTGTTCCAGTATCTTGGCAGATTGGTACCTTTTTCTTACAAGCAATATCTATATCTAACAAAATTGCCTCCAATTGCTTTCTAGCTGCGGGATTTGTTTCCTTATCATATGCCTTTTTCAATGCATCATAAACATCAACCGGTATACTCGTAGAGGTTGTTTTAATCATATCATAAAAAATACTAGTTAAACCCTCCTGCGTTATAACCATTCTCTCACCATACTAATAGTAATTAAATGGAAATTATATTTTTGAACTATAATAGGATTATAAATAACTAATATCTTGAATTAAAATTATCTATTATTTTTGATATCTCAATGGCAGAATCATTAAATTTTAATGGCTCAGTATTTTCTTTTGTTATTTCATTTAAAGTTTTTAATAGGTCAATCCTTAAAAGATCCTTGCATGAAAAAACCCTATAGCCCTTTCTATTTTCCATTAATTTGGCGTTTTCTAAGTGCTCAAAATGGTTATCTATATATAGAAATATTGCCGGCTTGTTTAAAATGTTTGTTTCTACAATGCCTCCATAGCCTGATAATGTTATAATAGCCTTTGATTTTTCCATCAATTTGAAGGGGTTTTTATTAAAGTATTTTGATGAACCTATTATTATTGTTTCAACCTTATTTTTTTCAAGCCTTTCTTTTATCTTTTCTGCCATGTTTTTAGCTGCATCAGTTCCTCCAATGTTTATCAAAATATATTCATTTTTAGATGAATCTCCATTTCTTCCATTTTTTTCATTAAAATCATGGGTAAATGAAGGGCCTAAATTTATATAATCTTTATCTCTATCCCATAGGCTTAAATTAATCCTTAATGAAAATTTTTTATTTAACCTTTCTCTTAATCCATTGTTAAGCTTAGGTATAACATATTTTTCAAAAAAACCCATTTTATTATATGTAATCCTTGTGAAATCCGTTATAAAAATTGATTTTTCCTTTGGAAGTCTATCTAATAGCAAAAACTCCCAGAACTCATCTGCAACTATTAAATCATAGCTATCAAAATCTATGCCTTCTTTTATTTTTTCTGAATTAAACTTAACAGCTTTATAAAATGAGTAAGAATTAAGAGGATTAATTTTAACTTCGCAATTCCTTATTATTTTATCCCCTAAATATGAACCTAAGTTTTTTAATTCATATGATATTGTTTCAATTTTTTCATTTTTAATTTTTAGGTAATTTAATGCGTTACCAGATGTAAGCCATATTACATCATGGTTTAAAAATTTTTTAATGTGATAATCTCTTGTTACGTGGCCTAATCCTATGCTAGAAGTTGCATAAAGTATCTTCGTTAATCTCACCATTTTAAATGGCTTTAAACACCAAAGTTCCTCTGTTGTAGAGAAAACCATTGGATCGACTTTTCAAGTTCGCTTTTGTTAAAATCAGGCCACAGAATGTCTGAAAAATAGAATTCTGCATAGTTAACTAATAGAGGGAAGAAGCCGCTAATCCTCTTTACCCCACCTGTTCTAATAACTAAATCAATTGGGCTTAAATCTAAAGAAACAGGTCTTTCTCCTCTCTTTATTTTTTCTATTTCCCACTCACCAGAATAACAATATGCCAGATTTAAAACTCCATTGTTTCTGTTTTTAGTTTCTTCATGTGTTTTTTCTATCTCATCCAAAACAAAGTCAGGTGGGATTGATAGATCTCCTGTTACCCTAACAGATATATCATTTTTTTGCAATTTTTTGTTTTCTCTGATATATTTAAAGCCCTCTCTAGATAAATTAAATAAGAAATTAAGCTCATCTTTAGTCCTTTTTTTGCAGTTCTCATAGCTCAATATGTAAACAGAGGCATTGTATATGCTTAAATCTATGATAGAGTCCAAAATCCTTTTTAGGTTTTCAAATCCTTGTCTGTATGCTGTAAAGTAATCGATACCAATTTTTTTCGCCCATCTTCTGTTTCCGTCAGGTATAATTCCTATGTGATTCGGTATCACTTTTCTCCCCACACCTATAATTTTTTTAGAAATAAATAACTCTTTCCAAACTATATATATAAATCTTTAGTTTAAATATTTATTTGAGGAGAGATGAGTAATTGGAAGAATTTAATAAGAGAAATAATGAAGTACGCAAAAAACGAGGACTGCATTGATTACGATTCATGCAGGCTAGGTAATTTTTTATTAAACATAGATGGATATTCATCTTCTAGGAGCAAGCTACCTTGGATGAGCTATTACGATTGGGGCTATAAAGCTACTGTAGCATCTATGAGTGATATAATAGTTTCAGGAGGAGAACCTAAGGGAATATTGTACAGCGTTGGGGCATTAAATGAGGAAAACTTAAAGGAAATAGCTAAAGGTGTTGGAGACGCATCTATATATTTAAATAGCGTAGTTTTAAAGGGTGATGCAAATAAAGCCCTAGATGATCCATGGATTGATGTTGCATCTATAGGTGAAGTGCACGAAAGGCATGTGAAAAGGAAGGGAGCAAAAGAGAAAGATTATTTGTTACAAATAGGTTATGTTGGATATGGAGCTCTATCAGAAAAGGCATTAAAAAACTTTAATTTTGATGAAAAAATAATTGAAAAAACTAAGAGGCCTTGCTTAGAGGTAAATGCATGGAAACCAATATCTTTGTATGCAACATCATCATCTGATAACAGTGATGGTTGGGCATCAACAATATATAATATAATAGATTCTAGCAATGTAAGGATTGATTTAAATTCAATAGAGATAGACCCTGAATTGCATGATATTGTAAGTGATGAGGATGCATTAAAAAGCGGTGAGGACTACTCATTTGCAGTAACAGTTGATAAAAACGATATAGAAAATTTTTTAGATATGTGCACATCATTAAAAATAAAATGCTTTGTTGTCGGTCATGTAAAAAATGGTTATGGATTATATTATAAAGGAAAATTAATAGAAAATGAGGGATGGACCTGGTAACTAGGGGATTTAAATGAAGTTAAATGAAGAAAGGATCAATGAAATAAGTGATGCTATAAAAGATTTCGGCATTTATTCAATTTTAAGATTGGAAGAAAATTACGATCCCCAGTTTAAATCAATACAAAATGTTTCACAAAGGATTGGAAAAAACTATTCATCAGCTTACTCCCTTCTTGTTTCTCTAGTAAGCTATAGGTTGGCAATGAAGGGTGAGGATTGGTGGGATTGCTTTTCAAAATACTTCTCAGAAAAAGATATTCCTAAGAACTATGATGAATTGATAAAAAATGTAATTGATTTTATTAATAGCTGCAGAGGATCTATTATAGGTAGGGAAAACAAGATAAAGAGGATAAAAAAGGTTTCATTGAATGCAAGGGATTTATTAATAAAAATATTAAACGAACCAAATTTAATATTAAACGAACCAAATAAAATCATGAAAGAAATTTCTAAGGCATTGAATTCTCAAGAATGGAGAAAGACGATATCTTTTTCAATAAAAATGGCATATTATGCAGTCAAAGATAGAAACGAATTAAAGCCTTTGCTGATTAAAATTCCATTACCAATAGATCTAAGGATATCATGTATAACATATACAAGCAATTTAATTGATGCAGAAAGCTATAAAAAGATTTTATCAAGCCCAAAAATGGCCATATATGCATGGGATTGCATATCTGAAAAGAGCGGCGTACCTCAAATCCATTTAGATAGCCTTTTATGGACAATTGGTTGGATTCCAAGAAATATGGGGATTAAAGAAGGGAGGAAAAAAGTTGTTGATATTTTAAAGAATATCTCTGATGAAGAGAAATCAGAAAAGATTGCTGAACAGTTCTTAATAAAGGAATGTAGATAGGAACGAAAGGTTTTAAAATTCATTTTCTAATAATATGATTGAAAGGTGTAAAAAATGGGAGTTTACCAATATAGGGATTTAAAAAAGCCAAGCGGAGGATTAAAGCATCTGGTTCATAAAAGGAAGAGAAGGTATGCAATGGGAGAGCTTTTTGTTGCAGCTGAGGTTTCAGATAAGGAAGAAAAGGTAATAAAGGATTGCATGGGCGGGAATAAAAAGATATCATTAAGGAAGGTAAATAAGGCAGTAATAACTGTAAATGGAAAATCAAAGGTTGTTAAGATTTTAAGCGTTATTTCAACCCCTGCAAATAGAGAATATGCTAAAAGAAACATAATAACAAAGGGGGCAATCATCGAGACGAGCGATGGTAAGGCAGTTGTTAAATCAAGACCGGGTCAGGATGGAATAGTAAATGCTGTTCTATTAAATAAACAGTAATTAAATAAATTTGTATAAACTTTATATTTTAACTTGTAATTTAAAAGCTAGGTGGTAGAATGTCTATTAATTATCCATGGCATTGGATTATAGAATGGAGCACTCCTGGTACTGCACACATGCATGCAGTTAATAATGTGTATGCCTATGGCCAATCTAAATACCAAAGATGGGCAATAGTTGAATATGCAGATCTTGGAAAGGCATTAGTAATAGATGGAAAGGTGCAATCATCTTTATTGGATGAATTTGTATATCATGAATCGTTGGTTCAACCAGCAATGATATTAAATGGGAACCCCATGAAAATCTTGATATTGGGTGGTGGTGAAGGAGCAACTTCTAGGGAAGTATTGAGATTTAAATCAACTGAAAAGGTTGTAATGGTAGATATAGATGACCAAATTGTTGAGGTTTGTAAAAAATATTTACCTGAATGGCATCAAAATTCATTTTATGATAAAAGGGTTGAATTGATTATAGATGATGCGGAGCACTATATAGATAGCACAAATGAAAAGTTTGATGTAATAATTTCAGACCTTGTTGATCCAGAAGAGGCAGGACCTGCTGTAAGGCTATATACAAGGGAGTTCTATCAAAAGATTTTAAATAAATTGAATAAAAATGGTATATTTGTTACACAATCAACTAGCCCTGTATTAACTCCAACAGTTCATGCTGTTATATACAACACAATAAAAAGTGTTTTCAAATATGCATCTTCATACTATGTTTACATAAGAAGCTATGAAGGAATTTGGGGTTTTGTTATTGCATCAAATGAAGTAAACGTTGAAAACATTAAAAGCCTAAACGTTGATGAATATGTAAAAATTAATGTAAAAGATAAAAATAGGTACTATGATAATGAATCTCATGCCCACATGTTTTATATACCAAGATACATAAGGAATATATTCGAAAAAGAAAAGAGGATATCAACAATTAAGGAACCAATTTATTTGCCAGCATAATTTATTTTTGATTTTTTATCCTATTTTCACCCTCTCTCTATAAGATTTTTTTAATATAAGGGGTGAAAACTTGGATATTATAACGTTTGTTCAGCAGGTAACGGAAAGAGTTACTGCATTGGCATGGGCTCTATTTTTATTAACATGGAGCATTGGTTGGACTTTAAGAGGTGCCCCGTTACCTATTAATAGGCTTAAAAGAGTTGGTTCAGGGCTAATTGAGGACTCAATATGGGCAGCTTTTTGGCTCGCAATAGGTTCTTCCCTGTTTAGCTTCATTGTTTATATCGTTAATTTAATAGCTGGGTAATAGCATGAATAGCAATTTTTATTATATATTAGCAATAAATTTGTCATTGCTAACTTTTTATATAGGGGCATTGATATATGCACTTCCCATACCTGATAAATATTTTAAAAGATTTGGACCACAGCTAATAAAGGATTCGATACTTTCTTTTATAATAATATTATCAATATCGTTTATATATAGTTATTTAGATAATTTAGCATTATCTTTAGGAGGATCATGGCAGTACTTCAACCTATGGTTTGCAAACTCATTAAGCTTTGGGATATCGATTAAAGAAATTGTCTTAGTATTTTCATCTCTTTTTTCCCAAATACCTTTGGTGTCTCAAGTAAGATCATTGCTATCTCCTATAAATGATGCATTAAATGCTCAAATAATTTTTCTAGCGGCAATTTATGCGATCTATTATATGGTTAAGATAATGGGTAATTTTATCCTGTTAATTGGCCTTGTCCTATATTCAATACCTTTTAGGTTATCAAGAGATGCTGGTGCATGGTTTATTTCATTTATTTTAGTGTTTAGCATTGGTCTCCAGGTAATGCCAGTTTTTTTGGTGAATTTTGCTCAATCGTCAAACAGCTATACTAATAATCAAGGTATTGATATGGGGTTGACATATGTTAATGCAAGAGTTTTAGATGAAAATAATGAACCAATACCCGGTTCTTTAATTTATGTTTATGTAAATCAAAACAATTCATTAAATCAAATAGCATTATATAAAACAAATGACTTAGGAATAGTATATAGCCCTGACTATAACTATGATAGTTTAATCTCATTACCTAGCCAGGTCAGCTCATATATTTGGGGGGAAGAGGATGGTGTTGCATATAAGTTATTCCCTTATCCTCTAGATTCTTCAGACATAAGTTTTAATGGAACTATCAATCAGGTAACCCTCTATGCACCAAATATTTTGTATGTAAATAAATATTATACAATTGTCTTCACTAATGGGAATTCATTTAAATTAAACCAGATTGGAAATAAGATTTTAATATATGGGAATTCATCAAATTATGTTGAAATAAGGTTTTTAAAAGGTTGTATAGCCAATCTATCTTATGTAAATGCTACCCTAACAAGATCAAGCTGGTCTTGGGAAAAATTAAACGGTCTGTCATACAGATTTGTTCCTTTAGAAAACGAAAATGCCTTAATAACATTTCAATTGAATTTATGCAAATCTGAGAATTTAAGCGCAAAATATGATGACTATGCCATGAATTATTTATCATTAAACAACCTTTTATCACCTTCTTTAATAGAGAATATAATACTATATTATTTAACAGTTCCTTTAATCTATTTTTCATTGCTAGTATCTATAACATACGGTTTATCAAGGCTACTGGGAGGTAGGAGAGGTATAATACCAAGAGTGATATAATGATTTTCTCATTCACATTATTTGACATAATAATAGGGATTGTTGCCCTAATATCTCTTTTCTTAATTATAAAAAATATGAAGGTGAGGAATGAATTTTATATACCTATTAAATTTAGACCAAAAATCAGTGAAAATAAAAAGTTTTTCGAATTAAGTTTTAATGGTAAAAAATATTTGGGAATTACATATATTTCAGAAAACCTACCGAGAGGTGGTGATGATCTACCAAAAAGAATTATAAGGCTTGCAAAGTCAAGCAGGTTAAGCGTTTCATTTATTTCAAACATGTATAATGTAAACAAGAGCACACTTTTAAAGCTAATAGATGAGGAGATGAAGAAGGCTGATCTATCATTATCATCAACAGGTCAGATAAAATTTAGGGAAAGGCTAAAGTATTTGGAGGAATTATACAAAGAGGTTGCAAGGATTGGGGTTCCATACATTGGAAACTTTGGTTTCATAGTTTGGATAGATCAAAACGACAGGGATTCTGAGCTGTCTGCAGAGGCATTTAGGAGTTTAGTTGAGGCTGAGTCCCAGATAAAGACTAAAAGAATTAATGCAGATGAAATAGATGAAATGCTTTCAATAAATAACCCCATAAGTATTGTTAATGATGAGAATTCAATTTTAGTTACATCAGCAGACGATTTGGGAGAATATGAAGGTATAATAATTGGGGAAGAAGAAAATGATCCAGGCAAAATTGTTATAATTTCATATCCTGAAAATCTTAAGCATCATATGGGTATCTTTGGTCCAACAGGTAGGGGTAAAACAGTTTTGCTTTCTGGTATAGCATCTCAGCTTTCGTTGCTTTCATCAGTTACCAAAAGTCCAGATTCAATTATTGTTTTAGACCCGAAGGGTGATATAAGCGATTTGCTAAAAAGGGTCTCAGATAACTATATTGAGCCGGGATTAAACGATTGTATTCCATTTTCAAGGATAGAGGGTTTAGCAAATAAACTAATAGAGAGTAGCTATTTAACTGGAGATGGATTTAAAATAAAGATTTGTGAAGGACAAATAAATTATAAGGGTTTAACAGTTTATAACTTGTCAAGGATGCCTAACGAGGCAAGAAATGTTTATGGCTCCCTAATAATTTCATCTCTCGCCTTAGATGCAAGCGAAAACAAGTTAAATGGGATAAAGGTTTTGATTTTAGATGAGGCATGGAGATTCGTAAAAAATTCTCAAACACATCTAGAGTTCGCATTAAGAGAAGGCAGAAGCAAGGGGCTTTATTTAATATATGCAACACAATTGCCAAGTGATGTGGGTAAAGAAGTAATAGATAACACAGGTACAAAGGCAGTATTTGGGGGGTTTACAAAATATTATGCTGAACTTGCTTCACAGCTAGGCATTTCAGATTCAGAGCAAGTAAAGACATTGCCAATAGGGTATATTTTATTAAAAATTGAAAACAATAAAGAAAAAAGCGTAAAGGTTTTAGACTTCAGCAAATTGCTTTTAAATAGAAGAAGATAAAAATAAGAGAGGATAGATAAAGAGAGGGAAAAAAGAGAGTGATCAAGTATGGGTAAGAGCTTAAGACAACAAAGAGCAGGCAGAGGTAGTCCAACATTTAGAAATCCTGGGCACTTGCATGTTTCACCAGCAAAATATCCGGATATAATTGAAAGTACTGAAATTGGGAAAGTAAAGGAGCTAATCCACGACCCAGGAAGATATGTACCGTTAGCCCATGTTGTTACGGAGTCAGGAAGAGATTTTTACATACCTGCTGCTGAAGGTGTTTATGTGGGTAAAAAGATAGAGATAGGAAAAGATGCTTCTCCAGGCTTTGGAAATATACTGCCTCTATCGAAGATACCTGAAGGTACCTTAATTTTTAATGTTGAACTGAGACCGGGAGATGGAGGTAGGTTAGCAAGGCAGGCCGGTAGCTATGCATTGGTATTGGGGAAGAGCGGGGATAAAATAAGGATTAGATTGCCAAGTAAGGTAGAAAAGGATTTGGAAGGCAATTGCAGGGCAACAATAGGAATTCCAGCAGGTTCTGGCAGGACTGAAAAGCCTATATTAAAAGCTGGTGTAACTTATTATAAATATAAAGCAAAGGCAACTAAGTTTCCAAAGGTAAGGGGGGTTGCTATGAATGTTGTATCTCATCCATTTGGTGGTGGATTCCATCAACATGAGGGTAGACCCACAACAATTGCAAGAAACACTCCTCCAGGAAGAAAGGTAGGGCATATAGCTGCGAGGAGAACAGGGAGAAGGAAAAAGTGACGAATTTCTCTGCTTTACATTTAGATCAAAAATTGTTTTCTTGAAATCTACAATTAATAGATATTTGAAATTTAATATGGGGGAATTTTTTGTGAACTAACATTATTATGTTGATTAATAATTTATAATGATAATCTTCCAAACCTTTCTAATTCATAAAGATAATTATTATTTGACATTTGAAAATAAATTTTTGGTATATTATAAAACACTAGATTCGATTTGTAACTTGATAGAGGCCTACTTCATATCACTTCCCTGTGAAGAATACCCTTGATGGCTATTCATATCTAATTATTTAAAAAACTAACCTTAAAAGCATTACCCCCTAGAAGGGTGAGGCTTGTCATTTCTTAAGTCAAATAATTTTGGCAATTTTTATCATTTTTTCTATAACTTCTCTAGGAATTTTTCCAAATATTAATGCACCTGGCTCTTTCCCAAAATCTCCATAATCTATTATTATATCAATAGGTTTGTTCTTGTCTTTAACTGCAAAAGAAATCCCCCACTGCATAGAACTACCTTCTTTTTCTTTTACATCCTTAGGCTCATATTTTCTATCATAGTATGAATAGGAAAATCCTATATCTTCAATGGCTTTTTTAATTTTTTCATTATAGGCTATATTAGCAGAAGACCTGTATTCAGGGTAATAATCCATGTACTTTAATAATGCTCTTGCAACATGATCGCTAGCCCCAAATTCTGGATCTCTCGAAAAAACTAATTTGTTCCTATAATATCTAATCCTCCCGGGTATTGCTATTACATCTTCTACACCTTTTGCATAAGGCTTTGGTAAAGCCATGGCTATATTTGTTGAAACTTCAGGAATTAATTTAGATATAATCTCCTGATTTTCTTCAATTAGATTTATTGCCTTTTTCATCTCTAAATATGCTAAATATTTTTGATATGGTATATCAATATATGCCATAGGGTTAACAGGGCCATGACCCTTTCCTATTTTAAGTCCATAATATATTGCATCATTTATTAGCATCTTAGCTATCCTGACTGATTCGATTATATCATAGCCTTTAGCCAAATTTGCGGCAATGCCTGCTGAAAATGAGCAACCAGTTCCATGATCTGTTTTTGTATTAATTCTTTTCGATGAAAATTCCTTAAATTCCCCTTTATAATATAGGATGTCAATAGATTCATCACCTCCCATATGGCCTCCTTTTATTATCGCTGCTTCTGCCCCGAGATTTTCAACAATATATTTAGAGGCCTTTTTTGCTTCTTCAATGTTATTAATTTTTAAGTTTGTAATTTTTTCTGCCTCAGGTACATTTGGAGTAACAACGGTTGCCCTCGGCAACAGTTCTTTTATTAAAATTTTTATTGCATCTTCTCTTAATAGAGGTGCAAGGCTCTTGGATACCATAACTGGATCTACTACCAATGGAAATTCATATTTTTTTAATGTGCTTGAAACCTCTTTAACTATCTCTGCACTGCTTAACATACCAGTCTTTGCTGCATCAATACCAAAATCGTTATATACAGCTTCAATTTGTTTTCTAACCATTTCAGGAGAAACATCGTAAATACCTGTTACCTCATATGTGTTCTGTGCTGTAACGCTTGTAATAGCAAGCATGCCATGAACACCCATTGCTGCAAATGTCTTTAGATCGGCAGCTATTCCAGCACCTCCACCGCTATCGCTTCCAGCTATTGTTAATGCAGTATGTATTGTCTTATTTTCCTCCTTTATTTTATCAATGCTCATTTTTATTTTCCCTCAGTAACTCTATTGTTTTGAAGAAAACCGGCCAAAAATCATCTTTTTCAGGCTGTCTTATTATTTCCTCCTTATCATTATCTATTAGATAGACCCCCTTACCTTCAGTTGCTTCACCTATTATGGCTGCATCAATCCCTTTTTGATTTAATATACTTAATGCCTCTCTTTCTTTATTTTTGTCTATTGCAGCGATTAATGTACCTTCGCTTATAGATGAAAATGGGTCGATTTTTAAATTTGTAAAGGAAGAGAATGATTTTAAAACCTTCGATACATCATCCCTTATAAAAAGCTTTTCCTTATAAACCCTTATCCCGACATTACTCGCCTCTGCAATATCGTTTAATGCCCCCCACAAACCATACTCTGTTGCATCGTGCATTGCTTTAACACCTTTTCTCAATCCTAATTTAGATAGAGTCAAGGCATCATCAACAACTGATTGGAGCCAAAAAATTTTCTGAGCATTTAATGAAAATTCCTTGCCATAATCCTTTTCCAATATTTGGGGGAATAAGGAAGATAGTATGCCAGCTGTTTCTATGGCAGGCCCCTTTGTCATTAATATTAAATCTCCTGGGGAAGCCATTGTTGGAGAAACAAAGTTGTCTCTATCTGTTATTGCTATCATTGTAGCACCACCAATCATGGGATAGTCAATACCATCATATCTTCCAGTATGGCCTGAAGCTATAGATATACCCAAATTCTCGCATTCTTTATGCATATTAATCCACATTTTTTTAAACTCGTCATCTTTCATCTTCATAGGCAAGTTTAAATCTATAAACAAATATCTAGGAGGTATTCCAGAAACAGATACATCACTTGCTAATATATGGATTGCAAACCATGAGCTCTTTTCCCAACCATACTCTGGTACTATATAAACAGGATCTACTTCTATAATCATATCTTTATCACCTATGTTTATTACGCCAAAATCAACTCCGAATTGTGGGCCAACTTTTACTGAGTCGTCTTTTTTACCTAGATTGGGATATATAACTTCTTCAAAGAGCTTTCTGTTAACCTTTCCTATAACTATTTCTGAACTCATGTTATTACCCCTTTTAGTAGTAATAAGGAAGGGATAAATAGTTTTTTATATTTTATTCTAAGGGATCGTAATTCTTAAACTTTATATGAAAAACAATTACGACTCCATGGTGCACAGCTAAATATATTTTTTATGCATAAGAACAAACTCGTATAGAGGAATTGCGTTATGCCTATTATCTAAGATCGACATGATGGATTTAATACTTGGAAGAGCTTAAACCATTTAATTAACGCATAACAAGCAAATTCTTATATGAAAACCATCAGATTAACATTATTCTGTTTTATTTATATTTTTTCTTTATTTTACCTTGAATATTTTCCCATTAAAACTGCATAACCGATAACTTTTCCTTTCATTGAATTTAGCAGTTTTTCAGCATTTGCCTCCCCCTTAATATTTAGGCTCTCGACATTTAATGCATGCAAGGCAAAGTAGTATCTATGAAATCCGTGTCCCCTTGGTGGACAGGGCCCTCCATAACCAATCTCTCCAAAATCGTTTCTTCCCTGTTTCCCTATTTCTTCAATAAATTCTTTTTTCGGTACTGCTTCATATAAGCGATTTAAATTACCCTTTATATTATAGATGACCCAGTGAATAAATGTTCCCATAGGTGCATCAGGATCATATAAAATAAGGGCATAGCTTTTTGCATCAGGTGAATCGCTCCATCTCAATTCCGGGCTTATATTATCTGCATCGCAAGTAAACCTCTTAGGTATTATGCTTCCATTTTCAAAGGAAGAATTTAAAATAAATTGCTTCCCCTCCCTTAATATGTATTCTTTAGCCATCCCCCTCCCCTTTTAACTAGTTGCTTTTCAAAAATATAAATCTGTTTAATAGTTTTTTCAAAAAAGGAGTAGAAAAAGAATTTGATTAAATTTCATATTCTTTTTATAAGATGGTCAGTTGAGACAGGTTACATCATAGATCAGACCCGTGGCGTCTTCATTCCATAAATTTAATTGTTTGTTAAAATTAAAAGCTTTTCAAAGAGAAAATTTAAAAGGTTTATTACCAATAATTAATTGAGCTTGAGGGAGAAAATTTTGTGCGGTATAATAGGAATAACAAATAAAAAGTGCAATATTGTTGATAAGCTAATTGTTGGCCTCCAAAAGCTAGAATACAGAGGTTATGACAGTGTTGGTATAGCAGTAATTAATAATGGTTCTATACAATTAAAAAAAGGAGCAGGTGATTTAGAAACAGTTATGAAAAGGCTTGATTTTTCTGATCTAACAGGTCTTACTGGTATAGCCCACACAAGGTGGGCAACCCATGGAGGGGTTAACGATACAAATGCCCACCCCCATTTAGATTGCTCAGGCAATATAGCTGTTGTCCATAATGGTGTTATAAGGAATTTTGCTTCTCTAAGAATAGAACTGGAAAACAATGGGCACAAAATAAAAAGCGAAACAGATACAGAGCTATTTGCCCATTTGTTAGAAGACGAAGAAAAGAAAAGCAATAGCTTTATTGAGGCATTGGCAAAGGCACTATCAAAGATAGATGGAACATACTCCTTTGGTATACTGCATAGAAATGAAGGGGATAAGGTATACTTTGCAAAGATGAGATCCCCATTAATTATTGGTTTCAGTGAAGATATAAAGGCAATAGCAAGTGATCTTCCTGCTTTGTTAGATATGACGAAAACAGTTATTTTATTGGAAGATGGGGAGTTTGGTTATATAAGCCCAACAAATTTTGAAATATATAAGTTAATTCCTGGAGGAGGTTATAGGAAATTAAGCCTAGAAGAAATCACATTAAAAGTCAAAACAGTTGAGTTAAGCCCAGAGGCAGCAAGCAAGGGTGGTTACCAGCATTTTATGATAAAGGAAATTTATGAGCAACCGAGCGCCATAAGGGAGACGTTTGATGGAAATATTGAAGACCCAGCCTTGAGAAAGGCAGCCGAAATCATTTCCTCTTCAAACAGGGTTTTCTTAACTGCTGCAGGAACAAGCTATCATGCTTCTCTTGTTTTTTCAAAGATAATTGCCAAGAGGGCTAAGCTTTTCTCATATCCAATTATATCATCTGAAATGAGCTATGTTTCACCAGCAATTCAAAGAGATGATCTGTTAATAGCAATTTCCCAGAGCGGAGAAACATATGATACATTACAGGCCATAAGGGATGCAAAAAAGAGCGGAGCAAAGATTATCTCTATTACAAATGCGTTGGGAAGCGCAATAGTAAGGGAATCAGATTTTTCTTTATATACAAGGGCAGGTCCAGAGATAGGTGTTGCAGCAACGAAGACATTTTTGTCTCAAATAATGCTTTTGGAGATGCTATCAGCATTTATTTCATATGAAAGGAAAACATTTGATAATGATGAAAAAAACAATGTATTAAACTATTTAAAATATGCCCCAAATCTATTGCAATCATCATTGGAGGCAAGTGATACATTGATACCCGCATTAATTAATTTACACAAAAAGGACTCATCGTATATCTTAGGTAGAGGTCTTGGATCTGCTATAGCTATGGAAGGTGCCTTAAAGATTAAAGAAATAACATACTTGCATGCAGAATCTTATCCAGCAGGGGAGAGCAAGCACGGGCCAATAGCCCTTGTAGAAAGGGACTTCCCAGTTTACATAGTTTCTACAAGCGATGCACCTGAAATAGCTGGTAACGCTATAGAAATGGCTGCAAGAAATGCAAAGGTAATTGTCGTTAAACCTGCTGATTTAAATCTTGAATTAAAGGAAGATAAGAAGAACATTTATTTTGCAGACATGCCTCCCTCAAATAGCGTTTTAGAGCTTGAACCATTTATTTTAACACCCCTATTCCAAATAATTGCTTATAGGCTATCCGTGGAAAGGGGGCATAACCCGGATAAGCCAAGGAACCTAGCGAAGACTGTAACTGTTGAATAGGTGAGGAAAAGATGCTTGGAGTTGTTTTGGCTGGAGGATATGGTAAAAGGCTTTTGCCCTTAACTAAAGAAAAACCGAAGTCGTTTTTAGATGTTGGCGGGAGGCAGCTATTTGATTACAGCGTTGAAATTTTGAGGAATGCTGGTATAAGGAAAATTGTTGTAATAGTACCACCAGACTATGAAAATCTTGCCATACCAAGGGATGAAGATGTCTATATTGTTAGTCAGAAAGGAGAAGATATAAGAGGAGGGATATATACAGCTGTACAAGAGGCAAATAAAAGGAAAGAAGAGCAGATATTGCTTGCATATTCAGGTTTTTTGGCAAGCCCAAATATAGGTAAGGCAGTTTTAGATTTTTATGCATCATCGGGTTACCCAATTGTTATAGCTGTTGCCCCTGTTTCAACTGGATTGGAAACATATGGCTTTGTTTCCCTAGATTACAAGGGGCAGATAACTAATTACAATCAGCCAGATGAAAAGAACAGGAGTTGGCTGAAGAACAGGGGTTATGTATTTGCTGGCTTGATGGTATCAGATGTTAAACAATTGGAAAGAATTTCCAAGGATCAGTTTGAGTCTTCAATGGCAATTGTATCAAAGGAGGGGCTTGTTGGGGGTATAGTGTGGACAAATAAATGGATTGAAATTGGCTATCCATGGGATTTCTTAGATGCACTAAAAGTAATTCTAAGCGATTCCGGAATTAAAATAAGCAGGAGTGCAAACGTGAGCAGATCTGCAATAATTTCTAATGGTGTTATAATAGATGATAATGCAGTAATTGAGGAAGGTGCAATTATTATAGGCCCAGCATATATTGGTAAGAGAAGCCAAGTTCTTGCTGGTAGTATAATAAAACAGTATACTAGCATTGAAGAAAATGTTTTAATAGGTGAAAACAGTGTTGTGCTTTCCTCATTAATAATGAGGGATTCATACATATCTCCTCTATCAGAAATAAGGTATTCTGTTTTAGGGGAAGGGGTTAGGGTTGAGCAATCATCTCATTTAATTGAAGGTGTTCCTGAGATGCTTCCTGATAGGCTAAAAGGTGTTACAGAGTTTTTGGGTGAAGTCAGGCTTGGGGCAATAGTTTCTCCGAGAGAAAAAATAAAACCATTTAGCGTTATAGGTAGCGGCAAGATTATTGAATAACATGAAAAATAAATTTATAATTTACATCGTTTGGTAAATCTTTAACGCTGCATCTCCTATTTAAACATGCTATCTTTGCCCTTATTTTGTAATCATAATAGCTTGTTTCCGCATTTTCTCCATATAAGTGGAATTCCAAGTTATTAAAATATTTTTTATCATCAATATAATAAATTTCTTCCCCTAATGTTGGTATAACAGAGTTTAGCTTGACAAAAATAGGAAAGCTGTCCAATCCATAGCTTAATCTGTACCATTTTTCACCTTCAAATAACTTATCAGAAAAGAATTCAAAATAGTTTCCTTTGGGTAAATAAAGTTCTCTTTCACCCCCTTCTTCAGTTATGGGTGCAACTATTATGCTTTTTCCAAGATAAAATTCATCATCTATATTATAAGTGTTTTTATCATCAGGGTTATCAAAAAACAGAGGCCTTACAAGAGAGATTTTATCTTCAACAGATCTTAAAGATTCGCTGTAAATATAGGGCAGCATCTTATACCTTAGCTTTATAATCTTTTTTGTAACCTCTTCATTAAACTTCCATGGTTCTCTATCACTGTCTCCATGAGTCCTTACATGGCTTATCATAATTCCTGCCTGAAGCCATCTTATGTAAAGCTCTTCACTTGGTTTACCTGAAAAACCTCCTACATCGAAGGAAGCAAACATGGCACCTGATGAGTGAAAAGATAAAAGACCTCTTATTGATTGTCTTAAACCTTCCCAGCTAGACGGTGTATCCCCACCCCAATTCAATGGGTACTGCCAAACACCAGTATATCCAGACCTTCCCCAGACTATACCATAACCCTTTAGTTCCTTTGTTGCCTCGTAAACCGCTCTCATATAAAATAATGGAAATAAGTTATGGAGTTCCTCCCCTCTTAACCCATTTGAAACAGCATCATAAGGTATTGCCTCACCATAGTCTGCCTTTATTACTTCTGCATATCTTAAAATCCTTTCCTTTAAAATTTTTTTATAGCTTTCAAATGCTTTATTTTCAAAAAGGTTTGGTATCCCGGCGCTTTCTCTTTTTTGACAATCTGCCATAGGAATTGCATGCCCACCATTTTCTGATTTAATTAGATTGTCCTTCATCATATTCCATAAATTTGTGTTTGGTTCGATGTATGGGTTTATCCACAAAGAAAGCTTAAAATTCATTTTGTGCAGATTATCAATCATTCCTTGGGGATCTGGAAAATTATTTCTGTCCCATTCAAAATCAACTGTATCGCATTTGTACTTATCCCAATTTCCTTGCCATGTAGGGTCAATATGAATAACATCTGCTGGATAACCCTTTTTCCTAAGTTCCTCTGCAATTTTTAAGACCTCTTCTTGGTTTTTATATGCACATTTGCTTTGCCAATAACCAAAGCTCCACTTTGGTAATTCATTTTTCGGCTCTCCTGCTATCTTATAAAGATTTTTAAATATTTCATTTATATTACCCAAAAATAGATATGCATCAAAATGACCCCTCATTAAAATCAAAAGTCTGTCATACGATGTTTTACCTATGTCAAAATATACTGGTGAAGAAGTGTTAATTAAGATACCCCAACCCCTTGGGGACCAAATAAATGGGATTGGTATGTATGTTGCGTAGTTTGGTGTAGAAGGCATATCCGAGGCCCATGTTATAAAATCATAACCTCTTTTGTTTATGTGCCCGAAGTGCTCTCCAAGACCAAATATTGGTTCTTCAGGGGATAAGGAAAGAGAAAATGAATAGCATATCTTATCACCTCTACACGTTAAGATACCTGTTGTAATTGTTGTTCTATCAACCCATTTTAATGTTGGATAAAATAGTGGATCGAACCAAGGCCTATCACCTTCTTTTTCACCAGTCCCCCATTCCTCAACAATTTTATTTTTTTCTCTAAATATTTTTAATTTTGGCAAAAGTTTCACATAAAATTTTGATGTATTGAAGCTCTTTTCAACGTTTCCCTTAATTACATTTCCAAATCTTATTATACCTTCATCGATTAGCGAATAACAAATTTTACCGTAATCAGAATAAACACACCCATCATTAAAAAACCTGTTTATAAATGGAGAAAATGATAGTGCTTTAAATTCATTTTCATCAAACTTTATTGTTGCCACTTTTCCACCAATTGTTTTATTATAAATCAATAATTTAATATTATCTCTTTGGTTTTTCAACTGATGAAGAAATTGCTAATACTCCTTCGTCTTCTCCTGAAATGCTGCAATTACGTCAACGCCATAAGCTCTGAACAGCTCTACTAGATATTCAAAGCTGAAGAGAGTTAGCCTATCCTTATATGATAGTACAACAGCATCGATTTGCCTCCTCTTTGCAAGCTCTATGAGTTTCTTTAAACCTTTCCTATCTTCCTTCAGCCCAGAACCAACGTCACTAACTTCAACAGTTTTAATGTCATTAAAAGTTCTCTTAGACTCACTCCATTAAAGCTTTTAATTGCTTCTCCAGATCATCATTTTGTGTATTTGATGAAACCCTTGCATAAATTGCTACTTGCTTAACCCTCTCACTTCCACTTAATAATTTCTCAACCTCACTATAAGGAATCCTTCACCTACCGTTAATCTCAACAGCTTTGATTTTCCCCTCCCTTATCCACTTAATAACACCACTCCTACTCATGCTGAATATTTCGGCAACTTCACTGGGAGTTAAGTATCTCTTCACGTACCTCTCCACAGTAATTAGAAGCAACTAGAAGTATTTAAAAGTTACGTGCAAGTGCTACACTCTCCCTCAGGTCAACTTAATAAGGAATTAGAGTAACTTTACTCCCACCTGAAGGGAGAAATAAGAGTATCATAAAGGGGGTAACCATTAAGACCTCAGGAACCAACGCCCTTCATGGCTGTTGGCTTATATAAAGAGGTCAGTGGAAAAATTAAATGAATTATATAAAATTTATCTCTAAGTAACAATCTCTAAGAATAGGATTTAAACATCTTAAATTAAATGCAATAAACTAATTAAAATGCCATATGAAAGATAATACTATATAAGTATACTGTTTAATCCTTCTTTTAGTGCTATTTCATGAAGTTTTTTATCTGAAACAAGAAATGAATTTGCGCCTATATAGTTTGCTGACACAATTTGCAATGCGTCTGCTTGATATAATTGATATTTTTCAATTATTTTCCATGTTTGTTTTATTATAAAGCTTTTTAAATCTACTATAATAAGCACGTTCAACTTTAAGAGCCTTGTGGTCTCACCTAGAAACCTTCTTTTAATCAAGCCATAATCTTCTTCATTTAACCTTCCAAGTCTTTTGGCCTTATCTAGAACTCCAAGTATTTCACCAATATTCCATAAACTGAAAGCTATTTTTAGTTCAACGTTATAAGCACTCTTGTATATATTTTTCATGTAATCAGATCCAGACTCAGCAACGTATCTTTTAACAATGGCGCTTGTGTCAAGATAAACTGTTTGCTCGCTCATCTCTCATCTCTCTGACTAAGTTGCTAACAAATCCTTCCTTAGGCTTTATTGGTTCAAAGTCTAATTCATCATTAAATGAACCAGCAATTTCTCTTAATGCGGCTTCGATATTTTCGCCTAATTCTTCTTTAATCATGTCTTCCAATAAGAGGCTAATCTCTATATCTTTCTTTGATGCAACTTCTTTTATTTTTTTCCAAAGATCTTCATTAATAAAAACGCTGGTCTTCTTTCTGGCCATATAGACACCAGTAAGTATATACCGAAGTAGGTATATATTCTTATATCAAAATGATGAACTATTAGAATGACTTAAAAGGAGTCTCATGACATACTTGCCGTAAAGACTAGTAGATGATTAGAGCTAAATTCCTATACTCCATAATGAATTGAGATAAAGTAATAGAATTAATAACAAACCTTGCCTTTCTAAGCAGAACCCAAAATCTTTTTAAAATCTATTCTACCAGATTGATATAATTTTAACCAAGATTTTATGATAATCGAGTTAGGGGACTCATTTGGTGTATCTGAAAATATTATATCACTTTCTTTAACGTTTCTTCTCTCTTTAAAACCAATTTCAGCTTTAAAATCCTTAGTTTCTTGCCATACATTTAAAGATGATTCCAAGTATTTTTTGTTACCCGTTACTTCATAAGCTGTTAAGGATGATGATAAAGATGATGATAAGTCTTCCAAAATTTTTTCTCCATTTTCATTTATTCTTCTTCCAGAATTTCCAAGTTTTTCTACTATATTTAATGACTCATAAATCCCTTTGTCAGTTAGTAAACTGGATAATAACAGTGCTTCTGCAGCTCTCGCATTTTGATATGTATAAGCATTATTGTTTTTCCTTGGTTTTCTCTAGCTTTCTTTATATAAATATAATTTAATGAGAACAGGATGAGAACAATCATTTAAAGTTCCACTATATAAAATTTTATCACATATCATCACATTCATAGTAGAAAGATTTCCAATATATTGGTTAGGTTAGAGCGCTATTTCAATATCAGGTCTGTCAATTATGTTTGGATTGATTTTCTTAATATATTATCATAAGAATGAAAAATTAAAGAAGCAAGATTTTATATATGGCTGATGGTTATCTTTAATATTTATCTTTAATATTTAATTGTAATATTAATTATTTTATATCCATGTGCTATGGAATTAATAAAATACCATTTCTATATGACAATATGTCATTTTTGGATATTTTATTAATGTTCTATAATTGATGGTATTAAGAAGTTAAAAATATAATTATTAAAAGATGGTAAAACAGATAAACCATTATTTATTTCTATTGATTTTGATTTGACATGTATCTATTTATAATTCTCAGAATTAACGTAATCATGAAGTCTATATTTATAAATTATTTTTAAATATAAAAATATATTTGTTATTTTTAAATATACAATAATTATTAAAATATAATATATTTAATTTTCCATTGAGAAGCAAAATCCATTTTAATCTTTCTATTTTTATTATTATCTGGGCCGTGGTAGCTCAGCCTGGTGGAGCGCTGCCCTGGTAAGGCAGAGGTCCCGGGTTCAAAGCCCGGCCACGGCTATCTTATTTAATTATGTATGCCATGTATGACGTTACAAAATTTAATTTATGATATAAATTTCTACACCATCTAAACGATTTTTTTGTTTTCAATAGAATAAATTGCTTGTATAGATTAAACAAAAACAAATTATCGAATTATAGAAATTGTTTCTTTAATAAATTTTGGGTATAATGATTATGAGAAGATATTAATAAAAAATAATAATGGGTGATAATATTTTTTAAACAATAGAATATTAATATATAATTTGCTAGTTATATTGGATATAATCTTCAAAAAATTAGTCAAATAAAATTTTATAGTTTGTATCAAAGTTTAATTATACTACTTTTATAAATTGTCGAAGCATCATTATCTTTATAATCGAATCAAAATAGTATGTTAATTCTATTTTTCTGCATGACAACATTTTTACAAAAATAAATTCTCTATAAGAAAGTCAACTATGTTAACTAAATCATAAATGAAAAATTTAGAATTCTTATATATATAAGATAAGTTAGCAAGAACTAATTTAAATCTTAAAATTGATATAAAATTATTTAGGATATATTCAATAAGCTCACTATAATTAATATATTAATATGATTAATAATTTTAGATTCCCTTATAAAACTCTTATTAATTATTTTTGTGATTATTTATATAATAATTTTAATATATTATTAATTAATTTTTAACTTTTTATATAAGTGGGCCCGGGGGGATTTGAACCCCCGACCACAGGGACCCGATTCGGGTGCTTATGGCAAACCCCGCATCCTGCCAAACTGGACTACGGGCCCTCATAATTTATTAAGGAAGAGAAAAATAAAAGGATTATCTTATTCATTTATCCTTTGTAATTAAACCTGGTCTGTCTTTAAAACCATGTCTGTATTAGTTGGTGGAAGATCATCTTTGCTTATAATCAAATCAATTAACAAAGCCTCATCCCTTATAATTTCATTTAATGTATTATCAATTTCATTATCGTTATCAACCTTAATCCCTTTTATTCCAAATGATTCAGCTAGTTTAGCAAAATCCGGATTGTTCAAAACTGTTCCATATACTCTACCTGATTTATTTATTAACTGTTTCAAATAAAGAACCCTATAGGAACTGTCATTAACAATGATAATCTTAACGTTTAAATTTTCATCCTTTATTGTTTGCAATGCCTGTATACTCATCAACGCTTCACCATCTCCAGCTATGGCAATAACTTCCCTATCGGGGTTAGCAATCTTTGCTCCTATGCTAGCAGGTAAGGCAAAGCCCATTGAGCCCAAATTTGTTGCAGCAACAAATCCTCCAAATTTATGTATTTTTAAGTAATCATAAGCATATAAAATATGAGTTCCCTGACCTCCTACAATTATCCTGTTTTTTGGCAAGACCTTGTTTAATTCATAAAAGAACTTAGCTGGATTAACGTTTTCATACCTCCTTTTTAACGTTTCACTTAATAAATTTTCCCAGCTCTTCCTATATTCTTTAACTTCGTTATTCCAATCCTCGTTGTTATTTCTTTTTTCATTGTTTAATTCCTTAACTAATTCTTTCAAAAAATTAACTGGGTTTCCTTTTATTGTTTCGTAATATGAAGGCCTTAACTCAGATGAGGAATCTAAGGAAACAACAACTATGCTATTAGAAGGTGTTAAGTTAAAACCATAAGTTGTTACATCGTTATACTCATTACCTAAAATAAGCAAATAATCTGTTGACTTTAATGCATTATCAGCAAACAATGAACCACCACCATAACCAACTCTTCCCAAACATCTATAATCATCTTCATCACAAATCCCCCTGCTATTGCCTGTTGTTAAGATAAAACCATCAACGATTTCAGCCAGATCGTATATGTACTTATTAACCTCTTCATAATTAGCCTCTCCAGATACTAAAATTAAAGGTTTTTTAGAATTTTTCAGCTCTTCCTTAACCCTTATCACATCTTCCCTATTAATTTCATTATCTTCTTTATTAAAATCAATTTCCTCATAATTAGCATCAATTTCCTTATCCCATAAATCTTCGGGCACCTCTAGAACAACAGGTAAGGGCAATCCCTGAAATAGATCTTTCATTACTTCATTAAAGACATCACTAAATCTTTCAGTATCTTCAAGATAATGGTATTTTATCCCTAATGATTTAGAAATTTCACCCTGATTTACCTCAAGCCAAGAATCTGTATTTTTAAGCCTTCTCTTTACTCCCCCAGTTATTAATAAAAGCCTAGACCTGTCTTTCATAGCTATACCTAAACCAGTTAATGAATTTAGAAAACCTCCTCCTGCATGAACAACTACTGCAGCAGGTCTCCTTGTTGTTCTGTATTCTGCATCTGCAGCTGAAATAGCAACGTTTTCATGTCTAACAGTTATTTCCCTTATTTCGTTTTTATGATAATAGAGGGAATCGTAAAAGTTCAAAACAGTTGTACCTATTATACCATATACCCTCTTTATACCATATTTTATTAAACCATTTGCTATAGCTTCAGATAATTTAACTTCAGCCATTTCAAACACCGTTAACAACGTTTTCAGGCTTTTCTCCATTTAAAACCTTTACCACATTTTCTATAGAAACAGAAATTATCCTTGCCCTTGTATCAGTATTTGCACCTGCAATGTGAGGTGTTAAAATTAAATTAACGTTTGGGTTTTTTCTTAAAAGCGAAACAAGGGGATCGCCCTCATCTGGTGGTTCCTTAATAAACACATCTATTGCTGCACCTCCTATAATACCGTTTTCTAAGGAATTCGCTAAAGCTTTTGCATTAATTAGTTCCCCCCTAGCAGGATCTATGAAAATTGCTCCAGGTTTCATCATCCTGAATTCTTTTTGAGAAATCATGTTTCTAGTTTCATTTGTTAATGGTACGTGTACTGAAACTATGTCTGAATCCCTTAAAAGCTGGTTTAATGGCTTGTAAGAAACATTTAGTTCCTTTTCGCTCTTTTCATCACTGAACTTATCGTAATAGATTACTTTTACGTTAAAGGGGATGAGCCTTTTAGCCAGTTCTTTTCCCTGTCTGCCTAAACCAATAATACCCCAAGTTTTTCCATATAAATCGTAAGTCCCCATATCCATAAGTTCCCATTGCAACCACTTACCTTCTTTTATACCATTATTTGCTAGGATGAGTTTCTTCAATAAAATTAAGGCAACTGCTATAGTATATTCAGCAACAGATAATGAATTTGCAGCCCCAATATTAGCAACTGGTATCCCTTTTTCCCTACATGCTTCTATATCTATGTGATCAAATCCTGTTGAAGGCTGCTGCAATAGCTTTACGTTGCCAAACATATCACAAATTTTTCTATCTATTTTAATTTGCATTGTATGGTCTCCTATAACAACATCAGCCTTTCTTAACGCCTCTCCAATTTTTTCCATATCAGATATGTCTGCAAACACTTCTATATTAATGCCTTTTTTCAATTTGTTTGCATAGGGCTCAAACAAAGACTGGTAAAATGCCTTAGGAAGGGGGTCTAGAACAACTACATTAAAGTTCTCTCCAGACAATTTCCTCACCATATATTAATATTAGTATGAAATATAAAACGTTATTGGATACAAAAATAAATCCTTTAAATTATAAATACTATAAAATTAATGAATTTATATAATCAAATTATTTGCTGAGCATAAAATTCTTTTTCTTCTCTTCTTTACTTATCATGTTTATTTAAAAAATTGGTGGTAAAAATCCTCGAAATAAGTAGAGGGAAGCTTTTGAAGAGTATTAACTTCTTGCTTGATAAAATTAAAGAAGGCAACTATATGCAGTTTATTTAACAAATCTAACAAACATCTTTTATTTTACTAGCATATCAATAATATTAACAGAGATACTCTTCGCATCATACCTTCTAAAGCCATTCGGTATTATTCTAGGAGCTAAAAATGATTTGAATTGGTTTACAACTGTACCAATTATAAGTGCTTATATGTTTATCATATTAGGTAATATTTGGATCATTTTTATGTTCTATTGCTAGTGGAAAATTTGAAATCAAACTTCCAAGTAGAACTACATGATGAATATGGTTGATATAGTATTGATAGTAAAGGTCTAGCTTACCAGAACCTATAACAGAACTAATAAAGGCATACAAGAAATCAAAGAATGGAGATAAAATAATATTATATGCAACTGATCCAGGAGTTAAGGCAGATTCTAAAGCATGGTGCGATAGAACAAAAAATAAACTGGTAAGCATAGAAGAAGAAAATGGGGTGTTTAAAGTAACAATAGAAGTAATAAGTAAAAAATAATTTTCATTTTATCATTAGCAAAAATAAACTTAAACCTAATAATTTTTTCTATTTATATAGAAATACATGATTTATATCAAAAATATACATAGAGAAAAAATTTTTATTTGTATGAACTTAAAAATAATTTAATTCTTTTAGGCTTAAAACATAGTGATGTGACATGGGTGAAATTAAGGAAATTGTTGATAATAATTGGTTGTTATCCCATTTAAAGGATGATAATGTAAGAGTTGTCGAGGTAGATTATGATCCAACAACAGCATTTAATATTTGGCACATACCTGGCTCAGTATTAATAAAATGGAGAGAAGATTTGAGGCATAAAGTATTAAGGGACTTTTTAGAGCCAAAGGAGTTTGAAGAATTGATGGAATCAAAAGGTATTAATAATGATACTATAGTAGTGCTATATGGGGATTATAATAATTGGTTTGCAGTATATGCTTTTTGGTTATTCAAAGCGTATGGCCATGATGATGTAAGAATTTTAAATGGTGGTAGAACAAAATGGGCTAAAGAAAATTTACCCATAGAAAAAGGTAACGTTGAGACTAAATACAACAAAGGAAATTATAAGATTAAAAAACTTGACTGGGGAAGCAATAGGGTATTTTTCTGGGAATTACTGCAAAAAGTAACTAAAAACGAAGTAGGTAAGACAACTTTTCTAATAGACGTAAGATCTCCAAAGGAATTTACTGGAGAGATTAGGGCACCGCCAGAATATGCAGATGAGCAGACACAAGTTGGAGGACATATACCAGGTGCCATAAATTTCCCATGGTCTCAGGCAGTAAACCCTGAAACTGGAGAATTCAAGAGCAAAGAAGAACTTGAAAGATTATTTGAAAGCTCTGGGATAAGAAAAGATAAAGAAATTATAACTTATTGTAGAATAGGTGAAAGAGCTTCACATACTTGGTTTGTTTTAAAGTACATATTGGGGTATCCTTCTGTAAGGGTATATGATGGATCTTGGGCGGAATGGGGAAACATTGTTGGAGCTCCAATAAAGAAAGGTGCTGAACCTTAATGAAAATAATAGACAAAATCAAAATAAATAAATTTGAAGGTTGCGGCAATAAGAATCCATTAATCATTATGCAGGAGTCCATTAAGAAAATTAAAAATTGCGACGAAGGGGTAGAATTAGAATTTAACGATTATGATTGGCTAATAAGTATAAAAGATATTTTAAAAATAATGCAACAAGATATAAAATTAAAAATAATAGAAAATCGTATAGATAATGGTTATATTTCTTTAGATGTCGTGGCAGATTGTTAAATCTAAAATTCTTAAACGAATTATTTAACTAATATTTTTACATAAGATGTTTAAAATAAAATTGTTTAAAATTTAAAAGCTACAACTAATAATTTTTTATATAAATATATGTTAGAAAGGAAAATATAATAAAATGTTAGACCGTGATAAGCACCAAGGCTAGCGATGAAGTTTGCCAAGGCATTTGACTGCGATCGCATGATCATGGAATACACGTCACTATACAGGGAAGTTGTTAGAGAAAAAGACTAAACATGGTCTTAACGACTAGTCTTAGGTAGTAGGGAGCGGTAAAAGAGTTGAGGGTAGTTCACGTAGTTCACAACTATTGGCCTGTAGTGGGCGGGATTGAAGGCGTAGTCAAGGGCTTAGCTGAAGGCATGACTAAACGCGGGCACGAAGTTCATGTGATAACAAGCAACTACAGTAGTAAAGGAAGGATCAAGGAGGAGGTGGTCGAAGGAGTCCATGTCCACAGGATTAAGTCTGTCAGGTTTGTCTTCCCCGACTTGACTTATCCACTTGATGTGCCTAGGGAGCTGCTTAAGTCAGCTGATGTACTGCATGGACACAGTCAGAACAGCCTGTTCACAGTAAAAATGATAGAAGAGGCGAAAAGTCTCAGTGCTAAA
>JBMFKU010000012.1:0-38802 GCA_049971805.1 Caldisphaera sp.
GATTATTTTTAAAACAAACCTTAAAAGCATTACCCCCTAGAAGGGTGAGGCTTGTCATTTGTTTTGTCATTTTATTTATAGCCATATTTATTAATATTTTAATTAAAAATTTATAATCAATCTATTATGTTTTTATAACCCTCTTTGCTAATCTTATTGCTCCATTTATATATTTACTTGAATTGTTTGGATAAAATAATTTTCCTTTAAAATATTTATTATAACAATCTATACAAACTCTCCTAACATTATCTATCTGAACTGAATCTTTATCACATATTAACCTTCCACATATAGGACAAAACGTTATTGATAATCGCTCATGACATATTTCACATAACAGCGATGAACATATCTTGCATATTCCTTTATTTTTATTATAGTCGTCTTCGCATACCTTTCTTTTACATATTTTGCATTCATATTTAGCCTCCTTTTCATCGCAAATCTCGCATTTCATTCTTTTTACTCACTTCTTGCTCTACTTGAACTTTTCCCTAAGGTCAAGATTTGTCTTTATTTTATCAGATGGATTAGGACTCCTCATTGGTTTCCCTTGGCCAGTCCGGGTTCTTCTCTTCATTCCAAATTTCTTATTAATATTAGACGTTTAAAACTATTTCTAAAAATAACGAACCAAAAACATATTAAAACATGAAAGCAAACTGTAAGAATGCATTATTATTTACATTTGAATACTTCTTTTGAATTAACATCCCTATCAACTACACAACCTGGATATATTAAAGCATATGATCCTATCTTTTTTCCAGGCAAAATAGAGACATTAATTCCAGTTTGCGAATTTCCACCCATAACAACACCAAGTTTTTCCATCTTAGTATCTATAATTTCATTTTTTACCATCATCTTTATTGGTTTATGATCAAATCTTAGATTAGCAGTTATAGTTCCTGCACCTAAATTTACATTTTCTCCTATTATGCTGTCTCCAACATAATTAAAATGCGGTAATTTTGCTTCTTCCATCACTATAGATCCTTTTACTTCAACAGAGTAACCTACTTTTGCATTACTAAGTATAACAGTATATGGTCTAATATGTGTACATGGTCCTATCTTAACGTTTTCAGAAATATACACTGGTCCTTCAATTACAACATATGGTCCGATTTTAGATCCCTTTCCTATAAGCACATTCCCATCAATTACAGCTGTCTTATCAACCGTGCCATTGATTTCTGGTTTTGTAATTTCTTCATCTATTGCAAGCCTATTAGCGATTAATAAATCCCATGGCTTGCCTATATCCTGCCAACTATTTTTATCAATTTCTAAAACATCTACATCAAACGACGATATTATTTGCTTTAAAGCATCAGTTACTTCATATTCTCCTCTTAGAGATTTTTTTAAATTGTCCAAATAATGTTTAATTTCATATGGTAAATTTAATATACCACCAAAAATTTTATTTGAGTTAAAATAATTCTGGCTTTTTGGTTTTTCGATAATATCTTTCAATATACCATCTTGAGTTTTTATTATACCATAATTCCATGGATCATCAACTCCCGTTGCTACTATTCCAGGGTTTTTTAAACTAACAAGTCTTTCATAGATTTTTTTAGATAAATAAACATCTGAATATACTATTAAATAATCAGCATTTCCGCCATTTTCCATAGCAATTTTTATAGCATGCCCTGTTCCTTTTTCTTCTATTTGATCAACAAATTTTATATTATTCAAATTTGAGCAACTTTTAATTGCATTAATTACTTGATCCTTCATATAAGAAACAATAACTATTATTTCATCAAAATTAAAATACTTGGTTATTTCATTGATATGCCTGCATATTAAAGGTTGCCCCAATATAGGCATCAGTGTTTTTTGTCTGGTTTCTGTAAGCGGTCTGAGCCTTTCTCCCTTTCCCGCTGCCATTAAAACCAGTTTCTTCATAATTTACACCTTTTAATATGCTCTTCTCACTAACCATGGATACTGATTTCTATCTATTTCTATAAATTTCATAGATTCTAGAGAGCCTAAATAACCCATAATACTTCTAGTAGCTACGAATAAAAGCAATCCGCCTAAGCTTGGATATAACTTAGGCAACAACATTGTTACAGGAATCCAATCGTAGCCAATCATAGAGTTTAATTGAATAAGCTTTTTTTGTTTTCCTAAAATAATATCGCTCAGCCATTTTACTGCCTCACTTCTATTAATATCAGGTCCGTGACCTGGATGCACATATAGCCAATCAATTCTGCTTAATAGATTCATCATTGATTCATAGTATTTTATAAAGTCTAGAAGAGTTATACCCCCTCCGGGTAATATGTTGTCACCAGGAAATAAGTGATTTCCTATAACATAACATAAATGATCGTCACTGTGACCTGGGCATTGTATGTAATTTACTATATTTCCTTGTATTGGTGGGCATTCATTTATTGTTAATATAGTATTATAATCAAGGGCTTGTTGAATTTCATCATAGTAATAAGATGTTTTATCTACAATTTCTTCAATATCACTTGGCAAGGCGTCTTTTTTATAACCGAATATATCCGCAATTCTTATTAAGCTTTCTTTAAAGCCTCCCTTTTTGATCTGTGCATATGTTTCTTTTCCCATACAAATTGTTTTATCCTTTAAACCTGCTATACCATAAGAATGATCCCAATGACCATGAGTAAGCAAAATATAATCTATTTTACCAAAATCTTTAAGCGAACTTTTTGTTGCACCTGCATCTATAGAAAGCGTCAAATTATCTGCTCGTATTATATAATTATTTGCAGGCCTATCTAATGGTACATTATAACTCTCAAGCTTTTCTATTTTCACTATTTTATCCCGATAGAGATCATGATAAAAAGGAGTTAAAAAACAATATATTTTTATTTCAAAATCAACTTTTAGCTAAAATTTTTTATAATCTTTAAGTCTATAAATTTTTTATTAAATTTAATTATATTTGTACCATAGTGCTTATAAATAAACTATACAGTTAATTTGATGGTGAAAAGGTTTTGGTAGAAAGAACCCTGCTCTTGGTAAAACCTGATGGAGTTCGTCGTGGTTTAATTGGAGAAGTAATTTCAAGATTAGAGAAGAAAGGACTCAAAATAATAGCTTTAAAGATGATAAAAATGGATAAAAATATGGGAGAGGAATTTTACTCTGTACATAGAGACAAGCCATTTTATGATGATTTAGTTAACTTTATAATAAGTGGACCGATTGTAGCAATAATTTTAGAAGGTGATTCGGCCATATCAGTCGTTAGATTAATTATAGGAAGTACTGATGGCAGAAAAGCCCAACCAGGCACAATAAGAGGGGATTTTGCTCTATCAATACAAGACAATGTAGTACATGCTAGTGATTCTCAAGAAAGTTTCGAAAGAGAATATAAAATCATATTTAAAGAAAATGAAATTATTGACTACTAATCTTTTTTTCCATAACGTCCTTTATTTTTGATAAAACCAGATTATAATCTTTATTGCCAGCATTTTTCTTAATTTCAGAAATTTCTTTCAATATCAAAATTTCCTCATCACTAATAATTGATTTAAATTCTGTTAATAGCTTTAATGCATGATCTGAAGGTACATCAGTATAAATTATATCACCTTCGCTTATATGCCTTCCAACCAATATTTTGCCTTCTATAGATACTGCAATAGACATACCTGTCCTTGCCAAATTAAGACTTTTTTCTCTATCTTTTATTGCCATTATCTTGCCAACTTCCTTACCTTTTTCATTGATCAAAGGATAACCGGGCTTAATAATGCCACCCTCTACTTCCACACCTACAATAGCAGGATCGCTTCTTCTAAACACGTAACCCGGTAGAACTTTGAATTTCCCAGGCCTAATCAGGGAATCTAGTTGTTTTTGAATTTCTTCATATTTCAATGAATCTCTCCATTGCTTGTAATCATCTAGCAAATGATATATTATATTATTTTGAAATATTTTCACATTACTTAGGCTTGCTTCTTGTTCTGCTTCTGAAAGCACCTTTACATTAAAAGCTAGGATAGCACCCAATGATCTATCCTTTTTAGATGTAAGATGTGCCTCTAATATATCGGATTTTGTCACATTTCCTATATCCGCTATTCTTATTGGTATATTCATTCTTTTTAAAGCCTCGATCAATGCTTCTAAGGTTCCTAAGGTATCTGCCTTAACTACTATTCCATTTGTATCTGCCTTAAATATTAGTTCTTTAACTTCATGTTTTAAGCTATCCGCTAAAGATTTTGCTTCAATAAGATCATTAGCAACATAAATTGAAGAACCTGCTAATGCATCATCTAAGCCTGATGCAGAAATCCTTACTCCAGCCGCAGCATAAACTTCTGGAACACTTATAAATCTTGTTCCCTTTGCCCTTATATCGCTAAGAGGTGCTGGCATTAATAATGATCTGACAGTAGTTATGATAGGTTCGTTTTTCCCATTTAATACTATTATATCACCTGTTTTTATTACGCCCTCATATATTATTACATCTATAGCTGTGCCTAAACCTTCTATTTCTTTAACCTCTAATATAGAACCCTTTGCTGGTCCTACTGCAAAAACTAATTTATTTTTAAGATATTGCTGAGTTAATCCAGCTAAAACAGCCAATAAATCTGGAATACCCTCTCCTAACTTGGCAGACACTGGTACTATTGCTATAGTTTTTGTAAAATCTTTTATTTTAGAATACATATCTGATTGAAATCCAGCCTCAGAAAGTTTTGAAACTATTTCTCCATATATGACCTTTTCTAGCTCTTCCTTTGCTCTGTTTGATTGTCTTTGGTAAGAAACTATAAAAGGTTCATCTGGTGAAGCTTCCCAGCCAGGAAGTCTATCAATTTTATTTGCGGCAACCAAAAATGGTACCTTTTTGGATTTTAAAAGATCTATAGCCTCATAAGTTTGATCTTGTAATCCTTTTGTCAAATCTATAACTAATATAGCAAAATCTGCTATACTTCCTCCTCTCTTTCTAAGATTTGAAAATAATTCATGGCCTGGAGTATCTATAAAAAGCAATCCTGGAATGTTAAGTTTTATTGGAACGTATTTTTTTAAAGGCTCAGCAATTTTTTCTATAACTTCTGATGGCACAACGCTGGCTCCTATATGCTGAGTTATTCCGCCAGCTTCTCTTGCAGCTATGGCAGTACTTCTAATCTTGTCCAACAAGGTTGTTTTACCATGATCTACATGACCTAACACCACTACTATTGGTTGTCTTAATTTTCTTTTTTGTTCATCTTGTTGATCAATTTTACTCATCGCTAACACCTAAAATAACTTATTTTTATAAAGTTTAATATTAGCTAGGAATTTTATGCTTGCTGAGCTTCTTGGCTGATTTCAGGATAGCTTATTTCAACATTCAATTGAGCAAGTGCTGTTTTTCTCCTTTCTGCTCTTGGATCTGGAACCATACGACCTCTAACAGTTTTCTTTTTTCTTAAACCTTTTTCTGTTGGATGAAATCCTGGAGGACCTGATAATAATACCTTCTTTCTTACTGCTCCTGGTATGCCTGGATGCATGGGAAAACCAGTGGCATCGCTTCCTCCCCTAATTTTTAGCTTAATTTGATCAAAACCTATTAATGATCCATCAAATTCGTCCCCTATTTCTAAACCAGAAATCTTAATCATTATATCTTCTGGAACTGATAACTGAAAAGCTTTAGCTCTAAATGCATATGCATCGGCTTCATTAGCTCCTGCAATCTCACCTAATAGTTCAGAATTAATCCAAGCCTCATTTTCAGGAACATCATCAGATATAATAACCCTAAATGATAGGTTAGTTTTTCCTCCTTCTTTTTTAATGCTAAGTGTTAAGACTCCTACCTCATTTAATTTTAACTCATCAGCAACCTTTTTGCTAACTTTAGCCTTTGGCAGTTCTCTTCTTTCTTGCTCTTTGGTTTTTTTCATTTCGTTGGTAACTTTTAATGCTTCATCATTAGATCCCTTTACTTTTACTTCAACTTTTTTATTTCCTGCTTTTGGATCTGAAACAACTATCCTTAATGGTGGTCTTTCTTCAGCTGGCACCTTTTTCACCCAACTTGTACTTATTACTCTCTCCCTCATTAAACATAAAACGCTGCTTTTAAATGCTTTTAGTCTTACACATTTAGTTTAATAAACAATAAAATAGCTGAAATTAAATTGTTTTTAAAGAGCCTTTGTATCTATTCGGTTTGCATCTTTTTGAAAATATAAAATAATAACCAAATAATTCTACCATTTCTTATACAACTTGTTTGAAACAAAGATATTTTTAAATAATTTTATTGGTTTATTGATGTGCTGCTACCTGCTCCTCTTCTCTTACCTCTGTAGCTTTAGAAGCAAAATTAGGTATCTCAACAACCTTTTGTTTTATTATTTCTACTTTCCTAACATTGCATATTTTCTTTACCCCTTTAGCTATATCCTGTGCAATGCTACCTTCTTGTTCGCTAAACACTGAGACCTTTACAAATTCATCAAAGGTTGACTGACTTGCTTTACTTTCTATCATATCTCTCATTAGTCTTCTTATGGTTTGTTTTTGGCTTGTTTTGCATCTGTATTGAGTAAATACAGCTGCAGTCACTCTTATCTTAACATTATCTTTGGTAACTACATTTAATATTATCGATATTTTGCTACTTTTTCTTCTAGTTAAACTCCTTAAATAATCTCTTAACAACTCATGACCTTTAAATACCGTATAAGCATTTCCTTCACTAATATTAATTACCTGAAACTTTAGTTTTGTATTTACATGAGAATAATCTCCAGTTATATCAAATAACGTTACTTCAACCGTACGTCTTAATAACTTCTCCTCTGAATCGGAAGGGGTCATTCCTATTTGAATTTTTCCAAATACCTCTGGAGAAATTACATTGTACCACTTCTTTAATTTCCATGTATCCTTAACTGCAGCTTTAGACTTCTGCCTTGGCAAACCAAACACACCTAATTTCTGTTCGCTTTTTTTAGGTTAAAAATTAGAGCTTTTAAATGCATTAGGTTATATTAAAGAAATTTTAACGTCTGTCTATATATTAAGGCAAGATTTTATGCTTACCTATAATTACGATATTTTGTTTAAGTTATTGATCGCAACAACTTTTATTAATTTACTCACCTAATAAATGTAGAAGTTTGTCTTTACTTTATCATGATACTAAAAATTAAAATAATCCTCCCATTTGGTTAAGCTCGTTTGAAACTTCATCTAAGTCTTTATGTGTGTCTATACTCCTCCAATAATACTTAGGTAATTCAAATTTGATTGCTACCATTTTCCCTTCATTGGCTAGCTTAGGAAATGTTGTAGATTCTATATCACCATTATCAGGCAAATACTCAGCTATTTGAGGTCTAAATGCATAGACTCCTGCGTTTATCCAATAGTCATAAAGGATAGGCTTTTCTTTAAATCCTTTAACTAGACCACTACTATCAATATCTAATACACCGTATGGGCTCCTTAATGGCACTACAGCCATTACAGCTATTATTTGATTATCAAGTGCATCAAATAGCGTATTTGGATTTATATTTGTAATTATATCTCCATTAGTTACTAAAAATTTCTCTGTATTTTTAAAAATGTATTTTGCTTTTTTTAATGCACCCCCTGTACCCAGAGGTTCGTCTTCAACAACATATGATATTGAAACCCCATACTTAGTTCCGCTCCCTAGCTCTTCTATTAATTTCTCCTTATGATATCCAGCAAGCATTATGATTTCGTCTACACCAAAGTGCTTAAGCCATTCTAATTGATAGACAACAACAGGCTTGTCATTAATTGCTATTAAAGGCTTTGGTTTATCTAATGTTAGAGGTCTAAGTCTTTTCCCATACCCCCCAGCCAATATCAATGCAAGACTCATCTATATTACCTCTATAAAATTGATGCCGCCGCGGGGACTTGAACCCCGGACCGCCCGGTCTTCAGCCGGGCGCTCTCCCACTGAGCTACGGCGGCCCCATTCTTGTATTTTAGCAACTGAAATTTAAAAGCATCTTACTTCTTAAAATTTTATGAAAATTTAAAACTTCTTTAAGAAACATTATCCCATTCCAATTCTAATCCGGATCTTGAATTTCTAAAATAAATGGTAGGAACTCCTATTAATCTAAGCCTGCCCCTGAGCTCTTTATCACTGGTAACAACATAGACATCGTTTTCATTGTTTCTTAATGAGTAAGCAACATAAAATATAGAATCATCCGCATCTGCTATATTATCTGTGTTTATTATAGTTAGTTTATCTTTCACCAAACTAAGTGCAAATTTTATTGCTTTTGATATCGCTTTTGAATTATTTTCTGATAAGTTGTTTAGCTCATTTATTACAGTAGATGTTGTTACTAAATCAAATCTTCTTTCTATTAATCTTTCAAGCATAGAGCAGGTAATTATACCTTTTCCCATCATTATTATTGTATTTGAATCTAAAATAACTTTCACTTATTTATTAGCCCCCAACCTATTAATCTCCATCTACCAGCTATTCTTCTGCTTATAGCAACTCTTAAACCCTTCCATGCAACCACGGGTCTTTTAAGCTTTATTTCCACAAGCTCTTTATTGAACGATATTACAGAACCTATAGTTAAATTTGATCCTACTGCCAGCATAAGACTCTCTCCTTTAGCAATAGGATCAACCTTAATCTCTTCTTTTGTGCCTACAACGTTTTTAAATAAGTTATATGTTATTTCTATCTCTTCATATGTAGGAGGTATTGAACCTGGCTTTCCTACAACGTTCCCAACTAAGTTATCAGACCTTGTCATAGAAGGATCAAGTTTGGTACATATAGCTACTAAACCACCAGGCCTTGCCTCATTAACTTCATACTTTCCAAATCTCAGACTAACTATTTCTGATCTAATTGGCTCGTATTTAACTTGACCACCTGATCCCTTAACCATTATGCCAGGACTTATTTCTATCTCATCTCCAACCTTAAATTTCCCTTGTATTATGGATCCGCCTAAAATCCCTCCAGATAAATCTTCAGGTTGGGTTCCTGGTTTATTAACATCAAAACTTCTTACAACAAACATTAATGGGTCCTTCGATTCATCTCTTTTTGGAGTAGGAATAAAAACCTCAATAGCTGCCAATAATGCATCGATATTAACCCTTTTTAATGAACTAACTGGTATTATTGGAGCATTTTCAGCCCATGTATTGCTCAAAAACTTTTTTATTTCATTATAGCTTTCTTTTGCTCTTTCTTGCGAAACAACATCTATTTTATTTTGCACTACTATCAAGTTTCTTATACCTAATATATCTAGTGCCAAGAAATGTTCCAATGTCTGCGGTTGTGGAGCATTTTCGTTAGCTGCTATAACCAATATTGCACCATCCATTAAAGCAGCCCCTGAAAGCATAGTTGCCATAAGAATTTCATGACCAGGCGCATCAACATATGATATTCTTCTTCTTAATATAGGATTTGCTTGAGGTGAGCATTCGCACACTGGCTCTGGCGTATATTTTTCTGGAAATTCACATTCTTTGCACTCCCATATATCGCCGTCGGCATAGCCAAGCTTGATTGTCATACCTCTCTTTATTTCTTCACTATGCCTCATCGTCCAAATTCCAGTTAACGCTTGTACAAGTGTAGTTTTTCCATGATCTACATGACCAACTATTCCAACGTTTACTTCTGGTTGCATTTTTTCTTTCGGTATTTCTGGCAACTCTCTCCCCAATTACTAGTTAACTTGATACCAATTTAAGGGAACAACATTTTTAAATTTAACCCTAAAGTGATTTCACAGAGTTTAACTGTCATAAAATTGTTTTAAAGATAAACTAAAAATATTTATTAAAATTTAAAATTTCTGCGGTAACGAAATCTATGAGATACTAAGGTGAAATTAATATGCCCTTAAATGAAGGAATGGAAGCACCAGATTTTGAGTTAACAACTAGTAATGGAGATAAATTTAGACTTTCAGACTACAAAGGAAAATTTGTCATACTATATTTTTATCCGAGAGCATTAACATCTGGATGTACAAGAGAAGGTATAAGATTTAATGAATTATATGACGAATTTAAGAAGCTTAATGCTGAAATATTTGGAATCTCTAGTGATCCAATCGAGAGGAACAAAAAATTTGCAGAAAAGTATGGATTTAGGTTTCCGTTATTGAGTGATCCTGATGGTAAAATAATCAAATTATATAAAGTTAAGAAAGAAAACACAAGCTCTTTATCTGCTGAAAGAACAACATATATAATTGATCCTATTAGAATTATAGTAAAAGTACTCTATAATTTAAGACCTGCTGAAAAACATGCAGATCAATCACTAGTCGAGGTTAGGAAATTGCTAAATCGCAACGAAACTTATTAAATTCCAATAAAAATTTATAAAAACACATATCATAATAATACTTGGGAAATAATATGGATTCAAACAGTAACAATATAAAATGTGTTGCTACATTACGCATAGAAAGCGAAGATTCCAATAATATAGTTAAATCGTTAATTCCTGATAATATAAAGGATTTGCCTCCCTTTATTAAGATTAAATGTGATGACATCAATAATGTTATATTATGTAATATAGAAATAACTGATTGTAATGATCCAAAAAGAATATTGAGTTTAAAAAATACAATAGATGACATATTAATAAACATAAGAGCCATAATAGATAGCATTTAAAATTGTAAAATAAATATCAAATCTAATTTTAGAATATGAAGATCCTAGAAATTATTTAATATTAATTATATTATAATTATGTTATGAAGATATTTTTATATTTATAAAGCCGTCTTTAAACTCCCCTTTTAATGATTGCAAAAAATTATTTATAGAATTATAACCAAAAATTTGTTCTAATTGAATTGCAGGTATTGATAAAATGCTATCATTTGATTTGCAAACTAATGCGTCTTTTTCTATATAACCTAATGATCTTAAAGAATTTGCTACGGGACTTAATGGTAAATTATCCTCTTCCAATACATAAACCTTGGCAAAGTTTACTGATTTAACCCTAACAAACTTATTGCTTAGAATTATTTCAGAAGCTTTTTCTACATTACTTTTTAGATATTTTATTACTTGCGGATACTCATTTTCATAATCTGCTATCATCGCTAAAGCTGATTCTACACCAATGGTTTCTATTAATGAGTTAATCACCGTCATAACTTCTCTGGGATCCTCTAAAACCAAATTTGCAGAAGATGATTCAATACCTCCAACATAATCCGTTATTTCTATTTCTTTTCTTGAATACTTCTTTAATTGATTCAATACCATCACTGTTAATTCTTTTATAGTATTTTCATCTAACTTTATTATAGGATTTTGAAGAGCTTTATCTAAATTAGCTTCTTTAAGTTGTTTTCTACAAATATCTTCATCAGTGAAAGTTAAATACAATGGATTTAATGTTATAGAAGAAGAATGGCAGAAATCCATAGTTAGAGGCCTAAATAGCTTTAGACCTGTAAGCATTTCAAGTTTTAAATTATTGTCTTTATTTAATATGTTAAGAAGTATGTAATCTAATGAGTGGAATTTACCACTACTATCAACATATTTGCTCGAATATGAAGATGCAAGCGAAATGATTGCATACTCTGGCTTCATTGGTATAATATTAGAATACTTTAATCCAAAATAAATACTTGATCCAATGCTACCATCAACTTCTATGTATGTTGAATTTGATATTGGTATTGAATCTATTTTATTTGAAATTGCTAGCAAAAAACTGTTTATATCTGATACATTATAATTCAAATTGCTAAAACCTATTAATATAGTAGGATCAGAAATTTTATGCGGAGGTAGATTTGTTATCTTAAATGATGGTTTTACATTTAAATTTATTGCTATATTAAACATAAGTAGTCCTGCAATAATTCCATCTAATGAGGGGTATACCAAAATTTTTAGAATACCCGAATCTTTCCCGTCTTGAAAAAGTTTGCTTAAATTGGATGAAAATGTCGTTAATTGCTTTTCATAATTTTCTCCTGGTTCTAGCTTTATCTTTAACAATACTACCCACCTGTATTAAAAATATTCTTTTTCAAATATTAACTTTTATAAATTTAATAAAACTAAAACGCTTATAAATTAACTAGAAGATCCAGCAACTAAAAGTTTGGCTGTTTGAGGATCATATTCCCAACTGTAAGGCAATTTGCCAACTTTTTTATAATATCTGGTAAGCCTTCTAATTTTTGATTCTGTAAATATTAATCCACGCTTGCTTAACTCATCTTTTGGTTGCTCATCTATATGCCTTCTTAAATTAACTGCCCTTTTTATTAAATTAAATAAATCTTCAGGTATTTTTGGGGCCAAGCCTCTTTCTTCTAATACTTTACCTATTTTCTTTCCTATAACGGTTTTTGCTAGAGGTACTCCAAATTGATCTCTAAGGACTACCCCTATTTGACTAGAGGAATAACCTTTCTTAGCTAATTCTTCAATAATTAACTCTATTTCTTGCTGACTATAGCCAAGCCAATTAGGCGGGCTAGGTGTTGCAGGCCTTATAGAGTGTGATCGACCTCTTCTACTGTTTTTATGCAACCTTTTCACTCCCTTTTCTTCCACTACCGCTATAAAGATTCTGCAATTTATTAGTTTTAATATTTTATGCTAGATAATTTTGAATAACAAATTAAAAATTTCATTATCCTTATTATACCTGATCTCCATATTCTCCCATTTGATCTAGGACCAGTTCATAATAATCTTCCTTGGCCTGCTCTAGCTCTTCCTTATTTTCTTCTTTATTGACATCTTGTTCTTGACCAACAGTTTTAGTTGTTAACACCTTTTCCTTCTCAGCCGCTTTCGTCACACTTTTATATTCTTTTACAGCTTTATCCGGAGCTTCCATTTCGTATCCACATTTAGTACATTTCATTATTACTTTTCCATCCTTTTTAATAGGTATCATTACTCCTCCACATTTAGGACAAAACATCATATTTTTCACACCAGTTTTATCTATTGCCCTATCATTTTTATCCTAGAGAGGTTATAATAATTTCTATCTTGAATTCAAACATTATATATGTATAAAAAATATACAACTATTACACCAAAGATAATACCAAAGTAAATACAGGCTAATATATCAAATTAATTAATAATCTATAAAAATGATATCGAAAATGGACTAGAAGGTCTATAATTCCCAACTATATCAATTTTCGTTTTACATCTGGGACATCTATTATCTTTTGTTAATCTCCATGCTTTTATGTAAAAACCGTATCTCTCTATTAATGGATAGCCACAATTTGGACAGTACGTATTCTCTAAGGCATGTCCTGGTACATTACCGATATAAACATATTTAAGACCTTCCTTTTTTGCTATATCGGCTAACTTTTCAAGTGTTTTAACTGGGGTATCTGAGCTATTGATCATTTTATAATCTGGATGGAACCTAAGCAATTGGAAGGGGACATTATCACCCAAATTTTCTACAATCCACCTTGCTAATTTCTTTATATCTTCTTCTTTGTCTCCTACATTAGGCACAACTAAGTTTGTAATTTCCATCCAAATGTGCTTTTCTTTCATTGCTTTCAATGTAACAAATATGGGTTCAGGATCTGGTACCCCCATGTATTTTCTATAAAATTCTTTGTTACCTCCTCCTTTGAAATCTACAGTTGCAGCATCTAAAACATTTCCTAACTCATCAACAGCTTCTGGAGTTATATAACCATTTGTTACCATGGTGTTAAATAAACCTTTCCTCTTAGCCAATACAGCTGTATCGTACATGAATTCATACATAATTGTCGGCTCATTATATGTATACGAAATTCCATCAGCATTTACAGACAGTGCATCATTAACTACTTCCTCTGGACTTTTTAATTTACCATACAAACCTTTTTCTAATCTGCTTTGGCTTATTTCCCAATTTTGACAGAATATGCAAAAGAAATCACAACCAACTGTTGAGATGCTTAAAACAGAGCTTCCTGGGTTAAAATGCATTAAGGGTTTTTTCTCTATAGGATCGATATTTTCAGCAGTTAATAAGCCATAAACCATTGTATATAACTTTCCATTTATATTTTTTCTAACTCCACAAGCTCCCCATGCATTTGGTGCTATGATACACCTTCTATGGCATAAATTACATTTTACCCATCCTGGCCTATTTTTTATAGGCTCCCAAAATTTTGCTTCTCTTATATATTTCTTCTCATTTATTTCATCATCACTGCCCTCGGATCGTACCATATATTATCACCTCCAGTTAATCTCACAAATGTTTTATCTGATTTTTTAGAAATTATATTATAAAAAGGCAATAAATATTTGCAATTCCAACACTTGCCATTTTCCACCTCAAGAGAAAGTAGAACTCCCTTTTCTCTAAATGCAACAGGTTTTCCACAGTTTGGACAATAAGTATTATATTCTCCATATAGTTCGACATGTATATATACGTAAGGATCAAGCTCTTTAATTTGCTCATAGAAATCTTTCACCAACTTACCACCTCTATGGTTTAATAAATAAACATGTATTGGAACCATGGACTCTCCGGCTGATTTTGCAATAGGCATAAATTTTTCAAATATAGGTTCATCATAGTAAACCTGAATTTCTTTCCAAGGACTCCCTTTATCCTTTATAAACCTAATTGTATCAATGCTATTAGAAACTGGGTTATCAATAAAATAATCATAGATAATAAAATCGGCATATCTATTAGAAACTGGGTTAAAGGTTCTTATCCCAATTGGTACTTCTAAGTTATTTTTCATGTCAACTATTTTATTATTTAAAAGATCAAATGATATATTACCTTCCAGAATAATTCCATTAATCTTCCACAACTCTATTAATTTTTTAATATCATTTAGTGTAAATTCTTTCAGCGCAACTAGATTTGAATTGTATATAGAACATATATGATATTTTCTACAATTAAAATTTGTTTTTTCTGGTGGCAAAACCAATCTTAAAACCTTACCACCTGATAGATAATGATATAATGATAGATTTTCTGATGTAGTTACACCAATGCTGGCTATAGACACACTTGATAACATGACATTGCTTTCCAATTCGACTCTACCTTATATATTTATTTTACCTAAAGGATATTTACTTTTGTTATTACTTTGACTATTATAATCAAGATAGATTATTTTAGTAAATCGCTTAAAAAGTTTTTTACTTTAACTTCTATATTATTCTGCCTTGATATATTAATTATTTCATTATAAGTAGAATCCTTTATTTGATCTATATTAAATCCTTCTTTTTCATATTTTAATGCAACTAAATAAGTTGCTATAAGGTCGGAAATCTTTGCTATTATTGCTTCTTTTGTTTTTCTCTCGCTATATCTGAAGTACAATTCTTTAATTAGGTTGCTTATATTAAGATTGTTTATTGCTTCATTCTCTACCTCTTTTTTATCTAAATCTATCCCTTTTGTTATATCTCCTATAGTTGCTTCACCTATATCATGAATTAATGCTATAGATGCAGCTTCATATGGATTTACATCATCAAATTTTAAAGAAAGCTCTAACGCAATTAACGATGAAGCAAAGGAATGCATAGAAACTGTTTCTGAACATGCTGGGCATACACCACTTAACATCCACCCAGTCCTAGCCAAAGAGTTTAATGAATAAACTATGTCCTTAATATTTTTCATAGTTAATCACCATTAATTATAAGCTATCTTTCCAAAAAAAGTGCAGGTCTACCTGGCAAGGAATTTGATTTTCTCTGCGAGTTGCTTTCTTCTTCTAATTCTATTGATATATCAATATTTAGTTCTTTAGAAATAAATTCCCTTGCTTCCTTTAACGACTTAATTTCTAATTCTCTATCAACAAATTTATTAACTAACTCAGGGTTCTTTGCTATAGCATCAATTGTTTTTAAAACTTGTTCTTTTTCTACCCCATAGTCTTTGCTTAACAAATTCCTTTTTACATCCTTAATAAACATTCCTTTTTCTATATTATCTTTAATATCATACATTAACCTGTACTTCCATTCAGCAGAAACTATTATATGCAATTTCTTTCCGCTCTTCAGTAACTTCATAAGCTCGCCAGCATCATTAATTAGACTTCTTATTATTTCTTCTGATTTTTCATAGCTTTCATTTATTTTTTTCTCATCAACTTCTGGCCACCTATGAAGAGATACAAAATCTTTATTACCCATTAAATGCCATGCTTCTTCTGCTACATGAGGAACTATTGGAGCTATCATTAATGTGATAGCTTCAAGGTATTTATTTACAATTTGCTTGTTAGGAATTTTAACTCTCTTTATATACCATCTGTAATTATTTTGAAGATCATAATATGCCTTTATTATTGCGCTCTTAAATTTGGTCTCCTCCATGAACTTTGTCACATCTCTTATAGTTTTATTCAAAACACTTTCAAACCAATCATCTATATTAAGCCTTTCATTCCTTCCTTTGTTATATTCTTCGGATACCTGCTTTAGCCATAAATTTAGTTCATCAACAGCTTTTGTTGCAACGTTAGTTTCAAAATTAGCATCATCAAAACCGGAATCTGCTCCAGCTAAAACCTCAGCCCACCTTGTTGCATCCGCTCCCCATGATTCTAAAGCCTGCCTTAAAGTAATGAAATTCCCAGTAGACTTGCTCATCTTTTCTCCATTGAACAAAACCCAGCCATTTATTCCAATACCTTTAGGCCATTTGCTTTTATCAAATATAGCAGCATGATGAAAAATGTAAAACAACAAATGATTTTGAATTAGGTCTTTTCCACTAATTCTTAGATCGACTGGATACCAATACAAAAACTCGTTTCTCATTTTGTTTATAATTTCTTTATCTAAGCCTATTTTACTAGATATTTGATCTATATCTCCTTTACCTAGAAATATATAATCAAATAGCTCAGGCGTTAATTTCGATTCATCCAACTTGCCTTGTATGTAATGCGAGATCGTGTAGTAAGCCATGTAAATAGTCGAATCACTTAAACTCTCAATAACCCAGTCCTTATCCCAAGGTAAAGATGTGCCAAGTTCATTCATATGAGTAAAGGCCCAATCATCCAGCCAGTCTATTAGTTGCAAAAATTCATTTCTTGCATTTTCTGGATAGAACCTCATCAAACTAACTAATTCCTTTGCTTTATTCTTCCATTGTTCGTTGCCATATAGCAAGAACCATTGATTCTCGACAAACTTTACATGAGTTCTTGCACCACATCTACAATAAACTTTCGATGGTAACGTGTAAATTTTTACTGCCGCATTCATTTTTATTAAGTAATCCTCTATTTCATCTTTAACCTCTGCTACCTTCTTCCCAGAAAATTTACCTAATTCATTAATCATGATACCATTATAATATTCTTTAGCATAAAGTTCTTTAGTCGCTTTCTCTAGTTGTTCTATATCTTCTTGGTCTTTAACCTTATATTTTCTTATCACAATTTTCGCTGGTATTTCTTTATCTAATTCATTAGTTTTTATAATAACTATGGGTTCCAAATTCAATATTTCTTCTTTATCGATCCCAAATTTATTTAAAATATTTGAATTCTTTTTCAAATCTTCTAATGCAATAAAATCATAAGGTGCGTGAGCTGGGACGCTCATAACAATACCAGTTCCTTCATCAGGTATTACAAAACTTGCTGGAAGTATAATTACATGTTTATTATTTATAGGATTTAATACCTTTTTTCCAATCAGTTCTTTTGAATCAACTTTCCCCTTAATTTTTACATTATGCTTTTGATCAGATAATTCATCTGCAATATAATCATTTATTATCCATGTTTCATTATCCACATCTGCAATATTATATGTATAATTTGGATTAATCCAAACATTAGTTACTCCAAAAATTGTTTCAGGTCTATATGTTAAAGTTGGTATTATAATCTCTTCATCTGTTTTAAATTTAATTATTGTTGCGCTAACTGGCCCTATACCAGCATATTCATCTGGCCTATCGTGGTCTCCCACAACCTTCTTTTCTTTAGGACACCAAACTACTGGATGACTCCCTTTATCTATCAACTTAAGATCTCTTAACTTAAAATATTGCCATTCCACAAACTTATTATAATAAGGATTCAATTTTGTCGTATAAAACTTTCTTCTCCAATCTATACTTAGTCCAAATCTTTTAAAATCTTTTTCCCACTCATTGGTAAAGTAATATACCCAAAATGAAGGATCTTCAAACTTTTCTATCATATTATTAGGTATCCCCATGCTCTTAAGCTCTTCTATTTTCTTCTGATCCTTCTCCTTTATCCTCCTAGCAGATGATACTATAGGGCCCCCAGTAGCATGAAAACCTTGAGGAAATAATACGTTGTAATTTCTCATTCTTTTATATCTAGCCATAATATCTACTCTTAAAATAGTAAAGGCGCTTCCAAGATGTGGCAAGCCATTAACATATGGAAAAGGAAAGGTTATGAAAAATTTCTTCCTTGCATCAGGATTTGACTCATATATTTTTGCTTTTTCCCATTCATTTTGCCATTTCTCTTCAATTTGTTTTAATTTATCAATAGAATTCATAACATTTTGAGCCATTCTTCTCACTCAGTCTCTATAAAAGGCTATTCCAAGTAACATAAAAATTTTTTGTTAATTTAAGAAGGAAACCTTTTATATTGAAATCAAAACAATTAAACATATTAAATCTAGTCACTGTATTATTTTTGGTGAAATTCATGTCGGAAGGAGAAAAAAATACCATAAAAAAAGAATTTAAAGGGGAAGCCAAGGTAGGAAAAGTTATGAAAAACTTTGCTTCGATATCTCTTAAACCAGAAGATCTATCAAGCCCAGTAGCTTTCCAAATGGCTATTTCTAGGTTATATGAATCTCTAATGAAAGTGTTTGAATCAGGAGGTCCAGAATCTACATATATAGCTGAAGTAAGAATAACAGATGATACAGGAAATCAAATATCGATAGCTATTGATCTAGGGAATAATATACCACCTTTTTCTTCAGAGAAGGTCAAAGCGGACGTACAAGTAACTCTATATGAGGAATGATTTTTTATATTTCTCCAATAAACATTTTTGAATCTTAAATAATGCACTAATTAAAATCTTATAAAATCTAAAAATGAGATATTTTTGGCTTTTCTCTAATCCTTAGAACTTATAAAATCTCAAAGGTAAAAATAAATTTATTTTAAATCGTTCATAAGATCTATATAATATTTTGAATATATTTGATTTAAATCATCTTTAAATGCCCAACGATTCTCAACATAATCCAATAAATCAGGTTCAAGATCTATAGGCAATGCAAAATCCTGGCTCCCTAAGCTAACAAGCATATCGCCGTGAGGGTTAAACACTATACTTTGCCCCCCAGTTATTCTTCCATCGGGATATACTGTTTTAGTATTGTTAACCCCTATGCTGAAAGACATATTTTCAGATGCTCTAGCACTTAAAACGGAATGCCAAAGTTTGATGCTATCCTCCGATATACTAGCAGGATTATATAAAATATTGGCTCCGTTAATTGTATGAATTCTTGAAATCTCTGGATAAAATATATCAACGCAACCAATGCATCCTATCTTCCAATCATCGACGGATATCGGATAAATATATTTACCTTTACTAATAAAACCTCTTTCGTAAACAGCTTTAGACGCATTTATTTTTTCACATATCTTAATAACCTTATTATCTATAAAGGCTAAACCCACGCTTTTGATAACGTCTTTTTCGTAAACATATTGTATACCACCCAAAATGTTTTCTTTTAGCTTATTACCAAGTTTATCAATATAATAATAGTAATCATCAATATTTAATGGCTTATTTAACAACCAATTTTCACTAAAAGCTGGTATTCCTTTAAATCCATCTAATAATGTCATGGCTTCCAAAAAATTCTCCTCTGTGGTACTTCTTCTTCTAAATTGTGTTATTACTATTCTTATTGGCTTCATTTGAACCCCCCATTAATATATTGATTCCTTCTATTATAGATACAGCTGCTGCAGGTGTCAATGTGACTGAGTAAAAGCTGTAGAGTGTATGATTTCCTGCTGCATATACTAACCAAAAACCTAAAAATATAATGATATAAAATATTGCACCAGCATTGTAACAGAACTTCCTTTTATATAAAATACAGGAAAGGAATATAGATACTGATGATACTAATGCTGGTATTTCAATAATGGGTGATGTTTCTGCAGCTAATATAGGAGAATATGACAAAACAAATGGATCGGAATTAATTAACCAACCACTTGGGTTGCTGGCTGGAGGTCCTGGAGGTCTGCTCTGCAAATCCCATCTATAACCACCTAGGGTTTGCTGAATAACATAGAGAGTTCCAAAATGGTAGAAGAGAGGTATATAAGTGATCAACATGATACCTATAATTATTATAATAGCCTCTAAAATTTTTTTAATGGATTCAATGCTTTTACCATATTTAGCTACTATAAGTATAATTAAGGCAAGAACTCCAAATAATCCTGTTTCCTTTGATGCAGATGCAAGACCTATGAATGCTGCAGATAATAATAACTTCTGTCTAAATGCAAAAATCAAAGATATGGTTAAGAAAAAGGTTGCATATATATCTAATAGTGCAACAGAACCCATAACTATTAATATCTTATCTGAAGAAGCTATTAAGGCACTAAGTGCTCCTAAAAATATCCATTTAATTCCTTTATTCCAAGAAATGCCTAAATATAAAATTAAAGGGATAAGAGAAGCCATAATTACACTTGGTATTCTCCAATTAATTGGTTTATCTCCAAGCAAAGCTATAGATGTAGCAATTATATATTTAGCTAAAGGAGGATGCTCAAAATTATAATAGTTTGGCTGAGTTTCCCCACTATAAGGGTATAATGTTCCTTTATATCCAAATACATTAACCAAAATTCTTCTGGCACTATCTACATAATATATTTCATCACTTATATACGAATTGTTATATCCTCCACCGCCTGTATATAATGCTATGTGATATGACGACATTCCTACCATTATAGAAACTGCTATTGAAGTGATTAAACCTATTATAAAGGCTATCTTTTCTTTTGCAGGTATTGAAACTTTCAAGGTTTAACACCATTTTTATATTTCAGCCTAATTATTTTTTACTTTAACTTATAGGCTATTTAAATTTTTACCTTTAATTCTAGCATATACTCTTATTTATCTAAATTATCTAAAAATTTGTGGTGGTTAAAATGGATGAAAATATCTATGTATCAATAACTCCTGAAATAGCGCTAGACGAAATTTATGGGTATGCAGGAGGTCTTGGAATATTAGAAGGTGACAAATTTTATGCTGCAGCCTCAAGAAATATGAAGTACTATGAAATAACACTTCTTTATAAAAATGGCTATGTTGACTATGATTTTGATGCAAACGATAATATAATACTTAAGCCCCAATCTCAGCCAATACCTTTAGAAGACATTTTAAGACCAGAAAAGGAATTTGAAATTACATTAAAAAGGCAGAAGATCAATGTGAGACCATGGATATATGAAAGGGGAAGATCCAAGGTAATATTTATTGAAGCTGAGTGCCCTAAATGGGTAAGAGGCTTTTGCAACAGGCTATACATAGAAAATAGCTATGAGGAAAAATTGTATAAATACATATTTTTAGCAAAGGCCTCTGCGTATTATATAAAGAATTATATTGGACTTGATAAAATTAAACATATAGATTTGCAAGAGGCTTATACTACATTACTTATATTGGCATTACCAGAATATAAAAATTTCAGGTTCACAACTCATACTCCTGGACCATGGGGGCATCCAACTTTTCCAACACCTATATTATATGAAGAGTTTGAATTCAACTATCCCGAGGACTTTGTTACATTAACTAAAATTGGATTAGAAAAGGCTACAATTACATATACAGTTTCTGCTAAACACGAAGACATTACAAAAAAGTTATTTGAAGATTATAAAGATAAAATAACCCACATAACAAATGGAGTTAATCTAAACAGATGGGTACACCCTGCTATAAAGAATCTTATAGAATCAAAAGGAATTGAAAACATAACAAAAGAAGAATTGTGGGAAGCACATCAAAAGGCTAAAAAAGATTTGATTTATTTATTGAAAAACTATAAGTTTAATATAGACAATTTCTCAGAAAGACCCATTATTTTATATGCTAGAAGAATGACATCATATAAAAGACCTTATTTTATTGCAAATTTCATAGAAGAAAACAATTCTAATAAAGATACTCTGTTTGTTTTAGGAGGTAAAGCCCACCCTAACGATAAGGAAGGATTAGAACTAGTTAAACAATTTAGGAAGCTATCTAAAAAATATGATAACGTTATTTTTATACATGATTATGATGCTATCAAAGCCAAGTTATTAGTTTCAGGTACTGATATACAAACATTTACAGCATTTTCTGGCTGGGAGGCTTGTGGTACATCATATATGAAATCTCTTGCTAATGGAGTCCCAGTAATAGGCTCAAAGGATGGAGGTGCATTAGAAGTAATAAAACATGAAGAGAACGGATGGCTATTTGGAGAAGATATAAGAGATTTAATAAACTTCTATACAGATCCTAAGGCAAAGGAAATTGATGAAAAGGATTATAAAGAATTTTCATCGTATTTAGAAAAAGCAATAAAAATCTATGGAAGCGATGAATACAAACAAATGGAACTAAATGCAATAAAAATTTCCTATAACTTAGTTGATATAAATAATGTTCTAGATAAATTATATTTTGAAAAAGAAAATACTAAAGAAAAACCTTAATTCTTTCTGCTAATTTGCTTGCAGCTTTAAAGAAGCTCGGTCCATAGTGGGCTAGGCTATCATATTCCATTATAACTATTCTGTTATTTTTTATTGCATCTAAATCACCTAAGCCCCTCTTTTCAAAATTTTTTGAAACTTTCTCTGGCGTAGCATTTTCTCCTAGTTTTTGCTCATATACCATTATGTCTGGATTAAATTCTTTGATTTTAGATATGTCTGGATTAATCACGTAAGGTGTTCTCTCTTTCTCAAATGCATGAGAAATACCCATATAACTAAATGCATCACCAATATAACTATAGGCTCCTACGCTAACAGGACCTCCAAGATCTATCTCATAATAAATTTTAGCACCCTTTAATATATTGTATAATTTTACAACCTGTTCATTTAGTTCATGAGCTAAACCTCTAGCAGATTCCATCTCATTTATTATCATGCCAGTTATAATAACATTATCTAATATTCCATAAATGTTCACAGGCAAAGGTATAGGATAAACCTTATACCCTTTTGATTCTAATTCAGCTATTTTATCTCTTTGCGCTCCAGTTGTTACTAAAAGCAAATCTGGTTGTAGCTTTTCTAGCAAATTATAATTTACATTTAAGTAAGCACCCACTCTAGGTTTTTTATTTACTTCTGAAGGTTTATCGCAAAAGAAACTTACTCCAACAACTCTTTCTCCTGCCCCTATTAAATATAACGTCTCAGTAATTGCTGGAGCTAGGCTTACTATTTTTTCTGGATAATCCTTTATTTCTATTTCCTTGCTTAATATTTCTGAATAAAGCTTAACCATTAGTTAAGCACCATTCAACTTATTGCTAATAACAAGGTTTTTATATCTATCTTTCTTTATCACCTTATTTGCTAATTACCTCTATAATTGATTTGCTTACCATTTAGACTATGATGAAAAACCTTTTGATAAAATAAACATAAAACCTTCTCTTTTAAGTTGGTAATGCATTTAAGGTTTTTTTAAGTAAAACATGGGATTATATGCTTCCCTCAGGCATTGCAAGAGTAATAATAATCAGCTCCTGCTCCTTATCCTTATTAGGTTGACCTGAAGGAATTTATGAAGTTAATTATGAAAAAAATAAGAACAAATGTTGTTTTCCTCCTTAAAAAAAGAGGTTGAGGACCTTATCAAATATTTCATCAAATTTAACGAGAATGAAAGAAGATAAAAGTTCTTTAAGGAAGGTAAAGTAGGTTTTAAAAATTTTATATAAAGGGATTAGAGCTAAGGAAGACTTCTTTTATTTACAAAAGAAAATTTCTGAAATGCAGTCTTTAAAAGATAAGGCAAGAAATGTTAATGAGCATGAGGCTTATTTAGAGGCAAATAAAGAAAAGAGGAAAATTGTTTAAAAAGTTGTATAACTGTTTCTTCAAATATATAGAAACTTTTCATCTATTGAATAATGATCTAGGTGTTTCAACTGTTTATCTGGGATACCCTTTTAACATTATATAAGATAAAGAAAACAAGTTTACTGTAAACATGTAGTCTTATAGAAAACTCATGAAAGCCATTGAATCAAAAGCAAAAGAATATGGGATAAAGGTATACGAAATTGTTGAAAATAATACATTAAGATATTATGCTTTACACAATATAGAAATAAAAAGAAAAACTTAGAAGTGTTATAACTTGTCCATTAAATCATAAATTGCATTCAGATCTAAATGGAGCATTAAATATAATGAAAAAAGGAGAAAAAGTTATAGTAAGAAATGTAAAGAAACCAATATCTTATATGGTATTTCATAACAAAGTAGCTCCCATAGGTAACCCTCAAGAGCTAGGAAACCCTCACCCTGAAGAGCAAAGAGAGAGGTCAGATTTACAATTTATACTTTGTTAATATATTACTAGAAATTTAAGTTTCATAGTTTCCATCATTGATAAAAAATATATATAGCGATTACACATAATTATAAAAGTTTTCTGTATTACCACCAAATAAATGGGGAAGGCCAATGCCAAGCTTGTATGATAAAAAAAGTCTAAAAGAAATTAAGGAATCTTTGGATAGGTGGGAAAAAGATGTTTTACCAGTATGGACAAATCAAACGCCAGAAAGAGAAAAAGAATTTACTACATTAAGCGATATATTAATTAAAGAATTATATACACCAATTGATTTAGAAAACTTTGATTATAACGAAAAACTTGGTTTTCCTGGAGTATATCCATATACTAGAGGAATACATGCTACAATGTATAGAGCTAGACTGTGGACTATGAGAATGTTTAGCGGATTTGGAGGACCAGAAGAAACTAACAAAAGATTGAAATTTTTAATTGAACATGGAGAAACAGGTTTAAGTCTAGCTTTTGATTATCCAACATTGATTGGTATAGATCCCGATGATTCGATGGCTAAAGGAGAAGTTGGTATTGTTGGGGTAAGCGTACCTACCATAGAGGATATGAAAATAATCTTTAATGGAATAAATATGGGAGAAGTTACAACAAACATGACCATTAATCCACCAGCTCCTGTTCTGCTTAGTTTTTATGTAGCAACTGCGGAAGAGCAAGGCGTAAATTATAACAAGATAGGTGGAACCACACAAAACGATCCTTTGAAAGAATTTATTGCACAAAAGAGCTATGTATTTCCACCAGAGCCTGCAGTAAGAGTAAGTATGGATCTGATTGAATGGAGCGTTAAAAACCTGCCTAAATGGAATCCCATAAGTATAAGCGGTTATCATATTAGAGAAGCTGGGTCTACAGCAGTTCAAGAATTGGCTTTTACAATCGCCGATGGAATAGAGTATGTTAGGCAATTAAAAGCAAGAGGCTTGGATGTTGATGATTTTGCGCCTAGATTAAGCTTCTTTTGGGATTCCCATATAAATTTCTTTGAAGAAATAGCTAAATTTAGAGCTGCAAGAAGAATGTGGGCAAAAATTATGAAAGAATGGTTCAATGCCAAAAAACCAAGAAGCATGTGGATGAGATTCCATACACAAACAGCAGGTGTATCGTTAACAGCTCAGCAGCCATGGAACAACATAATAAGGACTACTATAGAAGCAATGGCAGCAGTTCTTGGAGGCACGCAGAGTTTGCATACAAATAGCTTTGATGAGCCCTTTAGAGTACCAAGCGAATTTGCAGCAAAAATTGCTCTAAGAACCCAGCAAATAATAGCATACGAATCAGGTATAACAGATACCATAGATCCTCTTGCAGGCAGCTATTATGTTGAATGGTTAACAGATGAGGTAGAAAAAAGAGCATGGGATTATATTGATAGAATAGAAAAATTGGGTGGTATGTTGGAGGCTGTTAAAAAAGGATATCCGCAAAGAGAACTTACTGAAGCAAGCTATAATTATCAAAAATATGTTGAAGATAAGAAAAAATACATAGTAGGAGTTAATATATTTGAAGATAATCAAATAGATGAGATAAGGAATGTACCTTTATTAGAGTATGACCAAGAAAGCATAGAAAAAAGACAGAAGGAAAGATTATCAAAAATAAGAAGCAATAGAAATAAGGAATTTTGGGAAAGATCGTTAGATGAGCTAAGAAAAGCTGCAGAAAAAAATGAAAATGTTATGCCATACATATTACAAGCAGCAAAAGCTAGAGCAACCTTGGGAGAAATAATGAATACATTAAAAGAGGTGTTTGGTACTTATGTTGAACCTCCAATTTACTAAGGAAAAACAATACAAAGTACTAGTAGCAAAGCTTGGAATAGATGGCCATGACAGGGGAGCAAAAGTTATAGCAAGAGCACTAAAAGATGCAGGATTTGAAGTTATTTACACTGGTATAAGACAGACACCAGAGCAAATAGTGTCTGCTGCATTACAGGAAGATGTTGATGTAATAGGTATAAGTATATTAAGTGGTGCACACATACATCATATGAAAATATTAATGGAAGAATTAAAAAATGCCAATGCAGAAGACATACCAGTTGTTCTAGGAGGCACAATACCAATAATAGACATTGATCAACTTAAGAAAATTGGTGTTAGAGAGATTTTTTTACCTGGAGATAGCTTAAAAAAAATAGCAGATATAGTTAGAGAGCTAGCAGAAGAAAAAAGAAGGAAGGAAGGAAGATATAGAGGTTGAAGCTTTTTGTCAAGCGTTTCACAATTAAACATAGATGATTTATTGGATAAAGCATCTAATGGTAATATAAGAGCAATAGGCAGGCTATTAAGCTTTTTAGAAGATCCATATACAATGCCTGAAGGGCTTCTAGAAAAATTAGCCAAGAGAACTGGAAAAGCACAAGTTATAGGAGTTACAGGAATTCCGGGATCTGGTAAAAGCACATTAATTTCTAGACTAATAACCAATTTAAGAAGAAAAGGATACAAGGTTGCAATAATAGCAATAGATCCAAGCAGCCCTATAAGTGGAGGTGCATTACTAGGAGATAGGCTAAGAATGCAAGAACATGCTACAGATCCAGGAGTTTTCATAAGAAGCGTTTCGTCTAAAGGCTTAAAGGGAGGATTAAGCCTTGCCGCACTAACAATGATTGAAGCATTTGATGCATTTGGTTATGATAAAATTATAATAGAAACTGTTGGTGTTGGGCAATCAGAGGTTGATATTATGAGTGTTGCCCATACAATAGTTGTGGTAACTATGCCTGGTGCTGGAGATGATATACAAGCACTTAAAGCGGGGGTTATGGAAATAGGAGATATCTATGTGTTAAATAAAGAAGATAAAGAGGAAGCTAACAAAACGTTTGAATATCTTTCCTTCGCATTGGAAAAAGGAGATGTTGGTAAGAGAGATTCATCATGGAATCCAAAACTTATAAAAACTAGTGCAATTATGGGTAGAGGAATTGACGACTTAGTTCAGGCAATAGATGAGCACTACGAATATATAAAATCATCTGAAAAACTTTTCAATAAAGCTATAACTAGGAGAATATTGATGATTAAGCTATTGGCAGAACAACTATTAGTTGAAAGTATTAAAAGGGCATCAACAAGAACTGAGCAGGAATTAGAAAATGCGGCTAAAGATTCTTCGGAAATTTTCAATAAATCTGTTGAGTTAGCAAAAGAAGCATGTAACGAAATAAATAATTTAGTTAAGATTAGCCCAGAACTTAGCAAAAAATAATTAATTTATAATAGCAAATTCATATTATATATTCTTTCCATAAGATCAACTATAGCTTCATCTGCTGCATTTAACGCCCTAATAATTTGATTTGAATCATTTATTTTTAATACTGATAGTTCCAAACCCTCTATCCTTCTATAGAGTCTTATATAATCCTCTCCAAACAATTGCTTTGGTATAGAAATTAATAATGCCTTAATACTAGAGATGTAATTTTTTAGTGTAATATAAACCTTTTCCAAATCTAGTTCACTGTTGGATAGATTTATTCTAGATCTTAATTCTATTATATTTTTTACTTGAGGTATTACAACGACTTTTATGAACTCATCACTTAGTTCTTTTGCCAATTATTCTCACAACCACCTTTAATTCTTATTCGCTAGGTAATTAATTTTATTATAATTAATTTTATTATAATTAATTTTATTAAGCTATCTTTATTAGGGAAAATAAATACGCGTTGCAATTAGGTGAAAAGTTTGAGTGAACAAAGAAAAGCTCAAGAAAAGCAAGGACAACATGAATCATCTATAACTGAAGAACTAGGTTTTCCAGCAGAAGTAATTCAACTTATCGGAAGAACTGGTGTAGCTGGTGAAGTAACACAGGTCAGAGTTAGAATATTAGAAGGCAAGGATAAGGGCAGAATTATTACAAGAAATGTTATGGGTGCCGTTAGAATAGGGGACGTAGTAATTTTAAGAGAAACAGAAAGAGAGGCTAGAAAGCTTACAAGAAAGAGGTAAATTAATTATATGAATTTTATCTTAAACAGCATTTTAATTATAATAATATCCATTATAATTTCAAGCCTTATAGGTTATTTTGTTGGAATTTATTCTTCAAAAAATTTTTTAAAAAAATATAAATTGATATTAAAAATAAAACAAAAAAACAATACAAAAATTAGAAAACGCTATATAGTTTTTGAAATATTATCAACAAATCCAATTGATATAGGTTTGTTAGAAAGTACAATAATAGAGAAATTTAAAGAGCTCTATGGAACTACTATTCTTTCAGATTCTTATATTAAATTGATAGGCTTTAATGAAGAATCAAAAAGAGGTATTATACGTATTAGATCTGAATATGTTAATAATTTAATTGCAACAATAAGTCTTATAAGAAAAATCGGCAAAGATGATCTAATAATAATTCCAGTAAGAGCAAGCGGCACAATAAAAAAGGCTAAGAAATTTATACTTTAACAGTTTTCTAACCCCTTCCTGCTGTTGCTACTATTTTTATTACATCATTTTCATTTAATACATAAGATGCACCTATTCTTTGTTTAGTTTTAGCATTAATTGCATATAAAAAAGTATTTGCCAAATCACTATGAATTTTATTTGCCAAATCCTTTGCAGTAGATCCTCTTTCCAATAATATAACATCTGGTAAAATTTTATTTTGTTTATCAGTATATTTGTTTATATCTTCTACAGGATATACAGGTATTAAATTAAGGGATTCAAATAGTGCTGTGTTTATTGCCTGTACTACACCGGTTCCCTTATAGACTTTTAAAATATTTTCTCTGATAAATTCTAGAGCTTGCCTTGTTTTGGAATCTAATTTTTCTTGTAATATGATTTTAAAATCGCTATCACCAGGTATATAACTTATAACTTTATTTTTTCTAAGTTTTCTCAATAAAAGTTCCGCAACAGAACTAGCAGGTATTATAGGATATTCCTTGAATGAGCTCTTAATTTTTTCTAGATTTTTCTTTGACTCTGGTACATCTATTTTATTAGCAACTATAACCATAGGCTTCGTTAACCTTCTCATTTCTTTTACTAAGTGCCTAAGAGTGTCTTTATCTATTTTAAAAAGCTCATTTTCAGATAGCCTTAATCTATCTAATAAAATTTCAATTTGAGACTTGTTTATTCCAAATCCTGAAACCCTTTGCGAAAATGTTTCTATAGGATCCTTTATAGCCCCAATCTCATACTGCTTTATTAGTTTATCCCAATCTTTCTGTATAGATCCATACATCCATTCATCAATTTCATTTATAACAAACCCTATTTCGTCGATAGGATCGTATGTTCCAGGTTTAGCAGGTGCACCATCAGGACTAGTGGAACCACTTGCATCAACTATTAAAAGAAATACATCAGCCCTTCTAAGGTCATCTAAAAACTTATTTCCTAAGCCCTTTCCTTCATGAGCGCCAGGGACTAAACCTGCCACATCCATTATTCTTATTGGGATTAACCTTTCTCCATTTTCACATATGCTGTTTGAAGCGTCACATTTCAGTAAACCTAGTTCTATATGAACACATTTCTTTCTTGCATATCCTATACCTATATTGGGTTCAATAGTAACAAATGGTCTATTTTCTATTTGCACCTCTATTTCTGTTGCTGCACTAAAGAAAGTTGATTTACCAACATTGGTTTTTCCTACCACACCCACAAGCACATTTGTTGGTTCCAAGATTTTCATCCTAAATTTAAAGCTTAAATCGAGTGCTAAATTTCTTTTACTTTATTAACTCTTGCTATTATGGAATCCAAATTCTGCGCTTTACCATCTTTACAAATTGTGTATGTAAATAATCCATTAGCTAGAGATATTCTAACTAAAACATTTCCATCTTTAAACGTGACTTCATTTTCCATAGATTCTACTTGATATCCCTCCAACTTTAATGAATTTATAATATTATCAATACTTATATTTTCCTTTTTATTTTCTTGAGGCATTGACAAGTTATCTGAAATATTTTTAGCAATCTCAGCAACTTGTGGGCATGATTGATTGTATTCATTATAAAGCCTGTCAAGTATTGATTTTAAAATATCATTTAAATGAAGCGATTTGACAAATGAAACTAAATCATTCCACTCTTCGCTTAATAAATAATCTTTTATTTTAATTGGGTTTCCTCCATAAATACTGAATTTATATTTTGCTTCTGCATAACCAATCCTTTTTCTAATTTCTTCTGAAACATTTACCGGTATCTTAACAGACAATTCTGATAAAACATTATTGACTATGTTTCTCATAAAGTCTTTGTTTGGTTTACATTGATTATCACTCAACTATTTCTCTCCTCCACATTTTCTGCGATTCCAACTATAGTGTTGCCTCTTATAGACTCTATTCTAACATTTACTTTATCTCCTGGAAAAACCTCTCCCTTAACAAAAACCTTATAATTTTTATAAGATGCTAATCCCCTACCGGTTTCATCCATATCTCCTATAGTAACTTTAATTAAATCTCCTTGATTTAATATTTTTCTATCGTTCATATCTCTATATGTTGGATAAGAGCTTAGTCTATGGAAGTCTGTCCTATAAAGATCTTCTTTTTCTGATTGCTTATGTCTCCTGTTCACCATATACACCCATAGTTTCCATTTATAAATGTTAAATCTATTGCTTATATCCTTTTTTATTTAAAATAAAATGAAAATAGAGATCAAAAAACTAATACAAAATTTTTATCCATTATACGAGCTTCTTTATTAACAAATTGATGCAAAAAGAATTTAATTAAGTTTTATATGCAATTAAAGATAGGTGTAAAAATTGAAACTGTTTGAGTTTGAAGCAAAAAATATAGTAAAAAATTTTGGATTTGATGTGCCTCCAAGTGTTTTAATAAAAAAGGGTGATGATATAGAAAAAAAGATCAAAGAGGCTAAAATAGAACCACCTTTGGTAGTAAAGGCCCAAGTGTTAGTTGCTGGAAGAGGTAAATCAGGTGGGATAAAATTAGTGAAAACTGTTGATGAGGCAGTAAAAACTGCCCAAACTTTATTTGAAACACCAATAAAGGGAATAAAACCGACCTTTATATTAATAGAAAAAGCTATACCGCATGAAAAGGAGCTTTATGTTGGAATAGTCATTGATAGAACCCTAAGGAAGCCTATAGTTTTAGCATCTCAATTTGGTGGAGTTGATATAGAAGAGATTGCAAGAACAAAGCCAGAAAGCATAATCAGATATCCCATTGATACAGTTATTGGATTAAGAAACTATGAAGCAAGACTTATAGGAAAGAACATAGGCGTTAAAGGCAAGGCACTAACGAGTTTTGAAAAATTCTTAACTACATTGTACAGGGCTTTCGTTGAATATGATGCAGAACTAGCTGAAAGCAATCCTCTAGCATATCTTGATGATAAAGTTTTACCATTAGACCTTAGAATTACAATGGATGATAATAGTTTATTTAGACATGAAGACTTTGCAAAGACTGAAGAGGAAAGACTTGGAGAAAATACTGAATATGAAATCAAAGCTCATGAAATGGATTTAGCATTTGTTGAATTAGATGGTGACGTAGGAGTTCTAGGAAACGGAGCAGGTCTCACTATGACAACGATGGATTTAATTTATGAGTATGGAGGCAAGCCAGCTAACTTCCTTGATATGGGAGGAGGAGCTGATGCTGATCATGTAAAAGCTTGTGTTAAGTTTTTACTAGATTATCCAAAAGCTAAAAAAATATTTATAAATATGTTTGGAGGCATTACGAGAGCTGATGAGGTTGCAAAGGGTGTTGTTATGGCATTAAATGAATCATCAAACAAAAAGCCTATAGTAATAAGATTAACCGGAACCAATGAAGAGCTTGGTAGAAAGATATTAAAAGAAGCAGGCATAGAAGCGTTTAATGATCCTATAGAAGCTGTTAAAGTTGCAATTAGTAAATGAGGTGAGAAAGATGGGTATATTAGTTGATGAGAATACTAGGTTAATAGTCCAAGGAATAACTGGCAATGAAGGCTCTTTCCATACTAAGTTGATGCTTGAATATGGGACTAAAATAGTTGCAGGTGTTACTCCAGGTAAAGGTGGATCAAAAGTATATGATATACCAATTTATGATACCGTTGCAGAAGCTGTAAAAGAACATCCAGAAGCAAACACTTCTATCATATTTGTTCCAGCAAAATTTGCAGCAGATGCAGTATATGAAGCCGTTGATTCCAATTTAAAATTTGTTGTAGTAATAACTGAGCATATACCAGTTCACGATGCATTGGAATTTGTCAATTATGCTAAATCAAAGGGTACAAATATCATAGGACCTAATTGCCCAGGTGCCATTACACCTGAAAAAGCTAAAGTTGGTATAATGCCAGGCCATGTATTTATACCAGGTCCTGTTGGTATTGCTTCAAGAAGTGGAACCTTAACATATGAGGTAAGCTATGCCTTAACAAGAAGCGGTATAGGACAATCCACGGTTTTAGGGATTGGAGGAGATCCGGTAATAGGTATGACCTTCACTGAAGTAATGGAGTATTATGAAAAAGATCCGCAAACTAAGGCATTGATCATAGTTGGTGAAATAGGAGGAGATGCAGAAGAAAGAGCGGCAAAGATGGTAGAAGAAAAACGTTTTACCAAACCAGTGGTTGGATTTATAGCAGGCAGAACAGCACCAGAAGGTAAAAGAATGGGTCATGCAGGAGCTATAATAATGCTTGGATCAGGAACATATAAGGACAAAGTAGAAACACTAGAAAGCGTAGGAATAAAGGTAGCTAAAACCCCATTTGAATTACCTAAGTTAATAAATGATGCACTAAAAGGAAAATAAAGACAATTATTATAATGCGCTTCTTCTTTTTTTGGATTGTAATTCTTCGCTAGTTCTACCTACAACAATTTCATATAATATTGATTTTTTACCAGGTAATGGCCTTAAAAGTCTACCTAGTCTTTGTATGAACTGCCTCCTAGATCCTGTACCAGATACAAATATACCCACATTTACATCTGGTATGTCTAAACCTTCATCTCCTACCGTTGTTACAACAAGGATAGCACTTTTTGCTTCTTTGAATTCTTTTAACGTTTCAATTCTTTTCTTCTCGTCAATACTACCATGAATAAGATATGCATTTAATTTATTTGCTAGCTCTTCTGCCTGATCTTTATATTGCGTAAATATTATTATTTTTGAGCCATTTTTTAATTCACTTAAAGCTAAATCAATAACCTTTTCTAACTTTGCATTGCTATTTTGAATCACATGCTGCATTTGGGACTTTATTTTCAATGCATTTATAGCATTAAAATCTCCTTTCTTAGCAGAATTTAGTATTTCTTCAAATGTCCTACCTTTTGCATATACAAAATATTGTTTTCTTAAATCATCATATCTTTTCATATCATCTTTACTCAATTCTACCCTAATTCTTCTTATTATGTATGGCGCTAAATACCCCTCAGACGTTAGTTCGCTTGGAGATTTTTGATATACTATACCTCCTATCAATGGGAAAATTTCCTCTTGTTTTCCATCCTCTCTAACAGCAGTTGCAGAAAGACCCATTCTAAATGGTGATGGCATTTTTAATGCTATTGCCTTAAACTTTTCCGCTGGTAAATGATGGGCCTCATCAAAAATTAGAAACTTAAAATCTTTTGCAAATAATTTTATATTTCTAAAGGCACTTTGATATGTAATTATTGTTATTGGTTCTATTTTCTTCTCTTCTCCATAAAATGTACCTATTAGACCTGAAGCATCTGTAAATTTCTTAATAGCTTCTTCCCATTGTTTTATATGCTCTTTGGTATATACGACTATCAAAGTATTAACATTTAATTGAGAAATTGCGCTTATAGCCACAATAGTTTTACCCGCTCCAGTTGGTAAGACAATAACCCCTTTGTTACTATTCTGCTTCCATTTTTCAATAGCATCTTTTTGATAATCTCTGAGTTCTCCACTAAAAATTAATTTCCTTGGAAAATTACTATTTAAATAGATGCCAGTCTCGTCATCTACAATCAATCCTTTTGAACTTAAATGCTTTTTTAGATCCTCATAAACATATGGATCAAATACATATGATCTGAGCGAATAATTATATTTTCCTTTAACTGCAAAGTCTTCCAAATAAGGCTTTAAATATATTTTTGACTCTAATAATAGATTTTTTAAATCATACTTAATTTTAACACCAAGATAATTTTTAAAATATTTTTCAATTTCTATTAAATCATCTTTAATAATATCATTTTCTAGCCCTTTCAAAATTTCCATTATATCTATAGGTGAATAGTTATTCAACTTCATTTTATTTTCATCAATCTCAAAAACAGAAAATCCTTGTAGTCTTCCAATATAATTAGAAAAACTCGTTAATTCTTTAAATATATCTGTGCTTAACCAACCTTTAATTCTAAACCTGATCACCAAAATCAACACCCGAGTCATAAACTAGCCTGTACGATAGAATTTTCTCGAATTTTATATTAATTTTTTCTAAAAATTTTTTAATCCTAATAATTGGTGTAGAAGGAATAATTAACCTTATACAATTACCTTGCATTTCAACCTTTGAGACTTCTGGAAAATCAGCATATTTTTTAAGCATGTCCTTTATATCATTTTCACACGACTCTAGAACACCATCAATTATATGCAAGCAATCTATTCCTACAAATGTTCTCAAGTAAAATTCTAATTTTTCATTATCATAGAGCAATATATCCACATAATTTGTTTCTTTATTTTGTGAAATGCTGTTTATTTCATCTAATTCTTCACTTTTTTTCAAAAATTCTTCAATACAAGGCCCAACTCCAGGCGTGGGTTCGAAATCATCCATATTATCTTCACTTAAAACCCTCTTCATTGCTGGGCCCCATTGTTATATCTATAGAAAGACCGATAAATCTTTCTAACAAACTTTTGACCCTGGAATAACAGGTTCAAGAGATGTCAATACTACTGGCTTTTGATTATCTCCGCAAGGTGCGGCTAAAATCATGCCTTGACTCTCTAATCCACCCATTATTTTCGGCTTAAGATTTGCAACAACTACAACAAATTTTCCTATCAAGTCATCTGGTTTATACCATTTTTGTAAACCAGCCAATATTTGTCTTTGCTCACTACCAAGGTCAACTATTAACTTCAATAATTTTCTACTGTTAGGCACTATTTCTACACTCAAAACCTTTCCAACTCTTAAATCAACCTTAGAGAATTCATTATAATCTATTTGTTGACTCAAAATCTTCACCCAATAATTATAAGTATAATTTCCCAAGAAAAATCTTTCTATTTTTCTTGTTCTTCTGTCTCTTTAGTCTCTTTCTTTTCCTGTTTTTCCTTTTCATCCAAATTTTCTTTCCCTAAATAAGGTTGTCTCATTGTTAAACCTAGTCTAAATAAAGCCGATTTTTTAGATGCCTTACTTATTTGCGTAACTCTTACTTTTACAATATCTCCTGCCTCAATAATTGTTCCACTTTCTTTACCCTTAAATCCTCTTCTTTCAGGCAAATATTCTACATCCTCATCAATTATTTGACTTCTATGCACAAAACCATCTATTGGACCTAAGTTAATAAAAAGACCAAATTCTCTTGCATCTCTCACAATACCTTTATCTACTTCTAACTGAAGGGGCTCAAACGCCATCAATGTATATTTTACTGGAAAATATATATCAGGATCTTCTGGTAATAATATACCATCCCCCTCAATACCTGCGTCTAGCACTGCTATTACTATTCCTAAATCAGGATCGGCTTGGCCCTCTAATTCTGATCTTAATGTTTCTAGCACAGCTTTTTGTAGATTTTCAGTGAAAGCTATGTCCGGTGAAACTCCTACCCATTCATGCAATGTGTATTCTACATACACGTTTACTCCCTCTATGAAATATATTTACTCAATATTATAAATGCTATTTAGACTAATGAAAAATACTTGATCAAAAATCATTTATATCAAGAAATAAATCACTGACCTCTCTCAACCTGAAGGGCGAGGGTTCCCAGGTCTTGAGGGTTATAGGAGCTACTCTGATTCCTACCTATGTGGGAGTAAAGTTACCAACTCTTCATCCTTATTTGATCTGAGGGAGAAATCTCAACCCTTCTTACCTTTTTAGTTTGGTAATGGAGTAGAGGTCTACTTCATATCACGAATTGGTGAAGAATAACATTGATGACTATTGCTTATCTAATTATTTTTAAAACAAACCTTAAGGGCATTACCTCGCCTTAAAAGACAAGGTTTGCCGTTTAATTTATCAGATTACCCTAATATTGATCCCTGGAATTAGATATAATGCAAAAACATGGAATAATGAAAGCTCAAGATGCTTATGAAACAAGCGTTACTGGAAAAGGCTACATTAGCATTAAAAATGCTGGGAAGACCTTCACTCTTATCAAAACTTATTATTGTTGCTGATTATATGAAAAAAGCACAAAAGGCTACTCAAAGCCCATTAGAGCTTAACGACTGGGTTTCTTATGTTACATCTTTATATAATGAATATAAAACAAAGCTTGGTATTTAAATAATTTTAACTATAATAGATATTATTAATTTTAACTATAATAGATATTATTAAAGAAATCATAAATAAAATTCCAAAATTCAAAACAAGTTTGGCGTTCTTTACATCTAAAAGCTCAAAGTTATCCTTTAATGCATTAGAAATTAAATTAACAGCTTGAGGTAACGTTAACAATTCTAAAAATGCATATATTGGAATAATTTTTAAGAAAATTAAGAAAATTAATATTATATAGGAAAGAATTAAGAGTGAAATATAAAGATATTTTGATTTATTGTATCCCAAAATAATTGGTAATGTTTTAACATTAGATACTCTATCCCTATTTATATCCCTTATATTGTTTGCCATTAGAACATCATCTATCAAAATAGAGATCGGAAGACTTATTAAAATTCCTACAATTGATATCTTTCCTGTATATACATAAAAACCAGCTAAAGATAGAAGAAGCATTGATATTATAACTGAGAAATCTCCAAGACCATTATATTTAAAATATAATGGAGGCGCACTATATTCAATACCCATTATAAAACCTATAAATCCTAAGGGCAGAGCTAATGGTCTTCCCATTAATGCAATAAATATACCTATTATAATAGCTATAAATCCTAAAGCCAGTGATATGTTTCTTACTTCTTCAGGATTTAAATTACTATGGAAAACTAGGTGAAATCTTTTGATTGGTATGTTATTCCTTTTGTCTATATTTTTCACGTAATCATAATAATCATTTATTATATTTGTCATCATATGAAGGAATAACTCTCCAATTGCGCCCATTACTATAAGCAAAAATAAATATATATTAAATTCCTTAAAATAATCCAAACCTAAGAAAACTCCTAATAAATAAGTAGCAATAAACATTGATAAGGACCAAGGTCTAGATCCTTCTATTATGTTTTTTATATTAGCTTTCCTCATTTTAACCACTATTCAGTGATCAATTTTTATTATCTTTGTAATACCTTATAAATTTTAGCAAATCTTTATTTTCTATAGATATAAAAAGATCCTGGTGGTAACCAATTGTGTTGCATACACAAATCGGAAAAGATTTGAAATATTTAGTTCTTGGAACTAGTCTATAGTAAACATGTATGTCTGCGGTCCAACAGTTTATGACTATACTCATATAGGCCATGCAAGAACCTTTGTTGTATTTGATTCCATAAGGAGATACTTATCATTAAAAGGTTATAATATAATTTATGTTCAAAATATAACTGATATAGATGATAAAATAATTAACAAAGCAAAGGAAACAAACTCTAGCTGGGAAGAAATAGTCAATACTTATGTGAAAGATTACCTTAATAATTTAAATAAACTCAACATTAGAATTGATGTACACTCAAGAGTTACCAGCCATATATCAGAAATCATTGATTTTATTCAAACCCTAATAAATAAGTGATTGTAGCCTTTCAAGAGGAGACAAAGGACTACATGAAAGAACTCTTTGAGGACTTTATAGAAATTGTTAAGTCATTTTCC
>JBMFKU010000013.1:0-37009 GCA_049971805.1 Caldisphaera sp.
GTGAAGATCCAGCCAGTTGTTTACAGCTAAACAAATGGAGCGAGATAATGCTTTATGCACATACTAGCTATGAAATGGTAAAAAATGAATGCAGTGAATCACAAAACTAGAACAGCTCTAAGAGAACCCTCACTCTTTAGTGTAGAGAAGCTTTATATAAGAGATCAGGTTATGCACAAATGAGAGAGATTAAAAACTTAATGAAAAGAAATACAAGGTAAAGATTATTTTTATGGTATTTGCTACAAGAACAGAAAAACACACCTTTGTTATGTTGGTCTAATGGATCACAAATTGGTGTTAAAGGCCTTATTCATGGATATTTTGTATAGGCCAGATAAAATAAGAATAAACCTTGCCATTCATGAAAAGGAGTCAAATAAAATTTAAGCTTTTTTAAGCATGAGTCTTTATTTCAAGCACATTTTATGTATAAAAATTTATATGTTATGTTCTAAATATAGTGTTTGAGGGATCCAAAAATGAAATTTTCAGAAGAAATTTACAAGAATTCGCTCTCTATTTGGAAAAAGTTTGTCCCACACAGTTTTTTAAAAGCTGTTGCTGATGGAACCATAGACAAAAGATTATTTTCCCAATGGCTCTCTCAGGACTTTCTCTTCGTAAAGGGGGCAATTAGGTTTATGCTTGTTCTCGCTTCAAGAGCTCCAGATATGCAATTACCTTATCTTGTTGAGGCATCATACCTTATAAGTAAAGAGATCGATATGTTTGAAAAAGCTGCAATAAAACTAGGCACAAGGCTTGAAGGATACACAAACCTCTTGAACGAGTCTTACATTTCATATCTGATTTCTATAGCTCATTCCGCCAGTTACCTAGAGGGACTTACAGCATTATATTGCGAGGAAAGAGCCTACTATGAATCTTGGAATTGGGTAAAAGAAAATACGGATCTGCAAAGAAATCCTTATTCTGAACTTATATCATATTGGTCTTCAGAAGGTTTTAAAAACTACGTAGGAGCACTTGAAAGAATGTTAAATGAAGAGGCTGAGATAGTAGGGGGAGATGAGAAGAATAGGGCAAAGGAAGTTTGTAGGAGAGTTTCTGAATTTGAACTAGCCTTTTGGGATAGCATAATGCTTTCGAATATGCGCGAATGACTTTTAAGAGAATCTTTAAATTTCCGCTTTAGCTAAAAATAGCTAAACAGTTTTAGATATTATAAAAAATAAATATTATATATAAAAAGCATAATAAACATTTAAAAACCTCCAGCTGTATTAATAGTAATGAGCTAAATACAATGGTGTGTTCATATTGTTAGCAATAAGTTTATTGCCATATTCAATAGCAATAGGTATTTTAGTAGGACTTTATTATGCTTTAATGGCTCTGGGACTAAATATGGTTTTTGGAGTAGTTAGAATGGTAAATATAGCACATGGAGATATAATAATGCTGGCATCTTATGTGGCTTACTTCTTTTTATTATATTATCGCATAAATGTTGGACTTAGCCTAATTATTTCCTTTCCGCTTTTCTTTGTTGTTGGTGTTTTAGTTTATTATGCTTTTGTTCCTAGACTACAATCAAGCAATGATCCTGAAATGAACTCATTTGCAGCTTTTTTTGGTCTATCATTAGCAATAGAAGCGGCTTCATTTATAGCTTTTGGCAATTTTTATTATGCATTACCTACGTCGGCGCTTTTAGGAGGAAGATTTTTACTGTTCGGGTATGGTACATCAAAAGTTTATTTAGCATTAGCTGGCATTTCATCAATTCTGCTCTTTATAACATATTTATATTTAAATAAAACTAGGCTCGGAAAATCTACTAGAGCTCTAATCCAAAATAGAGATCAAGCAATTAGTTTTAAAGTTAATCCGAAGTGGGTAACTCTTTTTACATTTTCATATGGTTTTGCTATGGCTGGAATGGCAGGAGTTTTATCACCATATGTCTTTGGCTCTATTTATCCTAGCATGGGTGATTTTATAACAGTTATAGCATTTACTATTGTTATTATTGGTGCATTAGGAAACCCATTAAGCACAATATTAGGTGGTTTGGTTTTCGGTATTTTCTATCAATTTTTACAAGTTTACTTGCCTGGACTAAGCCTTCCAATTACATTTTTTGTTCTTTTAATTGTAGTGGTTATACGCCCAGGTGGAATTTTAGGAGGTGCCCAACGTGAAGTTTAACAAATTTTATTTAACTTCGATTATATTATCTATTATTATGCTGATCATAGCATTTTTAGGGCCTAAATTGTATATAAATAAAGCATTCTTTTTTGATTTAATAATATTTACAATAGTATCATTAGGTTTAAATATAATTTATGGATTAACAGGCTATCTACCATTTGGATACATGGTATTTTTTGGAATAGGCGCATATGGAGTTTATATAGGTATGAGACTTGGTTTAAATCCTATAGGCGCATTTGCATTTAGTTTCGCTTTAGATCTTCTTTTAGCAGCAGTTCTTTTGCCATTATTCAGACTACGATCCCATTATTTTGCTATAGCTACTTTAGCTGCATTTGAAGGGTTTTATTATCTTGTTAGCTCTCCCAGTTTATCAAGATATACAAATGGAGCCCTTGGAGCTTCTTTGGTATCTATTTATAAACCTACACTAACCTATATTGTTGCTGTAATATTTCTCATTTTTGTAATCCTTTTGACGGCATTGATAAAATCTAGTTCATTTGGACTTGCATTAAGGGCAATTAAAGATAGTGTGATCTCTGCTCATTTAGATGGAATAAATGTGCCTTTAACAAGAGGTATAGCATGGATTATCAGTGCATTGATTGCTAGTGTTGCAGGAGCCCTATATGGTTGGTATTCTGCATTTTTTTATCCAGAAACTGTATTTTCTCTTACATTAGGCATATATATAATAGCCTTTGTTATATTTGGTGGTCTTGGCACATTAGTTGGACCTATCGTTGGAACAGTTGTATTATATAGCATATATCAATACTTTAGCATATCATATTCATACTACGTTATGCTATTTTTTGGAATATTATTAATAATTTTGATACTGTTTTTACCAGGCGGAATTGCTCAAATAATACAAAAATACTTAAAAAAGCCTTTACCATAGGTCCTTATAATATGTAAATAGCAGGCTAGACCTTTGATGGATGAGGCTAAGAAATCTTATAAAAAGGATTATTTTGAATTAGAAGGGCTAAAATAAATTGGGCTAATAAAATTCAATAATATTAAAACTTTATTTTATATTTTTGTTTTATTTCTTCTGTATTTTCTCCTAATTGCGGAACAGGTAAATCAGTTATAGGTTCTTTGCCATTTATAATACCAGGCTCCTTTAATTGTTTTATTGCCCCAAAATACTTATGACTTAGTTCAAAAACAACAAAGCTAGCATATGGATCTCTAAAAACATCATCAATATCATAAACTGGTGACGAGGGTATCTTAGCTCTTTCCAATAATGTTAACCAGTAATCTCTGCTATTTGTCTTAAAAGTTTCCTGCAAAATGCTAATAAGCTGTTCCCTATTGGCAACTCTGTTTTCATTTGTCCTAAATCTTTGATCGTTAATTAAAGAATTAAGTTTTAATACTTCACATAATTTTTCCCATTGTCTATCATTGCTTACTGCTACTATGAACCATTTACCATTAGAGTCTTTAAAAGCCTGGTACGGAACAATGCCTGGATGGGCTGAACCAAGCCTTTTAGGTTTCTCCTTAGCCATCAAATACATCATTGGTATATAAGACATAGAAAACAATGCACTATCATATAGATATACTTCAGTATAAAATGGTCTTATATTCGAATACAAGCCAGATATTGCATAGAGAGCTGCAAAGAGACCAGTTATTATGTCAAATAAAGCAAAGGAGACCCTTATTGGTGGGTCGTTATCTGTTCCAGTTGTTAGCATTAGCCCACTCATGGCCTGAATTACTAAGTCATAAGCAGGTTTATCCTTATATAAACTATTTAGTCTATATCCTTTTATGCTAACATATATTAAATCTTTGTTTATTTTAAATAAGGTGTTAGGATCAATACCAAGTTTTTCTCTAACCCCTGGTCTATAATTTTCTACAATAATATTACTTTCTCTGACTAAGTTGTAAAGAAAATTTTTATCGTCACTGTTGTTTAGATCTAAAACTACACTTTTCTTTCCTCTATTAAAAGAAGCAAAGTATGAACTTAATCCATTTACTATGGGGGTAAATTTTCTAGCTTCATCACCTTCTGGGGATTCTATCTTAATGACCTCAGCGCCTAAATCTGCCATAAGTAGTGTTGAAAATGGTCCAGATACTGTATGAGATAAATCAAGCACTCTTAAACCTTTTAATGGCAAATAATTGTTATCCATAATTAATAACCACCTGATATTAATATAGATAATGTGCTATATATTTGTTTAACTTAAAAGATTATTGATTAATTTATTTTTTCTTATAAGATACTAAAATTAATAGATTAAAAACTACAACTAAATCGTTTTTCTGATTATATACTTCATGCTTTAGTGTTAACAAACCACCTTTACTTTTTTCTTCCTTATTAATAATAGTTATTTTAGCTCTTATTGTATCTCCTATTTTCACTGGAGCCAAAAATCTCAAATTATCAATTCCATAAAGTGCTATTAAACTATTTTCAAAGATGCCTAATCTTAGTCTTAAACCAGATACGACAGAAACTACAAGCAATCCATGAGCAATTCTTGTTTTATATAAGGTACCTTTGGCATACTCTTCATCTGTGTGAATTCTATTAAAATCCCCGCTTATACCTGCAAAGTTAACTACATCAGCCTCTGTTATAGTTCTGCTAGGTGTTTCAAACACTTCTCCAACAACAAAATCTTCAAAAAATTTGGTTTCCACCATTAACTCTCCTCCAGAGTTCATATTAAGTTAATTCTTTTTAAATTTTAAGATCAAAGCTTATAAATTGAAGACAAGCTCCTATTTATTAGAGTAAAAGTTTTTAGGATTGCTTAAAAAGAAAAAATAAATGATAACTATCGAATGGGTAAGTTTGTCGGTATGCAAGACAAGTCCCTTCTTGTTAACAAATGTAATGCTTATGTCTACTCTAGTTAACTTAATATAGATTAATAGTAGGATCTAATTTTACTTTGCAATGTCAGAAGAGCTATTTCATGTTTGATTTTCTTGCGAAAAGTTTATGAGCTTTGTAAGCATTTATTTTCTGAGAAAGAGGATCAGTGATGCTAGCTCTTGCCGTTGATCTCAAAGAAGTTCTATTGTCACATGCCTTAAAGATATACTATTGGGCTAGGCCTAAGCCCTTACACTCGAGCATGAATAATGAAATGATTGAAGTGAAATTGTAGGAACAAAAGGTTAAAATAAGAGTATCAAACTTAAAGTAACATAATCCTAAAGACCTCGGAATCCTTGTCCTTCAGAGCAACGAAGCAGGTCTGCACCAGAACCTTTATTATCCTTTAACAATCATTTTTGAAGTGGTGATATGTTTGTCATCAAGACCAACTGATATTATGATAAAATGCTTAGCAAACTTTATTGAAAACAATGATTATGTTTACCATGGATTGAATAGCATACAACCTCTACTAGCAATGGTTTATGCATCTTTATATTTAAAGAGAGACTTTATTTGGCATAGCGTATCTGAATCCTTTATACCAGAACCTTCTAAGGTAAAGATAAAGTATTCTACGGGTGATCCAAGCTCAGAATCAAATAACATAGGAATTCTAACGGCAATAGAAGGGGACGACTTAGTAGCTAAAGGTAAAAGAGATCTAATGTTTTTTGGTGCTGCACAAATAGATGAGAATGCTAATATTAACTTAAGTGTGATAGGATCTTATGAAAAGCCAAGGATAAAACTACCTGGTGGAGCAGTATTAGCATATCTTTATCCATTAGTTAAAAAAATAGTAATATATGCTAGACATGAACAAAGAGTATTAGTTAAAAAAGTTGATTTTGTAACTGGAAATGGACAAATAAGATTAGAGAAAGGGTTAAAAACCGTTTTGTGCACAAATAAAGCATTAATAGAATTTACCAAGGAAGGGCCTATATTAAAAGCAATCTTTCATGGAACGGATATAAATGAAGTTCTCTCATCAACAGGAGGTATGCATATTAAGCCAGATAATAAGATAGATATTATACAACCTCTTAGTCAAGTTGAGTTAGAGATACTAAACAATGCAGATCCTCAAGGACTAAGATATAAGAGTTATGAATAAAAAGTTTGATAGTAGACTTTTAACCACAAAACTTATAACTTTATCTTTTGGTGCCTATTTATTAGGGGCCGTCGTCTAGCTTGGTAGGATGCAAGGCTTGGGCCCTTGTGGTCCGGGGTTCAAATCCCCGCGGCCCCATTTTTATTAAGAGGATATATATAATATGGCCAAAAAAAGTTGTGATAAATTAAACGACAAACCTCGTCTTTTAAGGGTGGGTTAAAGTTTAAGGTTTGTTTTAAAAATAATTAGATATGAATAGCTATCAAGGGTATTCTTCATAGAGAAGTGATATGAAGTAAACCTTTACCCAGTTACCAAACTAAAAAGGTAAGAAGGGTTGAGATTTCTCCCTCAGATCAAATAAGGATGAAGAGTTGGTAACTTTACTCCCACATAGGTAGGAATCAGAGTAACTCCTATAACCCTCAAGACCTGGGAACCCTCGCCCTTCAGGTCGAGAGAGGTCAGCTAAGCAAAGAGGGAAGGAAAAAAGCTTCAAATTTATATAAGGAGATATTTAAATAAATTAACTAGAAGTAATTGGAAGTATTTAAAAGTTATGCAAAGGCGCTATAGTCTACCTATTTTTATTAATAATTTTCTTATTGATAATGATAAAGAAACAACAAATCTAGCCTTTAAGCAGAGAAGAGGTAGCTTATGTAATATTATAAACATCTTGGAGTTCTTGTTATAGATAATAGAAAATCAATCTATAGTCTGATTAGGTTTTTAAATAATAAATAAAAAATAAAAATTTAAAAAAATATCTAAGATTTATGGGACACAGGGCTTTGGATATATGGCAGTTCCATTTGATACATCTAATGGCCATAATAAAGTAAACCTAGTCGTACCATTGGAATAAACCCAAACTTGTGAAACTACAGGAGCTTCTCCTAATTGAGCACCTGTGCTTGTTATATTGAATAACCCAGTAAGCGTTACAACCTTTCCGCTAATATCATTTAATACAGCTGCTTTTATAGCAGTTTGATTTAATGTTCCTGCATCTTGTATTGCCAATTCTATTATTAGACCAGCATTAAATCCTGCTAAAACATTATAATTAACTGATACACCTGGATATGTGCTGCTCCATAATTCATCAAATACTGTTAAATTGGGTCCATATGTAGGTTTATATTCAACTATAGGTGGGAAAGCTCCAGTAAATGTACCGTTCATGTTTGCTCCAACACCACTAAGCATCATAGGTAGCATTAAACCTGGATAATTGGTGTAAATCATTGGGAAGCAGACTTTAGATGATGCTATTTGGTTTAAGAATGGTATATCATCGGTTGGATATCCAAATTCTATAACAGCTTGCGGTTTGGCACTTTCAATGCTTGCAATATAGCTTGAGAAATCTGATGTAGAAGTTGGGAAGCTTTCATTTAGGACTGCTGTAATTCCGTATTGGCTAAATAAAGGACTTATTAGATAGTCTTGGTATGCATTGAAATCGTTTGCTGCATATATGACTGCAACCTTTGTTATATTTAAGGAATGCAGGAATTGAGCTATAGGAGTGACCCATGCGGCAGATACTGGAATTGATGTATCGATTATATATGGATTGTTAGTAAAGAATGCATATGATGAACCTGTCGGATCCCATAATAATATATGGCTTGCATTGGCATATGAGACAGCTGGTGCAGTTAATACTGAACCAAAATCTGCAACCAATACATTAACATGGTCTACTGTTACTAATTCATTATATAAAGATTGAGCCGTTGTTGGGTCGCTATCATCATCATATGCTATTATTTTAACTGGTATCTTCTTACCGTATTGCGCAACATATATTCCCCCGCTCTGGTTTATCCATTTAGCCCAAGTTTGCAGACCTTCATATTCAGGCATAGATGACGATGCAAACCTACCTGTTGATGCATATAATGTACCGATTAAAATATATGGAGGAGCAGTTGTAGTTGGTACCGAAGTAGTTGTAGTAAAGGTTGTAGTAACGGTTGTAGGTACTATAGATGTTGTAGTTGTTGTAGTTGGTACCGAAGTAGTTGTAGTAAAGGTTGTAGTAACAGGCTTTTTCGTTGCATAATATGCTGCAACACCTGCTACTACTACAACTATTACTACAACGATAATAATTATTGCAAGAGTAGTTGTAGAAACAGACCTATACCTATATTTATTCAATATTATATACACCTTACTATTTTAACTATTAGCACACTAAAATATATAAGGATTTCTAAATATAACCTATTAAATTTTTCTTAAATAAATATTGATAATAGTAACTATAAATATTAATATTAAGGAATTCTAAACAGCAAAGTTTTTAATGGCAAATGGAAAAATAATGGAAAATGATAAGTAAGAACAAACCTGCCATTTATAACATAGTAAAGCTTTAAGATTTGTTTAAGATAAACGAAAACTAGCCATCAAATGAGTGAGCTTCACCAATTGGTGAGGTAAAAGCTTTCTTTTTTATGATCCTATAATATTATATAATTCATTGTTAAGTTTTGGATATAAATCTTTTATTTTGAATTAATGTATTTATGCTATAAAATGCTTATATTGTGTAATGAAATGTATTAATAATAAAGAACTATATTTTAAATATTTTATTATAAAAAGAAAAAATTGATAAAATTAAAACAGGATTTTTTATTTATTATCTTTGTGCATTTTTCTCAATACGTATTGTAGTATGCCACCATTTTTATAATACTCTATCTCTATCGGGGTATCTAGTCTCACCCTTGCTTTAAATTCTATGATTTTACCATTTTCTTTCTTTGCCTTAACAGTTACTATTTTCTTTGGCGTTAGATCCTCTTCTATTCCTGTTATGTCATAAATTTCGCTTCCATCCAATCCTAGTTCATCAGGTCCTTCATTTGGCATAAATTCCAAAGGTAATATTCCCATACCTACAAGATTACTTCTGTGTATTCTTTCATAAGTTTTTGCTATTACAGCTTTTATACCTAGCAAATAAGGTCCTTTAGCTGCCCAATCCCTGCTACTTCCCATGCCATATTGATTTCTTCCTAAAATTATCACAGGTATTTTTTCTTGCTTGTATTTTGTAGAGGCATCAAATATGTGCATTATTTCTTTTGCTGGCCAGTAAATAGTATATCCTCCTTCTTTATCTTTCACAAGCAAGTTTCTAAACTTAGGATTATCAAATGTGCACCTCATCATGACTTCGTGGTTCCCTCTTCTGCTACCACAAGTGTTTAACTCACTTGGTTTAACTCCTAAAGACATTAGATATTGACCAGCTTTAGAATTTGGACTAATGCTACCTGCGGGGCTTATGTGATCCGTGGTTGTTCTATCTGGCGCATAAACTAAAACCCTAGCATTTTTAATATCATGCAATTCTTCTACATTTTCTTTCAGTCCTTCAAAGAATGGAGGTTTCTTTATGTATGTACTTGACTTATCCCATTTATATGTTTCGCTTTCAGTTACATCAATTTTGTTCCATGCTGATGTACCTTCAAATATGTCTTTGTATTTTTCTTGATATGTTTTCGCATCTAAAGCAACTTCAACTGCTTTTTTAATTTCGTTGCTTGTTGGCCAGATGTCTTTTAAATAAACTGGTTCGCCGTTTGGATCATAACCTAATGGTTCATTATCAAAATCTATGTCAATTCTCCCTGCCAATGCATAGGCAACAACTAATGGAGGACTAGCTAGGAAGGCTCCTGTTGCCAATGGATGTACTCTTCCTGAAAAGTTTCTGTTACCGCTTAAAACGGCAGCAGCATACAATCCTTCTTTTCTTAATGTATCTTCAATTTCATTTCTTAGTGGACCTGTATTTCCAATGCATACAGTACAACCATAGCCTGTTATGTGAAATCCTATAGCTTCTAAATATGGTAACAGATTTAGCTTTGTTAAATATTCAGTAACAACCCTACTCCCTGGAGCATTGCTAGTTTTTACCCATGGCTTTACTTTAAGCCCTCTTTCAACTGCTTTTTTTGCAACAAGACCTGCTGCTATCATAACGCTTGGATTACTTGTGTTTGTACAACTTGTTATTGCTGCAATAATTAAGCTTCCATCTCTTAATTCTATTAAATCGCTTCCTAATCTAATCGTTACACTTTTTGCGTTTCTTTTCTTTTCTTGTAAATATTTATTTATTAAATCATTTAAAACTTTTTTAGAGTTCTTTAATGGGATTCTATCTTCGGGATTGGCTGGTCCAGCTATTGCTGGCTCTACTTCGCTCAAATCAATTATCATTACATCGCTATATTTAGGCTCAGGATTACTTAAATCATACCATAGGCCCAATCTTTTGGCGATATCAGCCACGAATTCAACGTGTTTTGGATCTCTTCCTGAACCAAGCAAATATTGTATAGTTGCTTCATCTATTGGGAAATATCCCATAGTTGCACCATATTCTGGAGCCATGTTAGCTAATGTTGCTCTATCTGGTACGCTTAATTTTTTAACCCCTTCACCAAAGAATTCAACGAATTTGCCTACAACTCCTTTCTTTCTTAGCTTTTCTGTTATATATAAAACCAAGTCTGTTGTTGTTACTCCTTCTTTTAATTCTCCAACTAGTTTGACTCCTATAACTTCAGGTATTAACATATAATAGGGTTGCCCTAAAATTGTTGCTTCCGCCTCGATACCTCCAACTCCCCAACCTAATACTCCTAATCCGTTGATCATTGTTGTATGGCTGTCTGTACCTAAAACACTATCAGGGTATGCTATCAATCCTCTTTTAGTTTCTCCTAACCATATTACCTTAGCTAGATATTCTAAATTTACTTGATGTATAATACCTTTGCCGGGTGGAACAACTCTAAAGTTTTGAAAAGATTTTTGCGCCCATTTTAATAGTCTGTATCTTTCAGAATTCCTTTCAAATTCTTTTTGCATGTTTTTCTCTAAAGCTAAAGAAGTCCCGTAATAGTCTATTTGAACGCTGTGGTCTATTATCAAATCAACAGGTATTATTGGATTTACCTTTTTTGGATCATTTCCCAATTCTTTAAACGCATCTCTCATAGTTGCTAAGTCTATAACTGCTGGTACACCTGTTAAGTCTTGCATTACAACTCTTGTTGGATGTAATGGAATCTCAACCTTTCCTGCATTTTCTTTCCAATTCATAATATTTTTAACATCTTCATCTCTCACAACAAAACCGTCATAGTTTCTCAATATATTTTCTGCTAAAATCCTTATTGAGTATGGCATTTCCTCTAGTTTGCCCAACCCTAATGAGTTTATCTTAGATAAATTAACAAAATAGGCAGAGCCTTGATATGTATCTATTTTTTCAAATAATTCTTCCAAATTTTTTCCTGCCAATTCTGGCACCCAATTAAACAGTTAAGATTAAGGTATTAAACTATAAAAGTATAAAAATATAGATCTATTAAATAAGCAATATACAGAGAAAACAGGATTGGTATGTATTGAAAACCTTTTAGCAATAAAGAGGAGATCAAAAATTGAGGGTTGCAATAATAGGGGCAGGATTTTCTGGATTAATATTTTCTAAATATTTATTAAAAAGCAATATAGATGTGGATTTATTTGAAGAACACAAATTTGTTGGTATGCCTGAGCACTGTACTGGTATAGTTTCTAGCCTAACAGAAAGACTTATTGGAGATGAGGCTGAAAAAAATAGGCTTTCCCAATATAATGGTTTAAATATAAGTGGAACAAAGGAGAAAGTTTACCTATCGACTAGAGATCCAGTTATTAAGTTAAATAGAAAAAAACTAGAAGAAGATTTACTTTATAGCTTTATAAAAAATGGTGGAAGGGATTATTTATCAACTAAGGTTGATGAGATTTCAGATTTAAGTAGAAATAGATACGATGCAATAATAATCGCAGACGGGGTCAATGGTTTTTTACACAAGATGGTTGGCTTAGGGTTTAAAGGGAGAATTGTATATGGGATTAATCAAGAGTTTTGTATTAGAAGTTTAGAAGACCATTTTACAGTTAAATTTGATAGAGTTACATCAAATAACTTTTTTTCTTGGTATGTACCACTTAAGGATAAGGTTATCTTAGGAACAGGTGTTGAGAATCAAAGAGAATTGATGAGCACGCAATATAGGCTTAAGAAGTTATATAATATAGATAAAAAAGAATACAAAACATACGGAGGTTTAATTATATCGGGAGTTAATAAATCATTAATAAGGAAAAATAATATTTTTGTTATTGGCGATGCAGCAGGTATGAATAAGCCTTTGACAGGTGGGGGGCTATACCCAAATGCATTATCTGCTTATTTGACTTATGTTTTAATTAAAAAAGGGTTTAATTTGCTTGAATCTCTAGAGTCGTCAATAAAATTTACTTTGGCTTTGCTGTTTAAATCCAACCATCTATCAATAGCTTTACAAAGAAATCCAGAAATAGTAGATGAATTGATAGATATAATCAAAAAAAGTGGTTTAATAAATGATATAAATAGAAATATAGATTATGATTTTCATTTTGATATAATATATAAAAGTATAAGATCAAGGAACTCTCATAAATTTTTATATAATTTTTTTAAAAAGGATCCTATAAAATTTTTTAAATTAAGCAAGAGTTTAATTAAAGATATAACTTAAAAATTCTTATTCTTTATATAATCTATAATATTATTGATAGCCTTATCAAGATTTTCAGTCTCTACATCTATTGCCAACACATTATTGCCCAATTGGAATTTTCCTCCTACTTGGTATCCTAAATTTTTTAGGTTTTCTAACATACTAAATAAATTAATATCATCTTTCCTTGTTCTTATGTAAATAGACGCATTTCCTGTGCTTTTAGCTAAATAACCGATCATTATTATATCATTTGGATGTTTATATGATATTTCCCTTGAAATTTTGCTTATAAGTCTAGCTTTTCCATCAATCTTTGCAAAATAGATATTTTCCTTAATTTTTTCTAGCTTATTTTCTGTTTTATTTATTAAAGAATTTAGCTCTTCTTCAGCTTCTAGTCTTAATGTAGTTAATACTGGATCACTTAAAAGTGCATAGCATGGATCAAGACCTCCATAAGCTAAAGAGCTAGGAAGGGTTTTTATAATATCTATTTTACCCATAGCCTCTGCACCCCAAATTTGCAATGAGCAATTTAATGGCATTTCGAAATCATCTATTGGATCAAGACCTATTTCATTCATATACTTTTTAAAAACTTTATTATTTTTTGCTGCATTATCCAAGTCTCCAACAATACTGCTTGATATTAATAAAGGATCATAGGATCCAGTTAAAGATGCGATAACATGGGCAGCACTTGGCCATAATCCTTCGGGATCCCCGTTTTTTGCAGGATTATAATATATAACAGAAACGGATTTTGGTGTGTCATTAGTGGTATGATGGTCTATTGATATAACAGGCTTCCCAAGCTTAGCACTTAAAGACACTAAATATTTGGAAGGCAGATTTAGATCTAGAATAACTATTGTATCATGGTTTTCTGCTTTCGTTGATAGCATTTCTAAGTAATTTTCATCAATTTTATATTCAAAAGGAGGGGATTCAAATTCTAGTTCTTGACCTATATATGTTGCCAATGTGGCTGCAGAGATGACTCCATCTGCATCCCAGTGATGTATAACTAGCGGATTGCTATGAGTTAAAAGTCTCATTAGATTCTTTTCATTATAGCTCATTAATCACACCCTTTTTCGCATAAAATTAAAACATAATCTGCTATTTTTTTGGCTAGTATATCTGGGTTCTCAACTTCTTCTCTGTTAAGCAGATCTAATAAGTTTGATACTAACGATTGATAATTTTTTCCACTTAATCCGTTTTGTTTTTCATTTCTTGATGATATAACAAAGGTTTCTAACTCCATTAATGAATATGGATCTGCTCCTATATTATATTTTATAAATGCCTTCCTTAATGCGTCATGTGCTTTCATTTTGTTTCTACCAAAAGGATAGCTGTTAAAGAAATTTTAAATATCTAGGCTACTATTTCTTTTTATCTTATTTTCTACTTTTACATTAAAAATTTGCGTGTTTGGATATAATCCCTTTTCATCCTTCTCGTACTGCTTTGTCATGTCCCATATTGTTAATAGTGCAGCCATAACCCCAGCTAATGCATCCATTTCAACTCCTGTTTCTGCCTTTGTTTTAACTTTTACGATAACCTTGATGCTATTATTGCTGTAATCAAAATTAACATCTACATTAGTTATAGGTAGTGGATGGACCAGAGGGATTATCTTAGATGAATCCTTAGCAGCGAGTATAGCCGCAACCGAAGAAACAGCTTCTACATCACCTTTTTCAATCTCTTTATTTTTTATTTTTCTAATAGTTTCTTCTTTAAGCTTTATTTCACCAGAGGCTATAGCTTCTCTATATATTATAGGTTTATTGGTAACATCAACCATATGAGCCATTTTTATCCCCATTAAAGGTTAATGCCTAAAATTTTTTAGTTTTTATCATTAAAATTAAAAGGGCTTTATTTAATTTACAGGCTTTCAATCTCTTTAATTATTTCATAGAGTCCGCTTATTTTTGGATTTCTTAAATCTACCATATAGATTCTTAATCTTCCATATCTTTTTTCTTCAACTATTCCTAACTTTTTTAGGTCCTCCATATTTTTAACTACAACATCATGATGCAATCCAGTTAATTTCACTAACCTAGAAATATTTATTTGGCCCTCTTTCATTAACACCTTTAAAATTCTTACCTTGCCTTTGCTTGCTAAAACTTTTTCTATATCCAAATTTCTTCCCTTTTTACCCTCTATTAGGGCTGCCAGCTCTATCTAATAGTATAGATTCTATAACTTCTTTTAATCTTTCTGCTGGAATATCTAAGGGAAGCCTTATCATTGTTGTTTTCCCTCTAATACCTTTCCCAGATATCTTTGTTTCAGCAAGACCCATATTGTTTAAATTTTTGAGATATTCATAAAACTGTGTATGTTTTCTAGGCTCTTCACCATAACCTTTTGATAATCCTCCATATTCTTCTTCCACTTCTCCACTGGTTAGCCAACCCCCCTTTTGTATTAATAAACTAGAAATTGCCTGCAAAATAATTAGTTCATGCAAACTTAATCCTCTTATAATATCTATAGGGATATTTGATACAGCGTTTGTACTTATGGCTTCTCTTATATGCTTTTCTTCAATTTTATCAGAATTTTCTGCATCTGCTATTTCAGCTGCCATTCTTAATGTTAAAATAGCTTTTCTTGCGCTTCCATCTCCTCCTTTTATTTCTGAATAGCCAAAATAATCTGCTATCATGTTTAAGGTATCTTGATCATAAGCTGTATCATAAAGTCCTTCAACTGCTCTTTGCTCTATAATTGTTTTTAATTCTTCACTGCTATATGGCATTAAGTGTACTCTAAATCCTATTTGAGATTCCACTTGAGGAATCCTCTCTTTCATATAGCTTAATACCCTGAAGTCTTGAGAAATTAGCAAGAAGTTTAGCCTATTTATATTATCCTTTGGAGGGATCTCCTCATAAACCCTTAAAAGAAGGTAAAGTTCATCATCGCTTAGCTTTGTAGACATTAGAAGGGATTGAAATTCATCTAAAACAACTAAGGCATAGGCATCTCTTATATACAAGAAATCAGATATGGCTTTTAATACTTCTATTGTTGCATTACCTCTTACTGGTATGTTTAGATCAAGTTCTGAGACAATCCTAGATAAAATTTGATGTAAGCTTGGGGCTCCATAGACATTTATATAAACAGGTTTAAAATTTATTCCTTTTTCCTCGGCTTTTTTTGATAATATTTTTGAAACATATTTTGCTAAGGTAGTCTTTCCAATACCTACTTTGCCTATCGAACCGTATACAACTGTAACATCTGTAGAACCAGAACCTTCACCCAATCGAGACATATATCTTGAAATTAAGACATTGGCTTCCGAGTCCCTAACTAATAAAGTTGATGGTATATATGTTTCATCAAATATGCCTCTGTTGATAAATATCTTTCCTGACATGTTTTATCCCTTTGTTTAATTTTGATTTAGATTAAAACATAACACTTTCGACTACCTCTTTAACTAATCTCACTCTCACAAATGAAAGTATTGTTAATTAAGTTTGAAATACTTTTCTATAGCTTAATAAATTATAATACATGAAGGTCCGCATTTTCTGATAATACCATTTCCAGAAATTATTAAATCATCTATGCTTTCTACAGCTAAAACATAATTAGATTTCTTTGTTATGTTATATCCTTCTTCTTTTATAATATTTATTATTTCATCTTCATTAATCTTATTTTTTATAGGTTCTCTTAGATGCATCATCAATTTTATGTATCCTTTTGGCAATTCATTAAGGGACTTTATTATTACATTTAGCTCATTACCGCAATACTTTATCGGTAGAACTCTGCTTAAAAACGCGTGTTGATATTGTAAAAAATTGTTAGCAACTTTTTCTATTTTAACACTAAGATATATTAAAAACACGCCTCTATATCTTGTTTTTTCTATTATTGCATTTTGGTCTGCTTCAAATACAGTATCATAAAGTTCTTCATATGCCCAAGAATCCTTTGATGGTAGCGAGACTGCTATCAAATTTGGGCAGATGGGCAAATTTCTTTTAGAAAGCACTCTTTACACCTCGGTTTTTTTGCCTTACAATAGCTTCTTCCAAATGCTATTAATAACCTATGGGCTTTATCAGAAAGTTCAGGAGTAAAAAATTCTAATAATTTATTTGATATTTCTTTATAAGATGAATTTTTGTTGGCTAATCCCCATCTAATAGAGATCCTTCTTATATGAGTATCTATAGGAAAAACTGGATAATGCCTTACAAATGATAAAAACACATCGGTTGTTTTTTCTCCTATACCTGGCAACTCCATTAATTCTTGCTTTAAAACCATTTCATTTTCTTTTAATAGATAATCTTCTCCTTTATTAATAATAAAATTTGCTAATGAAACTATGCTCCTTGTCTTTTGTTTTGGTAAACCTGCAGGTCTTATTATTTCTGATATTTTCTCCGCACCTAGCCTTATTATGATTCTTGGATCCAATTTGGTCTTATTATACAGCATTTCAAATGCCTTTATTGCATTTTTATCTGTTGTATTCTGGCTTAATACTATTGAGATCAATATAGAAAATGGTGTTTTTATCAAAGATGATGCAAATGTTGGAGTAAAATCATTTTGGTTTATCATAAGGTTTCTCGATAATATTTCGTATAGCTCTTTACCATTAATTTTAATTTTTCCTTTGTAATTTTCTGCCAAGCTACATAACCTCTTTTAAAACAAGCTCTATGTTGCGCATGTCGCAACGAGAGCTGTAATCATCGGTTGTCCTCATATGGTTTGCTTTAGCTCATCCAAATAGAATTGTTTAAATAGAATTTTTAAATGTTTTATTCGATAGTATAAGATAAAATTTTGCATCTAATAGAACTTAAATTGGTTAAAAATTAAATATAAGGAAGGTGAAGCTTATGGGTAATTTAAAAATTATAATACAGCCAATTGGAATTACAAATGCAGAAGACGTAGATTATTTAGCTGAAAATTTAAGTAAAAGCTTTCCTTTTGATATTACCATATTTCCAGTAATTTGGTCTATGCAACCACCCTACGGTTCATATAATATAGAAAGGATGCAATACAATGCAGATTTGATAAATAATTTTTTAGCAAACTATTATAAGGATTATATAAAAGATAATGTATATGTATTAGGTATAGCAGGGTTTGATGGATATTATGAGGGATTAAACTTTGTTTTTGGCTTAGCTAACATAGACTTGAGGGTTGCAACTGTTTATACTGAAAGACTTAAAGATGCAGGCTCTTTAAATATATATAAAGAAAGATTGTTAAAGGAAAGCATACACGAATTGGGCCATTTGTTTGGGTTGGGTCATTGCAAAAACAAAGGGTGTGTTATGAATTTTAGCAATAATCTAGAAGAAGTAGATAAAAAAGGGAAAGATTTTTGTGAAGAATGTAAATTAAAATTGAAAAAATTTAAATATCAACTACAAAATCAATAATCCAACAATTATTAGAAAATTTTATATCCATTTGAGAATAAGTCATGGCTTTAACAATTGTTCTATGCTCATGTATTTCTTTATTAAATTTCTCCCCCATTGCTACTGCTTTTAATTTATTTTCATTTATTTTTTCTACATTAAATTTGCTGAAAACAAGGCCTTCAGAGTCTGTATAAAAGAGAAGAGATTCTATCCATCTGTATAGTAAATTATATAGGTCAAATCCTTCAATCTCAATATATCTACTTTCTATCTGCTTGACCTTTTTTGTATCAGTCATAACCTCATAAACTGCTAGTGCAGATTGCTCGAAACTCTCTTCTAGGTTTCTTCCATATGCTCTGATCAGCACGTCGCTTGTATGGTCTAAAAATTCAAACCCAGAGCATTTTTCCATTTTTCCACCATTTATTAATATGCAAACAAGGTTTTTTCTTTTATTGTTTTATAGTTGATTTTTATTAAACTTCTTATTTTTTATTAAAACAGGGGTAAAAAATGTCTAATGAAATTAGCATTATAGGTGCCGGTCCAGCTGGTGCTTCCATGGCATATAGGCTTGCAAGGTCTGGATACAAAGTTAAGGTTTATGAGGTTAATAAGAAGCTTGCATTAAAGCCTTGTGGATTAGGTATACCATCTAGTGATGACCTGCCGATAAAAATTAAGAAAGAACATATAGTAAGAGTTATTAGAGGAGCCACATTATATGTGGATGAAATTAAGGTTTTGGATAAGGATAATTTTTTGGAAGGATATATTATAAATAAAGAATCATTTTTAGAAGATTTGATAATTGAATCTGGTGCAGAATTATATAGAGGCTCATCCTTTAATTATGGAAATTTAACAGTTAAAGAAAATGGAGAAATTAAAAAAATCGAAAAAGGGATTTTGGCAGGTGGCTTTCCATTTTATAATGGAGAAAAGATAGATGCAGTCCAAATTATAGTGAAATCAAATGAATATGAGAATTTAAACAAATTGCTAATATATTTTGATACTGAAATAGTGGGTTATTATTGGGTCTTTCCTGGAATTGATGGAATTGAAGTTGGTGTCGGAGGCTATAGGAATGCGATTGAGCTGACAAAGCTTTTATTAAAGTTTATAGATAATAAAATAAATGATGCAAAAATGATTTCTCCGATCAGGGGCGCTAAGATTTCTGTTGGTGGAGTTAAAATAGATGATGAAAAATTAATTAAAATAGGAGAATCAGCAGGATTTGTTTTGCCTTTAACAGGGGAAGGAATTAGACCCTCAATAATTTCTGGCTATGAGGCTGCAGATTTAATGATAAAAGGTGTTAATATAAAAAATGGTTTGGAAGAATTAAAAATAAAGGAAGCAATTAGCATGCAAAGAAGAATATTGGAAAGGGTAAAGTCTATGAATAGGGAAAGGAGAAGAGAGTTGCTCTCTAGTATGCCAGCAGAAGTACATGCAGAGGTGGCACTAGGTAAAATGAACAAAACTAATATTATTAAAGCATTGGCAAAAAGGCCTGATCTAGCCATTAAATTACTTAATTATATGAGGGGTTAATCATGAGACAAGGACTAGATGAAAAGGATATAATGATTTTAAAATTATTAGAGAATGATTCAAGAAAACCATGGAGACAAATTGCTAATGAGCTAAATGTAAGCGAGGCGACTGTTTATTTAAGAATAAAAAGACTTGAAGAAAATGGTATAATAAAAGGGTTTAGTGTAAGGGTCGATCCTTTAAAAATAGGATTAATGATTACTATGTTTGCATTAATAAAGGTTAAGGCAGAGAATTCTTATCAAGCAAAAAAAGAATTAAGCAAAATGAGTTATATTGTTGAATTTCATGAAATTACAGGATCATATCAATTCTTAGTGAAAATATTGGCCCCTTCTCAAAGGGAATTATCAAAAGCATTGGAGGAAATAACCAAGATTAATGGCGTAATCGAAATAAATACATTGATGTCTTTAGACATAGTTAAGTATGGAGAAAATATCATAGATACATTAAGTTATTGGTTAGAAGGTACCTGAAAAAATTGTTAGGGCTATTTTAATTTAATTAATTTTTTAATAGTATCAGACTCCATTATATAATTTTTGATCATTTCTTCATTTTGAGTTATATAACTTTCCAAGTTTTTATGAGAAATTTTTACTTCTTCTACGCTTTCATTTATTTCATATCCCTTTCTCAAATTATCAACAACTTCCCTTATCACTGAAATAAATTTTTCATCATCTTTTATCTTGTATTTTTTGATATCATCTTTTATGTTTAAATAATAAGGCTTAAACTTATATGCCTTTAATCCTTCCATGGTTTCATCTTTAGTATTTAAATGAAATTTTTCATCATATATTTTTATTACGATTCCCTCGCTTTTCAAGAGATATTCGTATTTGGGATAATTGGAATTTTCTACCAAGAGAGGTTTAAACATTTCATCTACATCGGTTATTTTTACATATTTTTTATTTATTTGTATATCAAATATTTTAAAATCTATAGGAATATCATTTTTATGAACCTTCATCGGAGTATATAGTTTCCCATACAATTCTCCATGAATTGCTATATCTTTATCTGAAATTTTTTCAATAATATTTGAAAAATTTTTATTTGTAGAATAAACAAAGGATAATAAAGTTAGTGCTCCATTGTCGTGAGGAGCTCCAGCTTTTGTAGTTGCATAAATTTTGTTGCTTTCTATCTTTAGCACTATTTGTGTTCCATCATATTTTGGAGTAAAGATAGCATTTTTATATTCTAAATTATCTGTTGTGCTTACTTCATAATAAGCATATTCTTTCTCTAGACCTTTTTCTTTTTCTATTTTATTAAAGAACTCTAGCATTTTCTGTTTATCAACAACTTTATATTCTTTCCTTAGTTTACCGATAATTGATGGATTTAATTCTACATTCTGCATATTGTTTTCCCCGATTATATTTATCATAGAATCTCTATATTTTTTGTCAATAAAAACATTGTTTCATAATAGATCTTGGCAATTAGATATATTTTATGATAAAAGCTTAGCTGTAATGGGCTAATACAATTAAACTAAGATATAGAAATAATGAATTTGTTTTTATATTAGAAATATTAAATATGGATTATTTTTATTATTTTCTTTGAGAACAAAAAGTTAAATTTTTGTTAATTCTAAAAGGAAAGTTTTAATTTTGAGTTAAAACAGTTATGATTTGAAACAAAAGAGAATTAACGTAAACATGGTTAAAGTAGATAATAGGTGAATAATTAATTGGAAAAAGACTTGATGGCACTATTAAAGCTATTTATTATTTCAGCATTAGCTCAATTTCCCTTATCGTTAATTAGGTTCTTTTTACCAATTTATGCGTCAGACTTCGGTGCAAATAATTTTGAGCTTGGACTTATGGGAGCATCTTATGGTATAACTTATATAGCTCTTGCAGCATATTTTGGTAGATTTGTGGAAAAAGTCGGGCATAGGTTTATGATATTTCTTGGATTATTATTTTATGCATTAATTGTACTATGTTATATTTTTGTTCATAGGCCCTATCTCTTTGTTATAGGTAGGGCAGGAGAAGCCGTTTCTATGGCTTTAGTTTGGCCTTCAATAGAAGTATCTTCAAAGATATCCAAAAATGCTAAGATTTCTGTATTAGCTTATACAGTCTCATGGAGTATTGCAGCATCATTTGCTCCATACGTTGGCTCATTTTTAGCAAAACCCTATTTTTATGAATTTTTGGTTGCTTCTCTAGTATCAATAATAGGAGGATTTGTATCATTATTTCTTCCAAAGATTCAGGCAGTTAATATAATTGTAGAAAAGAAGAATTTCAGCACAATGAGCGATATAGTTATACCAATATTTCTTTATGGGTTTAATTCCTCAGTAATTTCATCATTTTATCCAGTTTTTGGGAAAATTTTATTTGGGATTAATGGTTCAGGGTTGATTATGACAATAGCTGGTTCATTTATGGTTATAGCTTTTATTTTTTCAGCATTTGTTAAGATAAATTATTTTAAGTTACTTATAGCAGGTTTGACTTTACAAATCATGTTTTTAAATATATTTTTATTTAGAAGTTTTTTTGTGCAGCTTGTATCTATATCTTTAATATATTTTGGGTTAGGGTTGGTTTATTATATTATTTTATTTAATATAATTAATACATTTTCTTTAAACGTAGGCATTAAAACTGGGATATTTGAATCGTCTATAGGAGCAGGTTTTACTATAGGACCCTTAATTTCTGGTTTGCCAAGTATCTTCGGCCTTAAATTGCCATGGATCATCTCATTTTTTGAATCAATTATAGTAATTTTGGTATACATTTCGATGAAAATACTTAAACATTAATTCTTTTTAATATGTTTTGATTTACTCATTTTATTAAGGTTAAACTAATTATTTACTCTATATATTAAAAGAATTTTTAAATACATTGTTTATATTTACATATTATAAATTGAAGATGTGCTTTCATTTATAGCGGGTAAAAGTTTTAGGGATCATTTAAAAAGATAAAAAGCTAGTCATCTAATGGAACATGCTTCACCAATAAGTGAGATAGAACTTTGCCTTATTGCTATAGGCATATAAGAGGATGGCTAGAGACTTCAATTTGCGCATTTCTCTCGCTTCTTATTAAGAACTATATTCCACATAAAATAGTCAAATAGGATCTTGTATATGAAACTGCCTCTCTTCCGCCTTGAAGGGCTTTAGTTCCCGAGGCCTTAAGGGTTACCTATAGGAGTTACTCTGATTCCTACCTACGTGGGAGTAAAGTTACCAACTTCTCGCCCTTATTTGACCTGAGGGAGACGTCTTAACCCTTCTTATCTTTTTAATTTGTTAAACCTAATTTTCATTTATCAACTTTATAGATATAGCATTTTTCTATTCATTTTGCTGTCACAATTTTTACAAGATATATCGATTTCATATTTTGCTGGTAATATGACTGGCACGGTCATAATAAAATGCGGCGGCCGGGATTTGAACCCGGGACCTCTGGCTTGGGGGGCCAGCGTCCTAATCCAGGCTAGACTACCGCCGCTTTCGGTATTATTATCAGATTCTTGAGTTTTTAAGTTTGCTGATTAGGTTTTTCCTTCATTAAATAAGTAGCTTTAACTATATCTTCTGTTATACTTACATATTTTGTATTTTGTGATAAAGATAATAATTATCATTTATATTCCTAACAATCCAAGTTTGAAACATAACACTTAAACCTATATTTGTTCTGCTTTTACAAGTAAAAAAGCTGTAAGCAAAAACAACTGTTATCTATAAAAAACTATTTTAGTTTCTTTGCTGTTTTTCTGTTAAATAGTGCTTATTAGTTTAATTATCAATCAAGATATAAGGGAATTCGGTTTAAGAGCTATATATCGTTTTTACTGTTAAGTTTATAAAATAAGTTTTACTTTTGGATTCGATAAAAATAGGGTTGTTAAAAAAACTGTAAAAGCTGAAAATTTTACCGGATTCGCATTGTTCAGTTATGTTATAATACTCATTGTTTAGCAATATTATCCAAAAAGTGTGGTTTTCAACTTTAGCTGTATATATGCTTTTATTGTGATAAAATGTTATCCAAACAGGGTCATTGCATATAAGATATACTTCTCCTGTTACATTAACTTCTTTTATTGGTATGCTTGCTCTGTAAGCTACATAAGATACCCCTATAATTGCTAACATTGCTAACATAATTGCTAATTTAACTAAGGTCTTCATTAATGTCATCTCACGATTAAATATTTCCTATAAAAAGTTTAAATCTTTTTGAAAAATGACTTTAATTGAAATGGTTTGACCTCTTTAGTTTGTTTTTAATTTTTCTACATCAATTTTTTAAATTCCTTTTAATAAAATCTTTAAGTTTGTCTTCAGGTAACTCCCGTTAAGGGAGTAACTCTCAAGGCCTCAGTGATCATTGTCCTTCAGTGCATAAGGAGGTCAATTGGTTTATTATATGTTTAAAAAATATAAGTTTTTATACTAGAATTGTTGGTAAACTATATGTAAATCACTGGAGAGTGGTTAAATTTATGATCAATGAGAAAAATGATAATATAAATATTTTTTATTTACCATTGCTAGGCTTTATAACAGCAGCAATAACAACTACTGCTTTATCTATATATGTGCTTTATGTTGGCTATTTTAGCAAGATTACTAATACCCAGATACCCATTTTAATTTTGTGGGGTAACTTAGCTTACTTCTTTGGTATGCCACTTGGAAAAATAGTAGGAAGATTTCTTAAATTTTACAAAAATTTGTCGTTTGCAATTGTGGGAATATCTATATTGATATCGTTATCATTGTTTTTAATGCCTTTTGTAAGATATTTTTATGAGTTATTAATTCTCAGGATAATCCAGGGGACTGTAACATTTTATATAGAAGTTTTTTCTAATTTTTATTCCTTTTTATATAAGGAATTTAATAAAAGAGTTTTGGCATCATCAATTTCTATTTCAGGTATACCTGGAGGGGTTGCTATAGGAACCTCTGTTTATATAGTATCGTCTCAAAATCCTTTGATAGTATACTCTTTATTTGCAATAATATCATTTTTGTTTGCACTTTTTTACTCTATTAAATTAAGGAATTTTAGAAACGTGCAGATGAATTTAAAAAATGAAAGTAAAGGGACGACATATAAAATGGGTAGGACCTGGTTAATGGGTTTCTTTTGGGCTACAATAGCAGGATTTAATTTAATTTTAGGAGTTTTATTACCTCCGTTTGTATCATCTTATAGTCCATCTGATATACCATTAGCCATGGAAATATTTGGTTATACAGGTGCTCTAATAACTATTATAGGTGGGATATTAGCTTATGTATTAAAATCATCACAAACCATGTCTAAGATAGTAGCTATTTCTTATATATTATCCTTTATTGGTTTTATTTATTTATATTTTGAGCCAAATGGTATTAATTTAGCTATAGCGTTAACTTTAATTAATATAGAAGCAATTGCAGTACCATTTATCTACTCTGTTCCAAGAGAGCTTTATAAGGAAGAACTAGTTGCAAAAGGTACATGGGAATTTGCTCTTATAGGGTCTTCATTCCATGTTTGGGCCTCTTTATTGTTGTTAGAAGTAGGAACATATTTTGATTTTAGATTATCAATATTTTTGCTAATTTTCCCACCCATATATGGTGCGATCGTCTCTTTATTATTACCTAAAATTTATATAAAAAGCTAAAAACATTTTAATAAAAGGGGGGCATATGAGCATTAAAAAATGGATAGAATCATTTAGTCCAGTGACATTAACAAGTGCATTTTCATCAGTTACTTTGGGTTTTGCTGTAGCATGGTATAAAACAAATAAAATAGATCCTTTATTTTATATAATAACTCTTTTGGGAATTTTAGCTGCTCAAGCTGGTGTAAACCTAATTAATGACTACACAGATTATAAATCTGGAGTGGATATGCTTTACAGAAAATCTGGTTTTTTTCATAGACCAAATGCTGTTCTTGATTTGGATCTTCCTCCTTCACAGGTCAAAAACGTAGGTTATTTTCTTTTAGGAATAGCTTTAGTATGTGGTATATACTTAGCTGTTGCTGTTGGAATTCCAATAATAATTATAGGCATAATAGGGATTTTTTTAGGCATAGCATATAGTGAACCACCATTTAAATTAAAATATAGAGGTCTAGGGGAGTTGATAGCTGGAATAACAATGGGTCCATTAGTGGTATGGGGATCATTCGTTGTTCAAACTGGTGATATATTATCTCTATATCCTCTTTTAGTAGGGATAATAAATGGTGCATTTACATTTCTTATTTTATTGGGTAGCAGTTCCCTTAAAATGGAAGCTAGTAGAGAGCTTGGCAAGAAGACAATAGTTCTAGTTTTAGGTCTAAAAAAATTAAGATATGCCGTCTATTCCACTATAATAGTCATGTATTTATCCTTAGTTATATCGGCTTTATTAAATTATTTACCTTTGTTGTCCTTAATTTCCTTGGTTTTGGTTCCTAGGACTGTTAAACTTTCTAGTCCGTTATTAAGCGGAAGCGAAGAATATATAAAAAGTAAATGGAAGGAATTAAGAAAATTGTGGGCTGGACCGTTTAGCGTTAGGCTGATAATTTTAATAATTATATTGTTATCAATAATAATAACTAGAGAACTCCACATATTTACTTTTGCATGGTAAATAGACAACAAACTTTTTCTTTAAGTGATAAAAAGTTTTTAAGTTTATTAGTAACAATTTAGTTATAATTATGATCAAGTTAAGCATCAAACATAAGATTCCTCTTTCTATTAGTTATGCACTTTTTATTAACATTATAATAAAAATCTGTCAATTTATCCCGTGCGATAAAGCAAAAAAGAAAAAAGTAGCATAAATTACCTTTAGATTATTGAACCTCATTTAAGCTGAAATTTCAATAGGTTAAAACACAATTTATTAAACCACTGCCCACACTAAAGGGAAAGGAAATAAAGGGTGAAGAATTTGGAGCAACATGATTTGGTTGTAAAGGTAACTTCTGATCTAATAAAAATTAATTCTCAAAACCCTCCAGGTTATACAAAAGATGTAGCATCATATATAAAGGAATTAATGGAAAGTTATGGGATATCATCAACTTTCCATGAATTTGAAAAAAATAAAACAAACCTAATCGCGAAGATAGGCAAAAATAGTCCAACACTTATATTAAATGGCCATATGGACGTAGTTCCTCCAGGTGATGAGACAAAGTGGGTTTATCCTCCATTTTCTGGAAAAATTGTCGATGGAAAAATATTTGGGAGAGGAGCGACTGATATGAAGGGTGGGCTTGCAGTTATAATAGTTTCGACCCTAATGCTAGTCGATTTTATTGAAAAAACAGGAGGTTCGTTGTTGTTTGTTGCAAGCGCAGACGAGGAAGTTGGAGGTCATGCTGGAATGCAGGGTTTAGTAGAAAATAATTTAATAAAGGGTGATGCCGCAATAATAGCAGAACCATCAGGTTATAATATGGTTTCGATAGGAGAAAAGGGTTTATGCCAAACAAAGATAATAACTAGGGGGAGGAATGCCCATGGAAGTATGCCATTATTAGGTGAAAATGCTATAATGAAAATGTATGATGCTTTAACAAATTCTAGAAAAGTTATAGATAAATTGAATTCTCAAATAAAAATTCCTGAAGACATAGAAAGGGCAATAAAGGATACAGCAACTGCTCTTTCTGATGCGTTGAATGATAAAAATTTAAGCTTAAGTGATATAGAAAATCAAATAAAATCAATATCCTTTAATCCAGGTGTTATAAGAGGGGGTAGCAAGATAAACGTAGTGCCAGATTATTGTGAAGTTGAACTAGATATGAGAATTCCCCCTGGTTGTGTTTGTGAAAATGTTAGAAACAGCCTAAAAGAAATTATAGGAAACTTAGCAGAAGTTATTCCAATTGATACTAGCCCTGCAAACTTTACTTCAATAAATGAAAAAGTTGTAAAGGTTGTATTGAATTCTATAGAGAAGGTATTGAATCAAAAGGCCTTGTTAAGAATAGAAAGTGGTGCGACAGATGGTAGATATTTAAGGCAAGTTAATATACCAACAGTAATTTATGGCCCAGGAGAGCTCTTTGTTGCCCATTCTTATAATGAGTATGTTAAGGTATATGATTTGCAAAGATCTTTAGATGTGATGGAGAATTCTATAAAATTGTTTTTCTCAGTTTAAAAAAATTAAAAACAATTTTTAATAAGAAAGATTTTTATACTAGAATAAGATTCTATTTAGTCGGTGAGAGAAATGGTAGAAGTAGGAGTTGAAGCACCAGAATTTAAATCTAAAGCTTATTTCCCAGCAGAAAATAAGGTTAAAGAAATAAAATTGAGTGATTATAAAGGAAAATGGGTTATTCTAACGTTCCATCCTGGAGACTTTACATTTGTATGTGCAACAGATTTAGAGGCATTTCAGGCCTATTACGAAAAATTCAAAGAAAATAATGCAGAAATACTAGGAATTAGCACTGACTCTGTTTATTCCCATAAAGTATGGGTAGAAACCAGTCCAAGAGTTAAGAATGTAAAATTCCCATTGGTTGATGATATAAGGAAAGAGATTTCATCTGCCTATGGATTTTTAAATACAAGGTCAGGCATGACAAAGAGAGGCACAATTATAATAAATCCAGAAGGTATAGTTGAATATATTGCAGTATTCAATGATAGGCTAGGAAAGGATGTGCCTCATATATATAATGCATTTATAAATCTAAAGTATTTGTATGAGCACCCAGGCAAGCCTGATGAATTTGATATAATAGGTGCAAACAAAGGAGAAGGTTTCCAAACTATTAGAATAAGAATACCTGATAGCATAGGAAAACTATAACCTTAAATATTTTTTAATTGTTAACTCCCCAGTTAACAATATAAGCGTGTAGCAAAAATTGAAATTAAACCTAATTTTTTAAAATTACCGCTTATTTTTTATTTAGGATAAGGATCCCTATGTTAAAATTATGCATTGTTTAAGATGGAAGTTTTCTAAAAACCCAATCCTTAAATTTTTCACCTATCCTTATTAATCTGGTGCAAAAAATGAGCTCTGAATTGGAACTTCTATGGACTGAAAAATATAGACCTAAATCACTAAAGGATATAATAAATCAGCATGATATAGTTAATAGACTAATGAAATTTGTACAAGAAAAAAATATGCCTCACCTATTATTTGCTGGTCCTCCTGGAATAGGAAAAACAACGGCTGCCCATGCCTTAGCTCACGACTTGTATGGGGATTCCTATACGCAGTTTATGCTAGAATTAAATGCAAGTGATGAAAGAGGTATTGATACGATAAGAGAAAAAGTAAAAGAGTTTGCAAGAAGTAAAACCCCACCAGAAATACCTTTTAAGATAGTTCTTTTAGATGAGGCAGACAATATGACAAGCGATGCGCAACAGGCATTAAGAAGATTAATGGAGCTTTATAGCAATTCAACTAGATTCGTTTTAGCAGCAAATTACCCCTCTAAAATAATAGATCCTATACAAAGCAGATGCGCATTTTTTAGATTTATTGCTATAAACAAAGATGATGTTGTTTCTAGGTTAAAATATATAGCCGAAAAAGAAGGAGTAGACTATGATGAAGATGCATTAGATATAATTTATGAGATTTCGGAGGGTGACATGAGAAAAGCGATAAATGTTTTGCAGGCCTCTGCATATCTTGGAAAGGTTACATCTGATACAGTATTTAAGGTTGTAGGTATGGCTAGACCAAAAGATATTAGGGACATGATAGAAATAAGCATTAAGGGTGATTTTATAGAGGCAAGAGAAATATTGAGGAAAGTAATGATAGAATATGGATTAAGTGGAGAAGACGTTGTTAGGCAAATACATAGAGAATTGATGGGATCAGATTTAAAGATAAGTGACGAATTAAGAGTTATGATAGCAGACTATTTGGGAGAAATCCATTTTAGGATTTCTGAGGGAAGTGATGAAGATATACAGCTAAGTTCTTTCTTAGCATGGCTATCTATGATGGGCAAGAAATTGGGTGCTTAATTTGGTTAATGAAAAAATACCATGGGTTATAAAATATAGACCCAAGAAGGTCGATGATATAATAAATCAAGAAGAGGCAAAAAGTCAGGTATTAACGTGGATTCATTCATGGTTAGAAGAAAAAATACCTGCTAAGAAAGCTCTCTTATTTTACGGTCCTCCAGGGGTTGGTAAGACAAGCCTAGTTGAAGCTGTAGTTAAAGAATACAACTTAGAGCTTCTTGAATTAAATGCAAGTGATTATAGAAGAACTCAAGATATTAGAAAAACAGTTTTAATTGCATCTCAAAAAAGACCTTTATTTAAAAAGATGGCATTAATATTAATGGACGAAGTAGATGGATTAAGTCCTAGAAATGATATTGGGGGAGTTGAAGAGCTAACAAAAATCATACCTAACACAATAAATCCGATAGTTTTAACTGCAAATGATCCATGGAAGGATTCTTTAAGGCCTTTAAGAGAATTTGTTTCTATGGTAGAGTTTAAACAGCTAACTGTTAACCAAATAATAGCTGTTTTGCAAAATATATGTAACCAAGAAAAGATTGAATGCGAAAGAGAAGCATTAAAATTCATAGCAGATAAAAGCATGGGAGATTTAAGAGGTGCAATAAATGACTTAGAATCTATTGCAGAAGGATATGGTAAGGTCACATTTAATATAGTTTCTTTAGTAATAAAAGGAAGGGATAAAAGCATAGATTTATGGAGGACATTAAATGGTGTTTTTTATGCAAAAGAAGCATGGCAATCTAAAAAAGCTGTAACAAATTCTGAGGAAGACTATGAAACTCTGATGGCATGGCTTAATGATAATATACCGGCAAAATATGGAGACCCCGAAGATGTATTTAGGGCATGGGATTCCTTAGCAAGGGCTTCTTTGTTTTTAAGCAGAGCAAAATCTGGTAACTGGGATTTTCTATCCTATGTTTTTGATTTAATAGGTCCGGGGGTATCTTTTGCAAGAAAAAATAGTGATGTATTAAAAAACAGATTTTCTTATCCAGAAAAAATAAAGATGATGGCACAGCTTAGACCAACTAGACAATCTAGAGATAATATTGCAGATAATATAGCAAAAAGAATCCACTCATCTAAAAAAACTGTAAAATCTGAGGTGCTACCATATTTAATTATAATGTTAAGATATGGTGATTTATCGAAGGCCGGATCTCTATCAAAATATTATGGTTTTACAGAAGATGAATTAAAATATTTAGCAGGAAATAGAGTAAAAGATATAGAAAATGCTAAAGAAAAAAGTGTTAAAGAGCAAGCTATTAAGCAAAGCGAAAATAAAGGTAAAGAGCTTACTTTAGATAAGTTTGGTGTATCACGTAAAACTAGAAAATCTAAAAAGAATTGAAAACTAATGGAATATTAATCCAATAACTGGTATCATAAATATTACTACCAATAAGATTGCAAATACTATTAATAACACACGTTTTCTACTTTTTTCTTTTCTCGGCATTATTATCTCCCAAAAACTAGTTAAATGGAGAATTTAAAAATAAAATTGCTATCCACCTGGTGCTCCATGGAATGGAGCATCTAACCATACCATATACCATTTATCCTCATCGCTAATTTCTTCCTCTTTTTCCTCCTTTTCTTTTATATTTCTTTGGGTGGTCATACCTACTCATCTCCCACAGAATTTTTAAAAGACAAAGTTTAAATTCGTTTACCTCACTTTATTATTAATTCTTTATGATTTGAAATTTTAAAGCACAGCATTAAACAATTTAATCAAATCAGACTTACAATAAAGAGAGGGTTTGTTACTTATTTATCGATTAATTTTGTTGAATTTTCTAAAATAAATTATAAGTTCATTGTTACTCTAAAGTATGGATTTTATCAACTTGTAAATATTAGGTTAGTGCTAACAAATATAAAACTCCTTTATAGCAGGTATTGTTGGTGAAAAAATGAGCAACAATTTAAGGATAAAAAACGAGGAATTTAAAGAAAAGTCAACTAAAGCAGCTGAATATAAAGAGCAAGCACAAAGGATGAAAGTAATACAAGATGAGCAAAAGAAAGTAGTTGAGAGGATGAAAAAGATTCCTTTTAAGGTGGCAATACTTAGCAGCAAAGGCGGTGTAGGTAAATCATTTGTTACATCTAATTTAGCTATAGCATTAAGCTCTATGGGGCTAAGCGTAGGTATATTAGATGCAGATTTTCATGGACCAAGCATTCCGAAAATGTTAGGTTTAAGCATGTCAAAGGGTTTATTGGCAAAAGATGATGGTTCTATAATACCTGTTATAAATAAATATGGAGTAAAGGCAGTTTCCGTTGGACTAATGCTACCAGAAGAAGAAACACCAGTTATATGGAGAGGTGCCCTTAAAACAACTGCTATTAGACAATTATTAGCATATACAGATTGGGAAGGGATCGATTATTTACTTATAGATTTACCTCCAGGTACTGGAGATGAACAGCTAACAATTGCTCAAATAATACCTAATTTAACTGGTTTTCTTTTAGTAACTATACCGAGCGAAGTATCTAAATATGTTGTTAAAAAGGCAGCAAACTTCGCACAGAAACTAAATATACCATTGCTTGGTATAATAGAAAATATGAGCTATTTTAAATGCCCTGATGGGAGTATACAATACATATTTGGAAAAGGTGCAGCAGAAGAGATATCAAAACAATATAATATACCATTTTTAGGTAAGATACCCATAGACCCAAAGATTAGAGAAAGCAACGATAATGGTTTGGCATTTTTCTTAGATAATCCTGAATTAGAGGCATCAAAGATATTTATGGAAATAGCTAAAAGATTTTTAGAAATAATAAACCAAGGTATAAAGGAAAAAGCAAAGGAAAATCGAGTTAATGAAAAGGGATGATTTTAATTAAATTAAACCAAACTTTGTTGCTATATCAGTGGCTTTAAATTCTTTTGCTAATTTTACGTATGCCTTCTTTTCTCCTTTAGGAGTAATGGTTGTTCTTATTGATTCAATTTTTACCCCATATAGCTTTTCGATGGCATCTTTTATATCAGGTTTTGCTGAGTCTCTTTTAACCACAAATGTTAAAGTATTTTCTTCTTCCATTAGTCTAGAAGCCTTTTCGCTCATTACAATCCTTAGAACTATATCATTTCCTTTCATCTTTAATCACCTATTGGGAATCTATTATGTAATGCTTTTAATGCTTCGCTTGTTATAACTGTTAGCCTTCCAGGTACACCTCCAGGAGAAAGGTCTAACACGTTAACCAAAAAAGGTTCTGTTACCGTAACCCCTGGCATATTTAATACAGCTTTAGCAAATGGAGTCTTATAGCTATCGATTATGAATAAGATGCTGTTTATTTTTTTATATGTTCTTCCTCTCATCTTTCCTTTACCTGATCTGTATTTAATTCCTTCATATGCTCTCTCAATATCTTTATATACACCAATTTTGTTTAGTAGTTCTCTTGCATCTTTGGCCTTCTTTATGCTTTGCAATACATCTGAATTAATAACTACAGGAACTGTTTTTGTTTCAAATTCATGTCCTCTTTCTTTAACTATTTCAGGTATAGCTGTTGCCGCTAGTGCACTCATAGTTGCTAAGGCCTTTTCTTTTTTATTTATTTCTTCATGTATTTTTTCATCAATTCTTGGAGGAAAGGCCGCTCTACCTTTTCTAGTCATGGGTGCTAAGGCCGCTCTCATACCACCCTTTACTCTAGGGACTCTAGCAACTCCATGACCAATACCTATGCTTCTAGCTGTTGTTCTCTTTCCTGCCATGGGATCTCTTGCTTTTACCTGTAAAGATGCTGTGAATTCGCTTAAAAATGCCTTCATTATTAAATCTCTTCTTATAGGAACTCTGAATACATTAGGTAATTCTATTTCTCCATCTATTTCTCCGTTTTGGTTATACTTGTTTACAGATATTTTAGGGCTTAAATATAAAACTATTGAGTTCATCTCTAAACACCTTGTTTGCTAGATAGACTAATGAAAGTAATTTGTGGCTTTTTAATGCCTAATGATGCATACCAAATAGGTGGTCTAATTGGATACCTTAAGACTACTGGTCTTTTAGTTATACCGGGAATTGAGCCATCTAAAATTAGATAAGGGCTTTTAACTATACCGTAATTGACAAATCCACCCGCTGGTGTTATTTTATATCCATCCTCCCCTATATCTAGTATTCTTTTGTTGTATTCTGTTCTCCTATGAAATCCCAATTGACCTGGAGAAGGATTTTCCCACCAAGTACCTAATCCATGACTCCTTGCTCCAATTTTTCTGCTACCTTTTCTATGTTTTGTCCATCTCGGTAATTGCTTTGCACCAGCCCTTTTTATAACGCCTTGCCATCCTTTTCCTTTAGTTACTGATAAAACATCGATGACCTGTCCAGGCATAAAAACTTCTTTTGCTGTAACTTGTTGCCCCAATTTATTCAATGCAAAGTCTAATGCTTTTTTTATATCATTTGATCCAACTTTTATTTCTAATATATCTGGTATTTTTTTGCTTAAACCTCCAGTAAGCTTAGGTTGTGAAGCTATTAACACCCTAACTTCTTTTATTTCACTTGCCTTCTTCTGTAATTCTTTTTTATTTTCTTCTTTAAATTCTCCTTGAGTAGGTATCCTTCTTTGTAGCTCAATTTCTTCTGGTATTTTCCCCCATGCTTCAGTTAAAGGATATAGACCTTTATTTAAATCAAAGCCATAGCCTCTAACAGCTAAAACATAAATCGGCGGGGTTTCTATTATTGTTACAGGTTTTATTACTTCTTTTCCAAAGTTAGGTAATCCTTGCCTGTCTTCGATCATAAATATATGTGTCATCCCTACCTTATATCCTATAAATCCTAATAATTTTGGCTCTTGCAATGAAATTGTTGGCCAAGATTTTATTTTTGGTACAAACTCCTCTGTTCTCATTCTAGGATAAAATCCTAAGCTACCACGACGTGCTGCTGATTTCTTACGATGCCCCATCCTTAGCACCTTTGGTAATTTCAGTTTCCAAGGGTTGTAGCAAGTTTAAAAAGATTTATGTAAAATTTTCTTTTAATTTCAATTAACTTCTAACATTTAATATCATAAGAGGCTAACCTTTCGTTACTCCCAATGGTACTAGTTTAGCAACTAATTTTGCTATCCCAACAGCTTCAGCAGTTTCAGCTACTTTATCAACATCTTTATATGCTTCAGGCATCTCTTCTATAACTGTTGATACATTACTAGCTTTAAGATAAATTCCTTTTTGATCTAATTCCTCTATAACCTCTTTATAATTCTTTTCTCTTTTTGCCGATGATCTGCTCATCCATCTACCTGCACCATGGGGAGCAGTAAACCATGATTTTACGCCGCTTTCAATACCTGCTAAAATATAGCTAGCTGTTCCCATACTTCCTGGAATTAAAACAGGTTGTCCATAGGGTCTATATTTATTTGGTATTTCAATACTGTTTGGAGGAAAGGCTCTTGTCGCCCCTTTTCTATGCACAACAACTTTTTTTCTTTTTTTATCTATATCGTATTCTTCAAGCTTCGCTATATTATGTGCAACATCATAAACTAATTCTAAGCCTAGATTTTCAGGATCTTGATGAAATACCTGAGCAAAACTCTCTCTGGTCCAATGCATTATTATTTGCCTGTTCGCCCATGCATAGTTAGCAGCTGCAGCCATAGCTTTAGTATAATCTTGTGCCTCAGGAGATAAATATGGTATGCTTGCTAATTCTCTATCAGGTGGTATTGTATTGTATTTCCTCATAGCTCTTTCCATTATTTGTAAGTAATCACTTGCAACCTGATGGCCAAGTCCTCTACTACCTGTATGTATCATAATTGTTACTTGCCTTTCAAATATACCAAAAGCTTTTGCAAGTCTATCATCAAATATTTTATCTACCATCTGTACTTCTAAGAAATGGTTCCCACTACCTAAGGTGCCTAGCTCTTCAGACCCTCTTTTTCTTGCACTGTTGCTTACCTTAGATGAATCTGCTATTTTCCAGCTTCCGTTTTCTTCTATAAATTCAATATCTTTATCCCATCCATAGCCTTTTTCAACGGCCCATCTTGCTCCATGATTTAAAACTTCATCTAGCTCTTTGTTATTTAATTTTAATTTTCCAGTTGAGCCTAGACCGCTCGGTACGTTTTCGTATATAAGATTTATTAATTCCTTTATTTTTGGTTTAACATCTTTTCCAGTCAGGCTAGACCTTATGAGCCTAACTCCACAATTAATATCATAGCCAACCCCTCCAGGACTTATAACACCATTTTCATCTATAGCCATAGCTGCAACTCCACCTATTGGGAATCCGTAACCTTGATGTCCATCTGGCATAACTAGGCTGTAATTTTGTATGCCATTTAAACATGCAACATTAGTTGATTGAAGCAATGTCATATCTTGTTTCATTCTTTCCATTAAAAAATCATCTGCATATATTATAGATGGAACTTTCATACAACCCCTTTTCTCTATAATCCATGTTCTTTCTCCAATTTTCCTTGGTTCAATTTCTGGCAATTTTTCCACCATACTAATTAGTATTTATTAAGGTTTATAGGTACTTTTATATAATAAATGTATAAATAAATTAAACAAGCAAATTATAAAAAATTCAGACTATAAAGTAATGGCAAGCCGAGTGTTTACCTCTGGCATAACTTACCCTTACTTTTAACCATCTCTAGTCCGCCACAGCCTCTTAAGGGTCATACAGGCTCACCCTTAAATCATTGGGGCTAGTCGATGGAAACACCACTACCCTCATATCTACCCTTTTTACAAGGTTAAGGGGTGCAATTGAGTCTCTTTCCAATATAACATATCTACTTTCCAAATACCTATTAGTTACCTTCACAACCTTAATACCCTTATGAGCAGAGCCCGTCATCAGGTAGGGGTTAAAAACCTTTATTACCTTCTCCATGATCTGCTTACCCTTCCTTAACCTCTCATATTTGTAAGATCTATGACCATAAATTCTTGAGGAAAATGACTTAACAATTTCTACAAAGTCCTCAAAGAGTTCTTTCATGTAGTCCTTTGTCTCCTCTTGAAAGGCTATGATCACCTTAACGCCATAAGCCC
>JBMFKU010000014.1:0-35974 GCA_049971805.1 Caldisphaera sp.
GGGCTTCCCCACACCTTATTGTTTTCACAATACCTTAACACATTTTAGAATTTTTAAAACTTTATTTGCCCCTCAGAAGGGGTGAGGCTTGCCATTCTTTTTGTCATTTTATAACTTAACTACAAAAATGCAAGCAAGAACTTAACCATTGTTAACTGGGGAGTTAACAATAAATTTTTATTTTTAATGTCATATTAATTTTTAATTACATCAAGATTTAAGATATTGGTAAAAAAATTGGATCAAAAAATAAAGGTTTTATTTTCCAGAAATATAGTTATTTTATTTGCTGTATTAATATTAATTGTTATAGGTATTGGGTTTTATCATTTTATAAGAATTCACGAAGTTTTAACTTGATATTATTTAATTCTAGTTGCGGTTACTTTAATATCTCTAATTATTCTTCTAATTGCATTCCTAAGCATATTTAACACATACACTATATTGGATGGTAATCAAATAGAAACAAAATCATACATATATAGAGAAAAGATTTCAAAAGATAATTTAGAAAATATTTATGTAACCAGTTGTATTGGTAGCGGACCATATTGTAATGGTCAAATAATGGTTATAAATGATTTATTAGGTCTCGGAGACTATTATCCTGAGTTTGCAAAGAATTATGTAGATTTAAAATCAATAATAAAAGAAGGCATATTAAATTATAAACTGAAGTAGAAAGTGGTAAGTTCCCTGAAAAATATTGGGGTATAAAAAGCAATGAAGATAAAAAGAAATTCATGGAAGAATAATCTTTTTTAATAAAGCAATAAGCAATCAATAAAAAGCTTCGTTATTTATTCATAATATTATTAATAAAATTTCATTTACTATTGCAATAAAGTATTAACTAGCCTTAGTTATGACCAAGCATATTATTTTATAAAGTATTTATAATCATTTCAGAATAATTTATAGTGAAAATTAATTTTAAATTTTTTTATAACATAAGTTTATTATAAAATTCTTAAAAAATAAGAAAAACATTACAACTAATAAAAACTTAATTAACTAAATTGGCTAACTAAATCTTTATTAATAATTATACGCATAAGAAATTTATACTCTTTAAAGAATAATTTAATTAGGTGCTTTTGTTTGGATAATAAAGAGAATCCAAACAAAAGTACAGGCCTTAAAAAGGAATTATCATTTTTGGAAATATTTATAGCAGGCGTAGTAGGAGCTGTTGGTACTGGAGTATTATTTTCAACTGCTGGAATGGCTGGATATGCAGGACCCTCATTAATTATTTCATGGATTATTGGAGCACTATTTTATACATTTATTGCTATTCCAATTATTGAGTTATCATTAGTATGGCCAGAAGCAGGAGGACCTGCAAGGTATCCCTTATATACACATGGAAACATTTTAAATCTATTATCATCGTTTATGAACTTAGTTTGGTATCTTTTTATCCCTCCAATAGAAGCTTTAGCAACTGTTGAAGGATTGGCGTATTTCTTTCCAAAACTATTGGTTCCAAATTCTACAATACCAACACCTCTAGGAGCTATTGTTGGTACTATCTTGTTGCTTTTATTTGTTCCATTTAATTATTATGGTGTTAAGGTATTTGGGAAATCTACATTAGGATTAGGCATTTTTAAATTAATATTATATATTGTTGCAGCTTTATCAATTTCTTTTGTGTTTTTCTCGGCTAAGAATTTCATATCTCTACCCGGAGGATTTATTCCATATGGTTTCTCAGGAATATTTTATGCAATACCTTTGGCTATGTTTGCATATGGTGGAATAAGAGTTATACCAGATTTTGCAGAAGAAGTAAAAGATAAAAACTTCTTGGGAAAGGCTATAATTTTAGTAGTTATTGGACAAACTATTATTTATATATTATTTTCAATAGTTTTTGTTGGAGGCATAAAATGGAATTCTTTTGGCTTTAAACCAGGCGACTGGACTTCCATATCTAATTTACCAGGTAATCCTTTTGTTGATATTTCATCTGCTATTCATTCCAACATATCATTGTTCTTAATATTAATTGTTGCTATACTTGGTCCTTTTGTAACAGGATATATATATATTTAGGTGGTGGAACTAGAGTAGTTTTTTCTATGGCAAGATCTGGATATATGCCAGAAAAATTAAAGGAAGTAAGCGAAACATATGCTATACCATATTGGTCTTTGATAGTATTTGCAATAATTGGTGCAATATTAACTTTTCTAACAGCACCTGTCCATGCAATTTATTCTTTATTGGAAGATGCTGTAGTTGGCGGTTATCTAGCTTTTGCTACACTACCAGTTACTATGCTTTCAGCTAGAAGGAAAGGATTAACTCCAAATAATTATAGATTGCCTATTGGTTGGCTATGGAGTGGTTTGGCTTTTATTTCTGCTTCATTAATTGCTTTTTGGAGCGGATGGCCATCTGTTCCATATGCAATTGCTATAGGAATTGTTGCCTCTATTGTATTCGGATTTATATTTAAAGTTAAAGGAGACTTTAAAAAATCTATATGGTATGTTGTTTATCTTATATTCATATTAATTATGACATATATAGGTAGTGATGGTGCATTAAATATAATAGGCTTTATACCATCAACAATAATAGTTGCTGTAGTTTCAGTTTTTATATTCTTGCCATGGGGATTATTAAGTTCATAATTTTTATTTTTTATATTATACGGGATAAACACTTAATGCTACTTAACATAAATTATTTTGAAGATACATTGTTTAATTTTAATAGACGCATATATAAGTATGTTAAATGAATGTACTTTCTAGTCTAACAACTCTTAATAAAATCTTCTTTTATTAATTATCATTATTTTAAATTACATAGATCTTATGAAACTAATTAAAAAATTGAATAATTTACTTAAGAAATACAGTAAATACTATATATTATTATAATTATAACGAAAAGTAGCATATATAAAGAGCATTAACCCTTTAGATCTCGAAAAACCCTTTACTTTAGGGTTAGAAGAGGCAAATAAATTAGGAGGGAGACACATTGGCAATTAAATTAGTAGCGACAGATATTGATGGGACATTAACAATAAGGAGAGGAGATGTGAGAATAAGCACGGATGCTATTAATGGTATTAGATTATTAGAGTCCAATGGAATTAAAGTATCATTAGTTTCAGGTAACTCTTTACCAGTTACATTAGGATTAAGAGGATATATAGGTGCTACAGGGCCCGCGATAGCTGAAAATGGTTGTGTAGTTTATTATCATGGATACCATCATATATGCGATAAAACTTTGCCTATTGAATTAAAAAATATGGCCTTAAAAATGGGGTTAATCGAAAGCTGGCAAAATAACTTTAGGTTTCATGATTTGGCTTTTTTCATACCGAAAAATATAACAAATGATAAAGTAAATGAATACATAGATAATATAGAAAAAAATGCAATTCCTTACGGATACAAGGTTTTGTGGAGTGGTTATGCTATTCATATTTTACCAAGTAATGGGGGAAAATACATTGGCGTTAAGTCTGCAACAGAATTATTAGGGATTAAAATGGAAGAAATTGCAACAGTTGGAGATGGGGAAAACGATTTAGATATGCTTAGAAGTACAAAGTTTTCTGCATGTCCAGGGGATGCATCACCTTATGTAAAAAGGTTAGTCAAATACATAGCATCTAAACCCGGTGGATCGGGTTTTTTGGAGATAGCCAATTATATTATTAATAATCTAAAATAAAATCAGACATTTGTGCTCTTCATAGCCTTAGCTCAGTACTCGGCAAATTCCTCATCAATTGTTATTTGTTTTAGAAAACTTAAAAATTAATCTAAAACAATTTCATCTCCGTTTGATGGTATAATAACTTCTATGCCAGTTTTTTCTTTAATTTCGTTTGCTAAGCTTGTCTGGCCTTCGTATTCACCATGAACTAATATAATTTTTTCTATGCCCAAAATTTCCTTTACAGTTTCAATAATTCCTTTTCTATCGATATGGCTTGAAAAATCAAACCATTCAACTCTCGATTTAACATTTACCTTCGTATTGCCATCTTCAAATATGCCTTCTTCTAGTATTTTTCTACCTGGAGTTCTTGGTGCTTGAAAACTGACCATAAAAACTGCATCTTTGCTATTATTAGCAATTTTTTTCATATAATATTGACTAGGCCCACCTTTCATCATGCCAGCACTTGCTATTATTACTCCAGGTTGTTTTAAGGCTTTTCTTCTATCGCTCCATCCTTTAACTATTCTTTGCTCTTGTAATGCTCGTAGCAATATCTTTGGATTTTTTAGATAATCGCTATGGGCTATATATAGCTCAGCTATTTCTCTTATCATGCCATCTATCCAGACAGAGTATCCAAAACCTTTTTCCTCCAAAACAGACATTATTTCTTGACCTCTTGAAACCCCAAATGCAGGTACCAAAACTATCCCACCCTTTTCAACTACATCAGTTACATCGTCGTAAAACCTTTTTTCTGTTTCATCTCTTGGCGGATGATTTGATGTAGAATATGTAGACTCTATAATTAATGTATCTGCTTTAACACCATTAAGTTTATGGCCGTATTTGAGCTTAGTCTCAACATTATTAATATCTGCAGTATATAATATCTTATGGTTGTTACTTTCGACTAAAACGCTTGCACTACCTGGTATATGACCACTATCCATTAAAGTTATTAAAAAGTTCCCATATTCTTCCGTCTTTTCATAGTTTAATGTATCGGAATAAACAAGCATATCATTAACGCTTTGTTCATCAAATGGTAAATAAGGTCCATTAAGTTTAATCATATCCATAAGCAATATCTTGCTGATATCTAAAGTTAAAGGGGTTGCAGTCATTTTAGGCATTAAAGAAATATATAAAGTAGGAGCTGCTCCTATGTGGTCTAGATGGCTATGTGTTAATACTATAACATCTATATCTTTAGGCCTAATATGAAAAGGAAAAATTGGTCTATCATTTCCATCAAAGTTAACCCCATAATCTAATAAAGCGTTTTTTTCTTTATCTTCGATAGCTATAGCTGCTCTACCAACTTCTCTACCACTTCCTAGTATTTTTATTTTTGTCATTTATTTGCTAACCTCTTGATTTTCATATTAGTTTGGTGTGTTTGGGCTTAATATTTAATAATATAATATATTTACTTGTTTCTACATAAAATATACGTGGTGGAAGAAATATGATGGGAGTAAATCCTAAAGATCTAAAAAAAGCCATGAAAAGAATGGGTATGGAAATGGAAGAGCTAAAGGCAACAAACATTTCTATAAATACTGAAGATGGATCAACTTATATAGTCGATTCTCCGCAAGTGATGATAATAAAAGCAAGAGGACAGCCAACAATGCTATATATAATAGGAGAACCAAAAAAAGTTGAAAATAAAGAAAATAAAGAAATAAAAAAAGAATCAATTATGGAAATAAGTGAGGAAGATATTAAATTGGTTATGGATCAAACAGGGGTTGATGAAGCAACTGCTAGAAATGCGTTAAGAGAGACCAATGGAGATATTGCAGAAGCTATTCTAAGGCTGAAAGGAAGTTAGAATCCTCAGAACTGATTTTTGATCTTAGTCTTTTTATTAATTGATCTATATCTTTGACCAGGCTTAATATTAATGGTACGCCTTCTAGTCTAGCCAATTCGATAGCTAATGGATCTATGTATCTTCTGGGCCCATGTATTATAATGATTCCAGGTTTTACTAAAGAAACTCTAACGGCTACCATTGGGCTTCTACCTGCAGCAACATTAGAAAATACAATAGCTCTTTCTGGCGTTGAACCTAAAAGAAAATAAAACTGAGGTCCACTGAGTTCTGCTATGGCTTTAATGCTATCTATTAAGGTATACCCGTATGCCTTTATTGCATCTGAATAATCTGGTGACAAAAGAATTCCATCAACTAATTCTATTAAATCTGCAATAGACAACGGCTCATTGAATTCCATCATATCTATTATTGCTCCTCTGGGTATACCTAAAGCCTTAGATAGAGCATCTAGCTTTTTCCATCCCCTTTGATGGTCAATAACTAAAAGTGCTCTTACAAATCTTTTTATAAAGTTAGCCCCTGGCGCTCTTCTACCTTTTTCATAATCGCTAATAACACTTGCAGAAACCCCCATTATCCTAGCTACTTCAAGCTGTGAGACTTCGAAATAGTCCCTCCATTTTTTTAAACCAACATTAGGATTATTGCTGTAAACTATATCTCCTGATATTCTTCTTGCTATTAAATCGGCAATAAAATTTTGAAATGATTCCTCCATTTTTACCCTCTTTTTAATATAATAACTGATCCTTATAAAATGTTAAATTAATGAACTTAGTAATGTTAAAAATAAATTTTTAATAGATAATATAATTAATACAATAAATTTGTCATTTAACTTTTAAATACCTTTTATACTTGAATGTGGCGAGGTGCTAAATCCTAAATGATGAAACTTGTATATTTTGCCTTTTTAGTATTGGCAAGTATAATATCAGGATTTTTTTGAAGATGTTATTGGATGGGCATTGAGGATTGGCGTTATAATTTCAGCCATATTAATAATATTTGGTTTTGCATTAATTATAATTCATAATGATGTATATCATTATAATATAAATCAATTAGTCAGTCCAAATCAATAGTTAACACTAAAACTCTTAGATTTAGCAATTTTTACTCAAGTATGACGAAATTAAATGGGGTTGATATTATACTGTAGGCTTAATAGTTTTAATTACAACGCATGTTTTAAGAGTATTTATAGGAATAATACAATTTGCTAGGAAAAAGATTATTTGTAGACAATTATAACCATTATTGTTTTCTTTAACTTAATGTTTGCCATATTCATTGTACCCCATATTATAAAATAATTTAAAAATAACACTAGATTCATAATATATACAATACTTTAAAGTTTTTGATTATAAAGGAAATTTGGTGAATACAGATGGCTAGAATAATCTTGCACGAGAGAAACCAACCATATGCAATAAAATTAGATAATGATAAAGAAATTCATATATGTGCTTGCGGTCTTTCAAAAAATAAACCTTACTGCGATGGATCTCATAGGAAAACCCAAGATGAAGAAAAAGATAAAATATATTTATATAATAAAGATGGACAGAGATTAGATATAGTGCCATTCTATTAAAATTTTTTAGTTTTCTAAATCATATAATTTTTGGTGCTATTGCATGGCATTTACAGGAAAAGATGCAAAATATTTTGTTCCTGATGCGGATGAGTGTCAAATCCAACCTGCTGGCATAGACCTAAGGCTGGATTCTGTATATAGATTCAAAAATAATGGAATCTTAGGAATTAATAATAGGGATCTACCGAATGTTGAAGAGCTAATACCTAGCAATGAATATTTTAACTTAGCAAAAGGGGAATACAAAATAAGATTTTTTGATATTGTTTCTATTCCGGATAATGCTATAGGACTTTGTTTACCTAGAAGCTCTTTATTGAGAATGGGGGCTACATTAAATTGCGCATTATGGGATCCAGGATATAAAGGAAGAGGAGAGGCTTTACTATTAGTTTCAAACAATTATGGGATAAAAATACAGAGGCTAGCAAGAATTGCTCAAATGTATTTTATTGAGCTAAAAAGCAAACCAAGCTTTTTATACAATGGTATTTATAATAATGAGAACATATAGTTATAAAATTTGAACATTTATTAAAATATTAGAGAGGTAAAGATTATGTGCAAAGCAATTATAATATCTTCCCCAACTATAGATGTTATTGAGATTAATGAAAAAAGGATCACAAGCGCCGGTGGACCACCTTTATTTATGGGGTTTGCTCTTAAAAAAATTGGTTGCGATGTAAATTTTTATGGTCCAATAGGAAAAAAAACAATGAAAACAGTTAAGCTCCAAGAAAAAATAGGAGTTAAAACCTTAGGGGAGCAACAAGAAAATGAAGGGGCTATATTTCTTCATAAATATGATAACGGTAAAAGATTTACTTTGTTTACTGGTAACATAAAAAGCATAAATGTTGGCAACTTAGTTAATATTATTAATAAAATGGAAAATGATTTTATCATTGTATCACCAATTAATAATGAATATCCAATTGATAAGCTTTCTATATTAAAAAAACCATTAGTTCTTGATTCCCAAGGATATTCTAGGACAATAAAAGAATGGTATAATAAATTGCCTGATTCTTATTTAGACCTAATGCATCTATCTAATGACGATGAACCTGAATCCATATTAAACAGATTGAAAAATAAATCTGAATATATTTTATATACTGTTGGTTTAAAAAATACCATAATAATTAATAAAGAAAAAATTATTAAGATTAAGCCCAAAGGAAACCCGGTTAAAGATATGACTGGAGCAGGTGATATTATAACAGGACTTGTATCATATTTTCTTTTTTATAAAAAATATGATATTAAGTTATCATACGCTCAATCAGAAGAGTTATTTGAGGAGATTATAAATGAAATAAGCGAAATAAAATTAAAAGTTAATGAAGTCCAATGATTAATGGAAATAGTATTGGTAAAATTATTGTTATTATCAGTCCTTGAATCAGAGCCGATGAACCATTTTTGAGGCCAGAATACCTTATTATAATCCCTAGCGTAGTATCCATTGTTGTTGCACCACCCATGGCTATAGATGAATTGTCAAAATATTGATATAGCAATGGAAATAATGATAATGTGTAAACCTCTCTCAATAAATTTGATATAAATCCAATTATCCCAAAGTAAGGATTATATATAGATAGAAATGGCCCTGTTAATGAATACCATCCAGAACCTAAGGAAATTATTATAGCATATTTAATGTTTTCGTTAAGCACCTTATATAATATTAGGGCAGCAATTATATCACCAATTAAAACTGAAATGGTTAGCTTTAAACCGTCTTTAATTCCATTTATAGCAGATCTTATTATTTCTTTGCCTGAGACACCAACTTCAATACCTATCAAACCTATCAATATGTATAGCCATGTTATGGCAATATTTTCAACAATTAATGCATTTATCTTGATGATTTTCCCTATAATTAAACCTAATAAAAAAATTAATAATGGCGGTAAAATTTCGTTAGTTCTTTTTCCCACTTCTCCCACCATTCATTAGTCTAGAAATCAATACTCCAAATATACCTGGTAAAACAGAATACAGAGCTATAGAATATATAAGTGATAATCCCTGCATATTAGATATGAATTCACTTATGTAACTGCTAGCTGTTAATGCCATAAAAAATATTAGATCAAATATTGATATGGTTATTAATAGGTTTAGTGATTTTTTAAATTTATTATTAGCAAGTCTTTTGTAATTTATAAGTATGCCCATAAATAAACCAGATACTAATATTGTATATAAGACTATATCAGATAACATTGCTTTTCCCCATATTGTAAATTTTAATTTAGTTTAAAAGTTTATTATGCTTTAAAGATAGAAATACTTATAAGCTTTGTAATACAAGTATTATATAGGTGAAAAATATGTCTGAGAATCCAAATGTGCAAGAAAATCAAGAAAATCAAGAAAAGAAACAGGAAAAAGTATATACAATAAGAGGTCTTAACGAGGATTTGTACGAAAGTTTTTCAAAAACAGCTAAGGAGCTAGGAACTACAGTAGGAGAATTAATGAATCAGGCAATGGGTCAGTTTTTGGTAACAGTCGAAGCAAGTAAAGATGCTACTCAAAAAATAACTGATAAAGTAAGCAAAACTAGTTCAAAAATATTAAAGGGTCCATTCGATGCATTTAAACAATTAATAACAAGTATAGCAGATTTTGATTTGGTCAGCAATATTAATGAACTAACAGTAACAAAAAATGACCTAGAAACTGCTGAAAAGCCTATAGTCTTTTCAAATATTAAAAAACTAGTATTTTCCCAAGATGTAGATATTAATACGATAAATAATAAGGTAAGATCAATCAAAGTAGTTGATGAAGTTGTTGTACCTTCCAATATACCAGTGTTGGTAGTTGCTAAAAAGTGTCAACTAGTAAAGAAAATAACTCAGAGCAAATAAATAATAAACGGTGCAAATGATTGAAAAAAGACAAAACAAATTTGATAATATCAATAGTTTTCTTTTTGTTGGGTATATTTATAATTTTTTATCATAGTTTTTTAGGAGGCAATTTGACAAAATTTTTTATAAATTTAAGCATTAACATATTAATAAAGGGTGGCTATTACGGAATTTTAGCTCTAATGATAGCAGAAAGTGCGTTGATTCCTATTCCGAGCGAAATAGTTATGCCATTAGCTGGTATAATGGTAAAAACCAACAACTTAAATTTACTTGCAATTATAACAGCTGGAACTATAGGAAACCTCATTGGGTCTACAATATTATATTATATAGGGAAATATATTAGAAATCCCTTTATTAGTTTTGCCAGTAAATACTTAGGACTTAAAAAGAAATATGTTGAAACTGCGGATCAATTGTTTAATAAGCATGGCTCTTCAGTTATATTATCTGGTAGAGTAATGCCTGCTGTTAGATCAGTTATTTCTCTGCCTGCTGGATTTGCAAATATGAACATAGTTAAGTTTGCTTTGTTTACATTTATTGGTTCATTGCCATGGAATATAGTTCTTTCATTAATAGGTTATTTTTTTGGAACAAATAATTATGTGCTTTCTATGTTTGATTATATAGTTTCTGTATTTATATTTATATTAGGGATTTATTATTTGCTAAGATATTTGAATTTTTTAAAAAATAAATAGATTTATCTTTAAATTTTAGTTAAAAAGAAAAGGTTTTATTATAGAGATTTTATTGGGGGAGATTAATGGAAGAAAAAGAGATCAATGATACTAAATTAAAAGATATTAAAGAAATCATCGAGAACTATAAATCAAAGGCATACATGTTAAATGATTTTGTGGAAAGGAGCTTAAACTCTATGAGATGGCAAGGGATTGGAATCTTAATGATACTAGATGCTTCATTTACAAGTGTTGGACTAAATTATTTTAACGCTGTTATACCAGCAATATTAAAGTTTAAGAGAAAGTTCTATGATACAAATGAAATAACAAACTTTCATATCTTATCTAATTATGACTTAGGAAAATTGAAAGAAGTTTGGAAGAACGAAAGATCATGGATAGTAGCAAAAAATATTAGTAAAGTATTTTCAAAATACAGGAATAAAGATGATAGAGAAACACTTATATATTGGGCAAAAACATCTAGCTTAAACAAATTCAAGAATGAAGAAATTAGTAAAATAAAAGGTGTAGGTATAGTTACATTTCAATACTTGAGAATTATGGGGGGAATCGATACATTAATGCCAGATAAAATAGTTATAAAGTTTTTAGATAATGTTTTTTCCAAATCTAAAACTAATATAATAAAACATAATATAATAGAATATATATATGATGTTGAAAATTTATTGAAAAAAATTAACATTAGGCCAGTGGAGGTGACTTGGATATCATGGTTAATAGACTCTGAGGCTAAGAAAATATTGACTGGTAAGTATAATGATGTACTTAATTTGATTTAGTTAGTTAATTTTAAAATTAATTCCTTTAATTCTTTATCATTACCACTTTCGAGATTTTTTATCAAATTTTCAACTTTATCATCGTCTAGGCCTAATGCCTCTAAATATAACTTAATTATTATTTTTGCACTATACTCAGATGAAACTTGACACAAGATTTTAAATGCATTTATAGGAAAATCTATAAAAAGTAATGGAAAGGGTTTATTGAAATGGTTTTCAGAATAATTATTTAAAATTAGGTATAAACTTGGTATTGTATTTTTATTGATTTTTTCTATATTAAAAATTAAATCTGAAAATTTCAATATTATTATCCTCTCTTCTTAAACTTTGTCAATATTTTTGTATGTAGTGATAGGCTTGTAATTGTTTTCAATATTGGTTACCATTTATTATAATTCTTTTTTTAAAAAATATTAATCTTTTTCCTTATAAAAACCTCTATGGTTTATAAAAGTCAATTATTAGACAATAATACACTTTTAATTTAATGCATTTTATTAAATATTTAATTCTTAAAATTGTAGTAATGCATATATTTCTTATTAATTAGATATAAGATGGTGATTATATTGCAAAAAGAGATTCGATTAAATTTGGGCTCTTTAGATAGAAATGATTATTATTTAGCAGTTTTTTATGATAATAATTTCTTTAGCCTTAAAAAACATGCAAAAAACAACTCAATATTTACTTCTAAGATATTTTTTCAATCATTGCCTTATTCATTAGATGAGTTATCTACTATATTAAATTTAGTATTAGACAATAAACCCGAGGCAAATTTATCTGATATTTTACCTCCTCCAAATCCATTTCCAAGTAAAATTGTAGGAATAGGTAAAAACTTTAAGGAACATGCTAAGGAAATGAAAAATGGTAATAAACCTGCATTTTTCCTAAAGGCACCAAGTGCATTAATAGGCCATAATAATGAAATAATTATACCGTCTTTTGTTAAAAAACCAGACTATGAAGGAGAGGTAGTTTTATTAATGGGTAAAAAAGTTAAAAATGCTAGTATTAAAGAAGCTAAGGAAGCAATAATTGGATATACAGCAGGAAATGATGTAACTGGTAGAGATTTGCAATATGGTGAAAAAAACGAGTGCCTACCTTGGAGCCAAGCTAAGGGATTAGACACATTTGCTCCTACAGGCCCTTATATTAAGATTATCGATGATTATTCAGAGCTTGAAAATGTTTGCTTAAAAACCTATTTAAATGGCATTGAAGTACAGCATGGTTGTCCTAATGATATGATATTTGACTATGCAAATATAATTGTTGAAGCATCTAGATTAATGACGTTATATCCAGGAGACATGGTTTTTACTGGAACCCCAGCAGGAGTCGGTCATGCTAAAGGCAATTATTTAAAAAATAATGATTTAATAAAAATTGAGGTTACAGGTATTGATCCTTTAATAAATAAAGTTGTTAGATTATCTTAATTTTAAATAAATATTAATCTTTAAAATGTTTTTTAATAATATATTGTTGGTGAAAAGATTTGGAATACATGGAATTAGGTAAGACAAATGAAAAGGTTTCTAAAATCGGATTGGGTGCATGGCAATTTAGTGATGCATGGGGATTAACTGATTATAATATAGCAAAGCAGGTTATATCATCATCAATAGAGTTGGGAATAAATCTATTGGATACAGCTATGGTTTATGGAAGGGGAATGAGTGAATCATTTTTGGGGAAAGCATTAAGAGAATTAAATATTAATAGGAGCAGTATATTAATTGTTACAAAAATACCTGGCCAGTTTTTATCATATGATGATGTATTCAAAGCAGTTGATAGATCATTACAAAGACTACAGTCTGATTATATTGATGCTTTATTAGCTCATTGGCCTCCAGTTTGGCACAACCATCCAACCTGTGAATATATGAAGGCATTTGAAAGGCTTGTAGAATTGGGTAAGGTCAGATATCTTGGATTAAGCGATTATCCAGTAGAGCTTGCAGAGTCTGCTAGATATTGTTTATCAAAAAATGATATACAGATAATGGAAAATAGATATAATATTGTTGAAAGACAAGCGGAAAAAGAAATAATACCATATGTTGAACTAAATGATCTAACAATGCTTGCGTGGAGTCCATTGGCTAAAGCAGCTATACTGGGTAAGTATTCTCTAAGCGAAGTTTCCAATTTTAGAGATGTAAGGAGGGATGATGCTGTTTATTATCCTGAAAATTATAAGCAAATTTTAAGGTTAGCCGATGAAATAAAAGAAATTGCTAAAAAATATAATAAAACGCCTTCTCAAGTAGCGTTGAATTGGATGATAAATTATAGCAAAAACGTGCTACCTATTCCTGGAGCAAAAAATAAAGAACAGGCAATAGAAAATGCAGGAGCAGTTGGCTGGAAATTATCTTATCAGGATTGGAGAAAATTAGATGATTTAAGTAAATCAATAAAGTTTTCTTACGTCGACTTTTAAATTTTAAGAAACAAAATTTTATTAACTACAATTTGTTTTGCATATATGGTGAACAAATTGTCTAAGCATCCTGAAATGACGGAAAATGCGTTGGAATCATCTTATGGCGGTGAATCTATGGCCCATATGAGATATTTAATTTTTGCTGAAATAGCAGAAAAAGAAGGATTTAAGAATGTTTCTAGACTTTTTAAGGCAATAGCCTATGCCGAGCAAGTTCATGCAAGAAATCACTTTTCAAGGCTTGATTCATTAAAAGAAGGAAGGAAAGTAGTTGCAGACGCCCCATTTGGTCCAGGAAATACTTCCAAAAATTTGGAATTAGCAATAATGGGTGAAGAATTTGAAGTAGAGCAGATGTATCCAGCATATATTGAGTTGGCTAAATTTCAAAAGGATAAACAGGCAGAAATGTCTTTTAGGTTTGCATTAGAAGCTGAAAAGATACATGCTAAATTATTCAAAGAGGCAAAAAAATATGTAGATGAAGGTAAAGATATGCCAATAGATGGCTATATTTGGATTTGTCCAGTATGCGGACATACTTTAATAGCGAAAGAACCTCCAGAGAAATGTCCAATTTGTGCAGCTCTTGGTGCAACCTTTCTAAAGTTTTAAGCAAATCAAAATAATTTTTAAATTTGAATATGTTATTTATTTTTTGGTGGTTTATATGAATGATATTCAATTGAAAGAGCTTCATCAAAAAATAAATGCTTCTTTTGGTGAATTTGCTGGTTGGAATGTACCTATGATATATAGCTCTACTATTGAAGAACATAAAACTGTTAGAAATTCCGTTGGTGTTTTCGATATAAGTCACATGGGTAGATTGAAGATATCAGGTAAAAATTCATTAGATTTATTAGAGATAGTTTTTACAAAAAAGTTATCAAGCACTAAAGAAGGTTTTATGAGTGGTCCTATCTTGTCTCTGAATGAAAGTGCAAGGGTAATAGATGATGAAATGTGGTATAAAATAAACGATAATGAATGGCTAGCAGTTCCAAATGCATCAGCGAGAGAAATAATGATAACTCATTTGAGTAAAATAGCTATTCAAAACAAATACGATGTTAAAATTCAAGATTTAACATTTGATTATGTTTTGCTAGCTTTGCAAGGACCTGAAAGTAAATATGTTATGGAAAAATTAAAAGCATCTTGGGCATTAGATTTAAAGCCTTTAGAATTTAGGCTAAATGAAAATTTAAACAATATAAATATTTATCTAGCAAGCAGAAGTGGATGGACGGGAGAGGACGGCTTTGAATTCTGGTTAACTCCTAATAATGCAGAAAGGCTCTATAAATTGCTTTTAGATAATGGCGTTAAACCAATAGGCATAGCAGCAAGAGATACGCTAAGAATTGAAATGGGTTTTGTTTTAGGAGGAAATGAGTATGGGCAAGATCCAATAAAGTTTCCTTGCGCTTTAAGCTTAAGATATGGAATGGGAGCAATTGATTGGAATAAGACCGGATATATAGGAGAGCCTTCTTTAAGGGCATGCAAAAAAGAAGGTTTAAGATGGATCAGAATTGGATTAGAAATGAAAAAATCAAATGCGAGATACATACCTAGACATGGCTATAAAATGTATGAAGATGATATAGAAGTTGGCTGGGTAACTAGTGGAACCTATAGCCCAATATTAGAAAAAGGAATTGGTATGGGTTATATAGATACAAGATATGCAATTTTAGGCGAAACTATAACAATTAATGATGGTAGGGGAAGGACAGGAGAAGCGAAGATTGTTGATTTCCCTCTAATTAAAAGAAAGTAATTTATTCATATTAAAATATCTTTTTCTTTTCATAAATAAAATTTAAACTTAAAGCTGTAAGATAAAGATCAGCATATCTTAAAATTCTTAGTCTAAATATTTTGCTTACCTTTTTTTAAATTGCTTAGAGAGTTTTCTATCATTTGCCTTATAATTTTTGGATCTATAGCTTTTCCTCTAGCTCTCTTTAATACTTTACCAACCAAATAATCAAGCGCCTCCATTTTACCACTATAAAAATCTTTAACTGCATTTTTTTCTTCTACTATTACATTATTAATCAGGTTGTCTGGGTAAATTTTCTCTGGCAGATTTAAGCTTGCTACATTTGGATCATTGACTAATTGAGGCAATACATTATATTTAATTTCATCATATGTATAAATCTTACTTGTTATTAAATCGCTGATTTTCTTTAATGTCTCTTTTCTAGGCCAATTTTCCCTTGAGTAGACATTTTTTCCAGATTTCTTTAAATAACCTTTATAGTCTATAGCTAAAATTCTAGCGACTATTTTTGGGCTTGCTTCATTTCTAACGCTTTCCAAGAATAGTTCGGCGCTTGCCTTTACGGTTACTAAACTCCAAGCAATTTTTGGTGTTATACCATAATTTATTATAGTTGTCATTATTCTTTCTGGAGTTTTAGGTATATGCTCTAATGCCTCTTTAAGCAAAGGTTCTGTTTTTATTGCAGGAATATCAGGATCGGGGAAATAAAGGTACTCTTCTTCACTTTCCTTGCTTCTCAAAGATTTTGTTATCCCTCTAATAGGATCCCAATGTCTAGTTTCTCTTTTTATTGTTCCATTGCCTTCTATAATTTTGCTTTGTCTAAATATTTCGTACTTTAATGCCTTTTCTAGATCTAGTGTGCTACCTATATTTTTTACCTCTACTCTTTCTCCTCCTTCTACACTAACGTTGGCATCTACCCTAAATGACCCTTCCAATCTTGGATTGATAGCTCCTATATATTCCATGGTTAATAATAGATATTCCACAGCCTTTCTCGCATCTCTTGGTGTGGGAATTTCTGGTTCTGTTACGACTTCAAGTAAAGGTACACCACTTCTATTATAATCAACTAATGCAAACTCGCTATTCAATATGCTTCCTTCACTATATTCAGTTTTTCCTGGGTCTTCTTCTATGTTCATCCTTCTCAATGTAACTGATTTCCATAAGTGTTTATCCGGATCATAATATTTTAATATACCCTTTAAGCAAACAGGCATTCCACCAGCTTTTTCGTATTGTGTTATTTGATAATTTTTTGGCATATCTGGATAATAATAATGCTTTCTCGTAAATACCATATAGTCTGGGATTTCGCAATTAAAGACCTTAGCTACAGCTATACCCAGTTTAATTGGTTGTTTTCTTGGAACAGGCAAAGCTCCTGGTAATCCGAGGCATATTGGGCATACATTGGTATTTGGTTCGTATTTCCTATAATTTGAATCACAACTACAAAATAGCTTCGTCCCAGATTCTGTTAGTTGCGTGTGTATTTCAAGCCCAATTTTGTATTTCAATTTAATCACCAGCTATTATGCCAGATAGGCCAGTAATTTCTTCTACAAAAGCTCCTAATTTTATTAAGATTTCTTCATCAAATGGACTACTCATAAATTGTATTCCTATTGGTAAATTATTATAAAACCCTGCAGGCATTGCCAAAGCAGGTACCCCTGCTAAATTAGCTACAACTGTATATATATCCATAGCATATAGTTTTAGCGGATCGCTTATCCTTTCTCCTAGTTTAGGAGGTAGTATCGGAGAAACAGGACTTACAATTATGCAATCCTTTGTTAAATTTAAAATTTCATCCCTGATAATTCTTCTACCTTTTGTTGCTGCTATGTAATAGTCATTTATAAATCCCTCGCTCAGAGCTAAAACGCCCATCATAATTCTTTTCTTAACTTCGAACCCGAAGTTTATTGTTCTAGTTTTTTCACTAGTTTCTTTATATGTCTTTTCTATAGAAATGTTCGGATACAATTTGCCATCATACCTAGAAAGATTGCTAGCAGCTTCAGCAAAGGCTATTGTATAATATGTAGGTAATGCGTATTTTAAACTGTTTAATTTTCTATCATATTCAATAACCAATCCCTCCGACTCTAACTTATTTAATATATTAATAATTGTGGCCTTTATAGGCTTATCTGAATCTTTTATTAACTCTTCAGGCATGCATAGCCTAATTTTTTTATCCTCGTGTTTTGGTATTACATCGTTTCTTAAACTTGTTGCGTCTTTTTCATCAAAACCTTTTATTACATCTAATAATAAAGCAACATCCTTAACACTTCTTGCCATAGGGCTTATTTGCTCTAAACTGTTTGCGTAAGGTATAAGCCCATATCTGCTTACTGTTCCATAGGTAGGTTTTAGACCCACGACAGATGTATAAGATGCGGGTAACCGTACAGAGCCTCCAGTATCGCTGCCTAAGGATAAATCTGCACTTCCATAAGATAGGCTAGCTGCACTTCCTCCGCTACTTCCTCCTGGAACTCTGCTTAGATCCCATGGATTTTTTGTCGGTCCATACGCACTAAATTCAGTTGTGCTACCCATTGCAAACTCATCTAAATTTGTTTTACCTATTATTATTCCTCCTTCATTCAATATCTTTTCTATTACAGTGGCATTATAGGGTGGTATATAATTTTCTAAAATTTTTGAACCTGCTGTTGTTGGTAAAAAATTGGTAGATATGTTATCTTTAATGCTTACAATTAATCCTGCTAGTTTCAATTTTTTGCCTTGTTTTATTTTGTTTTTTATTTCATTTGCTCTTTCAATTAAAAAATCTTCAGAATCTAATGATATGTATGCATTGATGTTAATATCTTTTTTTCTGATCCTTTCTAATTTTTTTAAAACATAGTCTTCTAGATCTACGTTTCCATAAACTATATCTTGCCTTATATCTATGGCCTGTTGCTTCATTATTCCCCTCTCCATGGTATTTTAACTTTTTTGTCCAATAATCTATCTTCTGGAATCATTTCATCTAACCTAACTTTTGGAATTTCTATATAATATGGTGGTTCTAATAAACCATCCCATACATTATACAATGGCTTTACATCATATTTTCCTATAGACGAAACTTGTTTTAATAACATTTGTATCTTTTCTATGTCTTCGCAAAGTTTTTCAGTTTCATTCTCCTTAAAGCTTAATCTAGACAAATTCATGAGCAATTCAATAAATTTTTTACATTCTTCTCTCATTATGCCCACAATTTATAAAAGTTCACAGCAAAATTAAACTTTTTTGTTTAAATTCCTTAGCATCTCTAAAGAAACTTGGGATTCTATTATATCTATTGAATACGCAAGAGCTCTTCTTAATCCATCAAATATAGGATATAACTCGTAAAAATATTTTGAACCCCTTAAAGATTTTATTAAATCTATTTCATTTTCTATTAATCCATGTAGATTAGAATAACTTTTTACGAGCTCATCTATGTTTATTTCACTTTCTATACAATTTGTTACTTTAATAACTTCATTCTTAACTTTATTTATGAAGTTTAGCAATTCTTCAGGCATCTCTATATCTTTTATAGTATCAACAAGCCATGATGACATGGATACTATATGATCTGCTATCCTCTCAATACTTTTAATAGTTGTATATATGTTTACAGTTTCTTTTAGATCTTTCATTCCAAGATCTTCAGTTCTTACGCTACCTTGTAGGGCCAGATTAATTTGCTTAGATATGTATAGGTAAAGTTTATCTATTACATCATCTCTTTTTATAATACTACTTAAAGTTTCTACATCTTTATTTGTTATAGAGTTTATAAAGTCGTCTGTCATGGTTTTAAGCATTTTTATCATAGTGTTTGCTGCTTGTTTTACAGATATTAATGTTAAATCTACAACAACTTGTAAAAGTATGCTATTTTCAGTTTGCTCAATTATATCTAAGCCTACAACTTTATTTCTTACTGTATTTACTATATTTTCAACTCTTTCTGATATGAATGGAGAAAAAATTAATTTAATTGAATTGTAGCCTGCTAAATATGCTGATATTATTTCCATAATTATTGCAGAGTCAAGCAATCTAGGATCTATATCAATCTCCTTGATCTTTTTCTTATTATATTCTTCTTTGATTTTTGGGTTGTATAATTTAATAGAGCCATCATTTAACATTTCCATTAGAATATCTTCGCCCTTATCTATGCTTAGTTTTTTTGCCCATTCTTTAGGTATCGAAATTATATAAGTTGATCCCCCAGTTATCTGTACTTTTCTTAATAATACATTTTCTTTTTGGTTTACCTCAGTCATTTTTATCCCTATATAGATCTATAAAGTAAAAATTAAATATATATCATTCTAATGGTATACCTTCCAAGGCCCTTGCAGAGTGCACTCCTATTATTCTTATACTTCTAATAAAGCTTAATTTTGGATATTTTTTCTTTACAATTACCATCAACGGGTAACTACCAACTTGCCTTGCGAGGCAATACTCATTTTCACAGCCTTCTATCCATAGATCTTTTAAAATTGTTCCATTGGGAGCAATTAAGGAAAGCATTGCTGGGTCAAACTTTTTTCTAACAAAGTATTTGAATGATTTTTCTAAAGGCTCTTGTCTATCAATTTTAAATTTCATTTTAGATACTTTTGTTGCCTCTATAACAAGTAAATTTCTAATATTAACTCTTCTAACAAGTAATTTTTTACTTAAAAGGTCTTGTAAAAATTTTTTATTGTAATAATATGTTTCTTTAGATTCTCCAGGCAAACCCAATATGAAGTTAATACCAGGCAGGATTTCTGGTAAACCATTATATCCAATTTGCCTTCCAATTTTATTTACTATTTCTATTGATTTGATAGCATCTTCGTATTGAACTTTTAGGTTATTAATTTTTATTACTTTCGGATCTAAAGATTCTATGCCAAATGCTGCCACATCACCAGGTGTATGGTATTTCACTATTTTTGTTAAGGCTAAAAGAGATTCGTTTGGATGCCTAGAGATTGTTCCTGGGTTGACATTATCTATGTGAAGAACATTTAGATTAGGGGCATAAAATCTTATTCCATAAAACAATTTTTCTATCGTTTCTGGCTCTGGAACTGGCCATTCTTCTTCGCCAAGAGTTTTTGATCCATAAACTAAAATGTCTGCCTGCCTTCCCAATCTAAATGCTCTACCTCCATTTTTATATAATGCACTTATCTCATTTACAATACCCTCAACTTTTCTATCAATAGGCTTTCCTCTTAATGGTTCTACACAATAACTGCAACCACCGCTAATCCATCTAGCACATCCTCTGTATGTTTCTATTTCTATAATCAGGTTTTTTCCATAGTTAGGATGTTGCTTAATTATTTTAGCCCCCTTTATAGAAAACTTATCTACTTGATCGTAATTTCCCCTTATTTTATAAGGTGCAGCATAGCTTTCCCCATATTTTAAAAATTCATAAAAATATAATTCTGGGTCACCAGTTACTAGCACATCAAACCCTGCTTTTTTAAAGTTTATCGGACTAAATGCCTTTTTTCCACCTTCACCAATACCCCACTTTGCAGCAGGCCCAACAAGAACTTTAAAAGGATTTTTTATTAGCCTGGCCCATAAAGAAAGCTCTTCACCAGTAGCTGGTTTTCCACCTATATATTTTCCTGGTACAACAACGCCGGCTATGAAAATTAATAAATCATAATTATTTGCTCTGCTAATCCATTGCTTATTCCTAAACGCATCAACGGTAACATAATCAATTCTTAGCGACTCATAGACAGACCAAATAGCTCCTGATATATACCTTGGATATACATCTATATATGGCGGAACTCCCAATCCTCCTGGTTCATCATTATATCCATCAATTATTAATATCTTGTTATAATTTGCCATCATTAATCACAGGCTTTTCCTACATATATTTTATTTATTATAATTAAAAATTTTTGTTTTACATACTAGACTAATAGGTTTATCTGTTGTTTATTATGAGCTTTAATAATGTTTATTAATGTCTAAATTATATTTCAATAATTTATTTATCTGACCTTAGGTAAGAAAACAGCATTCCTATTGTTATTATTAAAATAGTAACTAAGGCATCAACAAAATTTGGTATGTGAAATCCATAATATCCTTTTGTATATTTATATAGAAAACTTAATATAGAGGCTACTCCTAGATATCCCAGACCAATTGAAAGAAATCCTTCAATGTGAGGAATATTGCTTAGTGATTTGTTTATATTAAAATAAATAGATCTTATAATCATTGTACCAAATATTGTTGATGAATATGCTAATATTTCGCTTTTCGTTAATAGGATAATAGCTGGTACAGAATCGGTAGCAAATATTATATCAGCAATTTCTATTGCTATTATAGCTATAAGTAATTTTGTTGGAATTGTTTTTCTATCTTTTTTTATAAATAATCTATCCTCATTTTGAGAATAATTAATTTTTAGAATTTTGGTAATAGATTGCAGAAGTGTGTTCTTTTCTTTTTCCTTCTTATTTCTGATCTTGTTTATTTCATTTTTCCCTAAATAGACTGCTGAAAAAATTACCAATGATGATAATATTAATGAACCTACTTCTAGCGAATTTAGTATGGTTATTCCAACATAAACAAATAAAAACCTAAGTAAAACTGCTGAGTAAGATCCTATAATTAATGCTTTTTCTTGGTTTGAGATTTCAAATTCTTTAAATATGAGCAAAAATATCATTATATTATCTAAGCTTAAAGAAATTTCTAGCAAATAAGCTGATATAAAGATAAAACCATCATTAAAGTTAAAAATGGAAATAATTGAAAAAAAGAAAAATGCTAATAATAACCAAAGAAACAATTTAAATCTATTATTTTTTATAAAGAATTCAAGAGATACACCAATAATTAATAATATAAATAAAATTAAAAAAAATTCAAGAGATATCAATACCATTACCTTTTCTTCATGGCGTTATCCTTTCCGTATCTCTAGGTAATAGTCTAGCCTCTCTAATATTTTCTAGATTTAATGATTGTTTGACTATCCTTTCCAATCCTAATCCAACTCCTCCATGAGGTGGTGTACCATCTTTGAAGAAGTCCAAATAGAACTTAAACCTGTTCTTATCAAGTCCTTTATCATTTAGGTTTTTGATAAGCATATCATATCTATGCTCTCTCTGACTTCCTGTAGCAACTTCTAACCCTCTAAACAATAAATCAAATCCATATGTGAATTGTTCATCATCTTTTTTTCTCATTGTATAGAATGGTCTTACTTTCCATGGATATTCAGTAACAAATACAAAGTCGCTATTGAATTCTTTTTTAACATAGTCTCCTATTAATTTTTCAGCCTCTGTGTCTAAATCATCACCAAATTCTAAGTGTTTTTTATAATTTGATTCCAATATTTCATACACATTTTTTATAGGTATTCTAGGAATTTTTTCTGGAATTTGTATATCAATTTTATAATAGTCCCTAACCCCTTTAATGTAACTATCCGAGTTTGCGCTTTCAGCAATTTTTCTAAAGAATCCTTCTACCATACCCATAACATCTTCAGGACCTTCTATAAATCCCATTTCAAAGTCCATTCCGTGAAATTCTGATAGATGCCTTACTGTATGGTGGGATTCTGCTCTAAAAACTGGACCAATTTCGAAAACCCTTTCCAATCCTGATATTACCGCTAGCTGTTTATAAAACTGAGGGCTTTGAGCTAAATATGCTTCTTTACCAAAATAGATCACAGGAAAAACTTCTGCCCCCCCTTCTGTACCTGTTGCAACTATCTTTGGGGTAAATATTTCTACAAAACCTTTATTAGTTAAATATTCTCTAAATATTTTTGCTATCCATGAAGCAAATATGAAAATTGAGGAAACCTTACTGTTCCTTACATCTAGCCATCTATAATCAAGCCTTACATTGAACTGTGCATCGGTGCTTGTATCTGGATCTAATGGCAAGGGTTCATATGGCTTGTTTAATAGGTTAAGCTCTTTTGCTTGTATTTCTAACTTTAAAGCAGATTTGCCTTCAGTTAAAATTCCTTTAATGCAAATTACCGACTCTTTTATCAATTCTTTGGATTTATCTATAATATCATCTGGAGAAATGCCTTTTTTAAAAACAACTTGTATTATTCCTGTTCTGTCCCTAAGTAGAACAAATTTTACTCCTCCCAAATCTCTTATATTGCTTACCCATCCGCATACCTTTACTTCCTTTTCTAAAAGATCTTTTTGTGTATCATAAATTTCTTGAATGAAATTGTTTTTTATCATTTTTATCCCCGATATAAAATGTTTTATTTGTTTTTAACTTTTTTTGACCATCATTTGTATTTCTAAATTACGAAAATTACTTCACTGTAAATACTTTAACTAATAAACTGGTAGATTAATTAGTCTTAAATGCAGAAAAAGAAATAATAGAGCTGCTCTGGGGATTTAATTTGAAGGATGAAAAAATACTTTCAATGCTTAGGCCTTACGTGGCTAGCTGGTTTTATGAGAAATTTAATGGCTTTACAGATCCCCAGAAGTATGCAATTCCTCTTATTAAGCAAGGGAAAAATGTATTGGTTTCTAGCCCAACTGGAACTGGTAAGACATTATCAGTTTTTTTGGCAATAATAGATGACCTTTTTTATTTAGGTGAAAAAAATGAATTAAAAGATCAGATCTATGCAATTTATATTAGTCCATTAAGGGCTTTGGATAATGATATGGAAAGAAATTTAGTAAATCCATTAAAAGAAATATATGAAAAAGCTAATAAAATGGGGATAAGTGTACCAGAAATAAGGGTTGGAGTTAGAACAAGCGATACTCCAGCAAATGTAAAGCAAAAGATGCTGAGGTCGCCCCCTCATATAATTATAACAACACCGGAATCTTTGAGCATTAGTTTGTCTGCACCAAAGTTTAAAGAAAAACTCTCAACAGCTAAATGGGTAATTGTCGATGAAATACATGAATTAGCATCAAGTAAAAGAGGTGCCCATTTATCATTAAGTCTTGAAAGGCTAGATTATTTAGTTAATCAAAGAAATAATACAACTATTCAAAGAATTGGATTATCTGCAACAATATCCCCATTAGAAGAAGTAGCAAAATTTTTAGGAGGTTATGTTAATGGAGAACCTAGAAATGTTGAGATAGTTGATGCTAGATTTTCTAAACCATTTGATATAAGGGTTATAACACCAAAAACCGATCTAATACATGGAAGCTCGGATGAAATTAATAACGAGATATATGAAACATTAGCAAAACTGGTTTCAGAATCAAGAACAACCCTTGTTTTCACAAATACAAGAAGCGCAACAGAAAGGGTTTCGTTTAAATTAAAGAAATTGTTATCAAGCAGAAAGATGATAGATCTAGATGAAATCGAAGCACATCATAGTAGCTTATCAAGAGATGTTAGGCTTGATGTAGAAGAAAAATTAAAAAAAGGCAAGCTAAGGGTTGTTGTATCTAGTACTAGCCTTGAGTTGGGAATAGATATTGGTTATATAGATTTGGTTGTTTTGTTAAGTAGTCCGAAAAGTGTAAGTAGATTATTACAAAGAATTGGAAGAGCTGGCCATCACATAACACAGACGAGCAAAGGCAGAATAATTGTAGTAGATAGGGACGATCTAATAGAATGTACTGTGTTAGCAAAAAATGCATTAGACAGACAAATAGATAATGTTAGAATTCCTATGAATCCATTAGATGTGTTATCACAGCAATTAGTGGGTATGTCAATTGATCAGAAATGGGATATAGATGAGGCCTTTGAATTAATAAAAAGATCATACAATTATCATAATCTTTCAAGAGAGGAATTTATACAAGTTTTAAATTACTTAGCTGGAAAGCATGGATTAGAAAATGAAAAAGTTTATCCAAAAATATGGTTAGATGATAATGACCATATGTTTGGTAGAAAAAAAGGATCTAGAATGATATACCAATTAAACTCTGGTACAATACCTGATGAAGCAAAAATTAGAGTAGTAACAAAGGATAGAAAATACGTAGGAAATCTGGAAGAAGAGTTTGTAGAGATTTTAGAAGAAGGAGATATTTTTATTTTAGGGGGTAAAACTTACAAGTTTTTAAAAAGCAAGGGTATGGAAATAACCGTTGAAAGTGCTGAAGGTAAAAAACCCACTGTGCCCGAATGGTTTAGCGAAATGTTACCATTAAGTTTTGATAGCGCACTAAAAGTAGGAGAATTTAGAGAAAAAATTGGTAAATTAATTAAAGAAAAAAACTATAATGAAGCTAAGAAAATTTTGATGGACAATTATTTGCTAGAAGAGCATGCAGCAGACGAGATAATAAAGTATGTATGGGAAGAATTGGCTTATGTAAATCATGTTCCAGGAAATAAAAATATATTGATCGAATATTTTAAAGATGATGAAGGCTGGAATATAGTATTTCATATGCTATTTGGAAGAAGGGCTAATGATGCTTTATCTAGGGCTTATGCAAGCATTTTATCAAACGAGCTAAATGTACCAATTAAAGTAACAGTTACAGATAACGGATTTATGCTATCATATCAAGAAGAAAAGGAATTAAATAAAGAAATAATAAGTAATGTTATTAAGGAATTAAATAAAGAAAATTTAAGGGTCATATTAGAAAGTGCTTTAAAAAGAACAGAAATGATGAGAAGAAGATTTAGGCATGTAGCTCAAAGAAGTTTCATGATACTTAGAAGATATAAGGGTTGGGAAAGAAGTCCAGAAAGAATGCAATTGAGTGCTCAAAAGTTGTTGGATTTATTAATAGAAGAAATGCCTGATCTACCTGTAATTAGGGAAACATTTAGAGAAATATTAGAAGATTACATGGATATCAAAGCTGCTAAAAAAATATTGGAATTAATAGAAAATGGTGAAATAAAAATAAACATAGCTGGTCCATTGAGATATCCATCACCAATGGCTCATAGTATAGTTGCAAAGGGATATAGCGATGTTGTATTAATGGGGGACAGAAGGAAAATAATTGAACTTCTCCATGAGAAAATTATGGAAATAATAAAAAGCTCCGAAAAAGAAAAAGGGATCGAGCTAACATAGTTTTATATTTTATTCAAGATTAGTTTCATGCTCGATTTCTTGGAAAGCAGATAAAGAAATACCTGTATAGTAAACCTTCTTTAATACATAATTGATTAAAAAAGATTTATTTATTATTGACAACAGATAAATATAAAATGGTAATCTAAGAATCGCACCTGAAGCTCTTATATGTCCCCCGCCTCCAAATTCTTTAGCTATTATTTGAACATTGGCTTTCTCTTTGCTTCTTAATGAAATGCTAACAATTCTTGCAGATTTTTTCTTTATAATTACAGCAATAGCAGCATCTTCTCTAGATAAGATCATTGCGCCGACTAAACTATCGGACGGTATATCATTTTCTTTATATACAGCAGCTATTTTTTTGTTGCTATTCCCATATGTCTTAAGTGTAGATAAAATTGAATCAAAACCATTAAGCTCTTTCTTTAAATAATCATTAAGATGATCCCTTAATTCATCATCCCAAATTATACCATTAAAAAATTTTTCAATTACTTTCATTTTCCATTCTCTCCCTTCTTGATTATTCTTTGCATATGTTGCTCTAAACAATTTTGGGCCTAATTCATCATCCCATTTCCAGATATCTGATGCACAAATTGCTTTCTCTAATTTTAATAAAAAAGGATCATCTTTAGATTTAAATATATTAATTGAATATTTTGCAACAACGCCCGTACCGCAGGTGCTTTTATCTATAAAAAGCTCAACTCCTATAGATTTTAATTTAGCTATTTTTGATTGATCCCATATATGATGATCGTACCATTGAACCCTTCCTCCATTTTCTAGAATTTTATTTAATCCGTTTATTACATTATCAAAATTTGAATCGTTGGAGCCTATATCTATTAATGCAAGCATATCTCCTTTTTTTATAGAATCTATAATCCCACTTAATGCCTCATCTACATTATAAGGCTCTGAAAAAATTATAGTAGTTTCTTCAGGTCTTTTGTTTAATACTCTCATTAATGCAGCTGCCCCACCCATACCATCTAAATCTGTATGTGTTATTATAAATAGATTGTTAACATAATCCATAAGATTTTCCTACCTCTTCGGTTATAGGTCTCAGCAATTGATAAGTGTCTTCAAGGCTTTGAGGAACTACCTTGGTTCCACCAACAATCGTTATATAGTTTGAATCCCCTTTCCATCTTGGAACTACATGTATATGTACATGCCCAGGTACTCCTGCGCCTGCTACTTCTCCAATATTAACACCTATATTAAATCCCTCTGGCCTGTATGCCTTTCTTAGTGAAATTATAGAAACTTTAATCATTTTTCCTATTTCATTCATCTCTTCGTCATTTAAATCCTCCAGAGTTGCAACATGCCTAAGTGGTGCTATCATTAAATGTCCAGAATTATATGGATATTTGTTTAACATAATTAAGGAATTTTTACCCTTACATAATACAAATGCCTCTTTCATATCCATCCTTTGTGCCTTACAAAATATGCATTCATTATTTTCTTCCTTCTTTTCTGTTGTATCCTTTATATATGTCATTCTCCATGGAGCCCATAAATTACAATACCATGGTTCTGGCCAGCTCAATTTTAATCACCTAAATTAGCCTACCTGTAATTAGTGCTAGTGGTATGCTTATTAATATAAACACTAAAAAAGGAAGTCCTGGCTGCACCCAAATTATTTTATTTAAGTCTCCTTTAGATTCTAATAGTATAGTTTCATGCGGATCATCGATTGATATATTTTTTGTGCTTTTTTCTGCAAAATACCATTTATACTTATCGTTGTTTATTAAATCTATCCCTTTTATAGGGGCTGATGTAAGGCATTTTCTTTTATATATCTTTGCTTTTATGCATTCGCTACTCGTCAAAAAAATCCTTGTTGATAACTCTAATATAGCACTATATAATAATATCAGAAGTATTGGTGGCAGAAAACCTCCAAATGGATTTATTGGTAAAGAAAGGGCTAAAAAAACTGATGCCCATAAGTCTCCTCCACCAAGATGGCCTATAAAGTGGGCAATAACTATACCTAATATACTCAAGATGCTAATTAAATAGTAAATTATTAAAGTATTTAATGGATAATAGTAATAAAATGCTATAAAAGATAATATGAGACCTACTTTAGAAGAAAAATACCAAATGTATATCGGTACCTCTCTATATTTTATATCGAGATAAGAAGTTATAGAAAATATTACTATTAGTAAACCTACTATAAAGTATTGGATTTCTTTAGCTAAGTATACTATCAATTCAATCCCTGTTATTTAAAAATTTTTATAGTTTTAAAATTTATTCTTCTGCATCCCTAACTCCGTATTCTGTTATTGCAAATACAGTTTCTCCTTCAGGTAGGTGAGGGGCGTCAACAATTCTTGCTATTCTTTTATTACCTCTGCTTCTTTTAAGCTGAACCCTTACTCCGGGTGCATGGCCAACTATGTTACCTCCAACAGCTGATGTAGGATCTCCATAAAATACATCTGGTCTGGACATAACTTGATTTGTTACTACAACAGCTACATCATAGATTTCAGCTAGCCTAATGAGTTGGTGTAAGTGCTTGTTTAATAGTTGCTGTCTAAGGGCTAAATTTTCTCTACCAGGAAATTCGGCCCTAAAATGGCTCGTTAAAGAATCAACTATTACTAACTTTACATTATCCTTTGATAGCATGTCAAATAGTTGATCAACAATGGCCATTTGATGATGGCTGTTTACTGCTCTAATCCAATATATGTTTTCCATAACTTTATCTGGATCTAAGTTTAATCCCCTAGCTATTTGATCTATCCTTTCCCATCTAAATGTACCTTCTGTATCTATATAAACAGTCTTACCATTTAACCCACCCTTATCTTCAGGTAATTGTACATTAACTGCTGCTTGGTGGCATATTTGTGTTTTACCTGTTCCATACTCACCAAAGAATTCTGTCATATCTCTTGTTTCAATTCCTCCCCCTAATAAGTCATCAAGGCTTTTACTACCTGTGGTTATCTTATGTACATTCATCCTCTCCTTTTTGAGTTCTAGTGCTGTTTTAAATTTAATATCAAGAGTTTCTCTGGCTGAACTAACTATTTTTTGGGCTGTTGGTAATGGAATTCCTGTTATTTGGGCTATTTCTTGTGGTGTTGCAACGGCTATAGCTTCTATGCTTGTATAACCTGACTCAATTAATTTTTGTGCTGTATTTGGACCAACACCAGGTAAGTCTGTAATATCCTTTGGTTTCTGTTTAGCTTCTTCTTTTTCATCAGACACATTCATTACCCCTACCATTTTTATATATTGTTGCAAAAGGCTATAATTCTATGTTTTTTATACATTGTTAAGCTCATGTTATTAGGTTAAATAAATTTCTATGTGATGATAGAGAGACCTGCACGAATGTATTAATAATAGGATCAAAACTAATATAATGGTGAGAAATTGAGACTATTAATGATTCATTTAAAGGATATAAAATACTGGGCTGTTGAGAAGGCAGTAGAGAACACACCAGATCCCCCAAGTAAATTTGAAGGAAACGAATGTGTTGCAGGATTTATTAGCGTAGAAGAAGACGACTTACCGCAACTAGCAAAGGAAGCAGCAAATGAAATAGCTCAGCATGCAATGAGATTCAAGTTAAGCTGTGTTGTTATTTATCCATTTGCTCATCTATCTTCTAGTTTGGCTGAACCTGAAAGAGCCATAAGTGTTTTAAAAGCTGTAGAAGAAGAATTAAAAAATATGGGATTTTCAGTTAATAGAGCTCCTTTTGGATGGTATAAGGGATTTTCTATAACTTGTCCAGGTCATCCTATGTGCGAGTTGTCAAGAACTATTACATCCCCTAAGGGGCCTTTCTTTATACACAATAATGAAGTCATTTCTTTGCAAGAAGCAATTTCTAAAGGTTTAATAGAGAAGGAAATAATTCGTGGTAATCCATGGGATAACGAATCAATAGGGACCCAACAAAAAATCGGTATAACATCTGATGGAATTGATTTTAATGGACAATTTGTCATTGATACATTTCTAAAATGGCTAATAGATAAGTTTAACTTGATTAATGTAAATACGGTTCCCAGTAATTTAAATAACTCGTATGGAATTGATGGATTAGCATCTTTTATTAGATCATGCTTAGACAAAGGCAGGTATATAAAGGATGAAAGCATTATATTAGCAGGCAGTATTCCTGGCTCCAATATATTAATTGTTCCAAAAAAGCTTGAATTAGACCCGTTTAAGTCAATATTAAATGAAATAATGGATGGTTTTAAAAATGATGTTATAATGCTTGTTTCCAGTTCAAAGGAACTATTTAATATACCCTATGATATAGACTATGAATTATCTGTATTTTTATATAAAACTAGAAATAATGGAATGGTAACATTAGGGGCTTCTGGAAAGGTAAGAGATAAGGAGATAACATGTTTAGGGCCTATGAGAAATATAATTTCATCCTACATTGATTTTGGCTTGAAACAAGCAGATAAAGGGATTACACCCTATTTGCCTTTTTGGTTAATGCCATATCAAGTAGCAGTAATACCGGTTAAAGAAATGCATGAAAAATATGCCAAAGAAATATTGTATGAGCTGGTTCAAAAAGGAATAAGGGCATACTTGGATCCAGCTAATAAAAGCTTAGGAACTAGAATAAGAGTTGCAGGAAAATCATGGGTTCCAATAATTGTTGTAGTTGGTGATAAAGAAGTGGAATCCAATACAGTAAATATTAGAAGAAGATGGCAACAAGGATCTCAAGAAGTATTACCTCTTCAATCATTTTATGATGAGATTCAAAGCTTAGTTTCGCTAAGTCCAATAAATAAACCTCTCAATCCTCCAGTTTCTTAATTGGTGTATGAAAAGTATTTTTCTTGCAATTGGGACAATATAAGTAAATAGCCTTCATTTTATTTAATTCAAAGCTTGCAGGAAATACCCATTCCGTTTTGCATTCCTGGCATCGTAATAACCATTTAGTCATTTTTCCTCCCATTTAAATTATTTTTATTCGGTTAATTAAACTTTAGCTAACAAAAATAAAAATTTATATTTTAATAAATATTACTAAAAAATTTTTAATTTTTAAGTAAACTGAGTTCCTAATAATACTCTACTAGAACTTTTATTTTAGAACAATTCACTTTTTAAAAGTAAAAATTTAAAAATCCCGATGGTATTATAATTTAAATAGTGAGAAAGATGTCGTCTAAACTCCCAGCTGTAAAGGTTAAGGATCCCACAACTGGTAAGGAAGTATCATTAACACCAATTAAGGTTTGGACTCTTGCCCCTAAGAAAGGTAAAGGGGTAAAAATAGGCTTATTTAAGAGCCCAGAAACAGGAAAATACTTCAGAGCAAAAGTTGAGTAAATCGGATAAAATCTAAAATTTATTTTTATTTTTTTAATTAATTTTATAATATAAATTTGCATATGATAATTTTTACTAGCAATTTTATATTAATAAGCAAAAATTATTTCCAAAGAAGACATTGATAAAGCAGATATAATTTTTTGTTTGTAAAGTATTAGTTTTGTTGTTTCTTTATCAGACCCAGTCTCCATTTTTTATAGCTAATATTATACCATCTATTGATTGCATTAAAAATCCGTTGGTTAAGAACTGTATGTTTGCGTCAACAGCATATTTAAAATCTTCGTCTTTGTTATAAATATCTTTATAAATCTGATCAATATCTTTATTTTCCCTTAATGATTCCTTTACTGTATTTAGCCAAAGATTAGCCCTTTCGATACCTAAATTTAAATATTTCATCGCTTCTTCATGTATTCCATAGTGAGTAGGTGCAATATAAACTGGAGAGTACTTTTTCATTTTTTCAATACTTTCTAGGTATGTAATAGGTTTGAATGGTGCAGGACTAGTTATAACATAGATTTTCTTTTTGCTAATAGTAAAAATTGCTCCAGCAGAATCACCGCTGAACAAAATTTTTTCAGGATATACAATAATGCTCATATGATGGCTTGCATGACCTGGCGTATGAACAAATTTTATCCTATGTTTACCTACAATAATTTCTTGCCCATCATCTGCAGGTATAACCCTATTAGGATCAGATGGTATAGGTTTCCCATAAGACTCTGTTAGTAATTTTGAGAACTTAATGGCAGCATCCCACAATTGAGATGGGTCAACAATATGTTTGACCCCTTTTGGGTGAATATACGCAATTGAATTTGGATAATCCCTAAGTAAAAAACCTGTAGATCCTGCATGATCTAAATGCACATGTGTAGCTATTATAATATCTGGTCTCAAATTTAATTCATGCAACGCATCATTTAATTTCTTATATTCATTAGCTGGTCCAGGCTCTATCAATGTAATCTTATCATCAATTAAAATAAATGATGATATAATACCATTTAAATTAAATGGAGTTGTATCAACAACATAGAAGTCCTCAAACCTTTCGTATTTTACCATAAAATCCACCAAAGATTAAAATAAAATGGGGATTAATAAAACTTGTTTATTAAAAATTATTAATGACATCAGATAATTTAGATGCAATCATATGGGCAACCCTTAAAGGTTCTGGAATTCTAGAGTAATGCTGCAATGAGTTTATTATTAATTTTGCATCATCATTGTTAACTCCCCAGTTAACAATGTATAGAATTCCTTTATTGGTTTTTATCTTTTTACTATTTTTAAGTATTGATAATATTTTTTCTCTTATATCACTATCACCAAAATTTGGAATGAGCGCACTATTTATTCTGCTTAAAGAGGGCTTATAATTATAAATTACTATTGAAGGAAAGCCTGTTAGTTTGTACAAACCTGGCAATGAGATCAGATTAAAACCTGCTATTGTAATAGAATCTAATAGTACTATACCTTTATTATTATTTGCTATTTCCTTTATCATGTAGGATAATATAGATGTTGCATCTAATCCATCAGTATGAACATAGTTTAATCTTATATCTACAGGCCATATTTCATTATATGATATACAGGCAACAAGAGTTGATCTCTGATCAAACTTTTTTACCTTACCATCATCACATGCTATTATTTTTTCCATTGGCATCCTTATATGCCTCGTTTATTACATCTCCTAGCATAGGGTCTTCCTTTAATGCCTGTAAAATTGCATTTGTGTCAGCGGCTAAAGATATAACTCTTGTTTTTCCATATCTTCCTCTACTAATGATTCTACCAGTAATTATACCAAGCATATCTAATTCGCTAATTATTGAACTGATTCTCCTTAATGTAACCTCTTCTAGTCCAAGAGATGTAACTAATTTTTTATAATATTCATAAATTTCTCCCGTAGTTACATAGGTTTTTCCCAAGCTTGTTCCTACTAAAATCGATGCCATAACTAGCTTTCCATGCAATGGCAATGTTTTCACCACATCGCTTACTCTATCTCTTTCTATTTCTAATCTGGCTTTCATAACTTCTTCATTTGTTACTCTATTTCTATTATTTCTTTCAGCAATCTCTCCAGCAATTCTTAATAGGTCTAATGCTCTTCTTGCATCTCCATGTTCTCTAGCTGCTAATGCTGAACATTGTGGAACTACATCTTCATCTAATGCATTTTCAACAAATGCATCTTTTGCTCTAGGATATAAAATATCTTGAAGTTGTTGAGCATCATAAGGAGGAAAAACTATTTCTTCTTCACTCAAACTACTTTTTACTCTTGGATCTAGGGATTCAATCATCTTAACACTGTTTGTTATCCCAATTATCGATACCTTTGATCTTACTAATTGCTCATTTATCCTAGTTAAATTATATAACAAATCATCTCCATATTTTTTTACTAAGAAATCGATTTCATCTAAAACTATTATAAATATTCCTTCGATATTGCTCATTTTTTTAACAATTCTATTATACACTTCTCCTGTAGATAAACCTGTAAATGGAATTCTCATGTTAAAATACTCAGCAATATCTGCTAAGATTCTATAAGGAGTCTCTCTGTGCCTTACATTAGAATATATATATCCTACTCTTATTCCTTTTTCTTTTGCATTTTCTTCTAGCTTTCTCAAAACATATTTTGTTACTGCTGTTTTCCCAGTACCAGTAAGACCATAAATAAAAATGTTACTAGGCCTTTCAAATCTTAAAGATGGCGATAGTGTAAGGGCAACTTTTTTTATTTCTTCATCTCTATGGGGTAGTATTTCGGGTACATAATCAGGTAATAATACTTCTCTTTTTTTAAATACTCTTGGCTTAATTGCTGAATTAAATATTTCGTCAATGTTTGACATTTTTCCACCTGATCCAGAGGAAATAATAATAAAAAAGGATTTAAGAACTGTTAACCTTTTAATGTCAATATAGTGTTATTTATCCCTCTTTATATGTTTTATTGCATTGTTATTTATCTCTTCGATAGACTATTATGATCCTAGATTAATTCATAAGTTTATAATTACATTCATACGACATTTATTTATGAGGCTGCTTAAATAAATCTATAATTTTTAACATATTTTAATAAAAATTACAAAGATAATTTTATAAAATAAAATTATAAATATTAATAAAGCTGAGATGTTTATGTGCTAAGATAAAATTTTTATGTGACTATAAGACTTGAAGGAAAATGAGCAAAGGAAAGTGTGTTTTATTTAATCAAGTAAAAAATTTTATAATTAAACAGAAAAATTTATATATTTAATTATTTAAAGAGCAAATTGTGATGTGTTATGGAAGGCAATAAGGGTATAGGTTTATTAGACAGAATGTTCAACTTAAGTGCTTATAATGCAAGGCCGAGAACGGAAATAATGGCAGGAATAACCACTTTTTTAGCCATGGCCTACATATTGTTTGTAAACCCATCAATATTAACATCAGGATTTGAATATTCAATGAGTTTAGCAACAGGGATGCCCTTATCAGATATATCGCAACAATATCCTGCACTTATTCAACAGGTTGAATTAAGCTTTACAGTTGCAACAGCATTAGCTGCAGGAGTTGCATCCTTGATTATGTCCCTATATGCAAGATTACCATTTGCATTAGCACCA
>JBMFKU010000015.1:0-16103 GCA_049971805.1 Caldisphaera sp.
ACTAAGCACATTTGAATATAAAAAGGATTTTTACTAAAGTGAAAAAGGATTCAGCCCCATTTCACCTCCTCATATCCACCAAAGTCTAGAAATAAGGATTGAGTTGGTTTCTCTGACCTGGGATTAACTAACATATGTTAGCTTTACTTTATCATTAGCAAGTAAAGCAAAGTTAAAAAAGCATTAAATTAATTAATTAAAAATATTATTGATATGAAAATTAGGGAAGCTTTGTAAAAATATAATTTGAAAGTATTTAAACCTGTTTTCTTTTACCACTTTCTGATGAGTAAAGTGGCAGAATTAAAAACTATAAATTCGTATCATTATTTTGACCCAGTTCACGCTTATTTTTTTAGTTTATGGAATTATAAATAACAAATTAAGTGAAAAATTAAAATTATACCGTTGTTAACCGGAGGTTAACAATTAGCTTTCTTTGCTTGTCTCTTCCGATTTTGTTCTTTCCATAAAGGCCCTCTTTAATTAATACTTCCGCAACTATAGTAAAAGCATTGTTATTTTTAATATTGCTCATTAAAAATAAAACTAGGTTGTAAAACTCTTTCAAGTCTTTCATTGCTAAATAATTAAGCAATTTATTAATTTCCTTTTGGAACAAAGCCTTTTCATCGTTTCATCACCTAACGCTGGTTAAGCTATTGCATCTATTGTTTCTGTTATTATAAAAGCAACGCTTTAGCCTTTAATTGGTTAACGTTATAATTAAGATGAAAAGCATTTTGAATATCATAAAAAAAGCTTTTTTTAGAAATAATTAAGTCACCATAAAGCTAGAATTAATTTGTACTGATCCAGAGCAGGTTTTTGTATACCTTTCAGGAATTGCAAGAGTTAAATCTAAAGCTGAACCATTACTTTTTTCAGAAAGAAATATGATTGCACTAAAAATAAAGCATATATTTTAGGGAAAATCTATATACATAAAGAAGCTTACAATTAAGTGAGGTTATAAATAATGCATAGAAACGCGAAACTGGCTATACTTTCGAGAGCTCTTATAAGTTTAAGTTATGGTTTCATAATGGTTATATTTCCTCTATATTTGTACAGCATAGGTTTTCCTTTAGCGATTGTTGGGCTCGTACTCTTCACAGCAATGATAATAAATGCCTTGCTTGCGCTTTTTATGGGTATGCTGGCAGATCACTATGGCAGGAAGTTAATCCTATCGATACTTTTCGCCATGTTTTCGCTTTCAACCGGACTTTTGCTAATAGTGAGAAATCCTGCTATTATTGCGTTGCTTGCTGGGCTTGCAGGATTTACAACGGGTTCGACTGGAGGGCCTATAGGCTCGGGGGGGACCTGTTGGTGGGATCCAAACAGCCATAATAAGTGAAACTGTTGATAACCGTAGGCTCGCAAAGCTCTTAGGAACAGCATCTATTATAGAGATGGCTTCTGCTATGGTCGGCTCATATATAATTCCTATTGTTGAAGCACTGCATGTTTACCTTTATGGTCTATTTTATCTGGGTACCATGCTCGGGATCATAGCTTTTGTTTCATCATTGCTAATAAAAGATATGGGAGTAAGGAGTAAGAAGTTTCTGCCTTCAGTTTCTCTTAAAAACATATTTAAGCTCAGCATACCTACAATACCATGTGGGTTAGGTTCAGGATTAATAGTACCAGCACTTTCGCTCTGGTTGAAATTGAGGTACCATGTTTCTACGGGAGTTATTGGAGTCGTTTTTGGGACAATGAACATTTTCGTCATAATATTCATGCTTTTAATGCCATTACTAGCCATGAAAGTGGGGAAGCTGAAGATTATAGTTCTCTCGAGGGTCGTGGGATCCATAGCATTCATATTGATGGCCTTCTCTTCGTTCTTTATGCTGGCAGCATTTTTTATAATAACTAGGGGTGCTTTTGCCATGGGTTCCATGCCTGTCAGACAGTCATTCGTTATGACAAACGTGCATGAAACAGAAAGAGCAACAACTAATGGGGCAACATCACTAAGCAGAAACGGGGCTTCGTCTTTTGGAGCTCTCATTTCAGGATATATGATGCAATCTTATCTGATGTATATACCTGCTTTAGGAGGAATAATAACAATGTTTGACCCCCTGCTTTACTATCTGATGTTCAGGCAGCAGTGGAAAGAAAAGAAGATGCCTTAAATGCTCTATGGACTTTTTATGCTAAAGTCCTTAAGAATAATTATATGGTTTTGCTCGTTTATCTTATATCTATCTAGCCTAATAATAAGTAGAAGTTTCCTCTTTTTCTATTTTTAGATAATAATGGGCAGTTATTTTTCATGTGTTGTGGTTTTTTTATCCTTTTCTGCCCTTAACAAAGAAAGATTATTATGCCTCGTTGTTTTCTTTGTTATTACTTGAGCATTAATTATTAACAATTCTTTGTATTTCTCATAGAATTTACTTCGCGTGTCATTAAAGCTAACTTTTCTATTTTTGTAGAAAAACTATTGTTTCTCATAATTTAATTCATTAACCTATTTTGATGAAATGTTAGATAATTTCTCAATATTCAGTCTTCAAAGAGGTCAACAACTATTGCTTTAACATTTTCATTCTTAACTTCATAAATGCCGCTTCAGGCATTGCAAAAGTAATAATTGGCTAATGTTCCTCATCCTTATAAAGTTGGCCCGATGTGAGCATGATTATTTCATAGTTTTTATCTTAAATAAAAATCAAAAGCTTTACTATATCATTAATGGAATGGTCGGGCTTTTGTTATTAGATTGTGAATATATTAACAATCTGAAAGAAAAATAGCAAAGATTTGCATAAGGGGATATAAACTAAGACTTATGAGAACTCGCTGCTAATAATAGGAGAAATTTCTATTTTTTAAACAAAATAATTTTTTATAAAAATTTATAAATTAATTTCGTGATTCATATCTTCTGTTATATTATAGTAGTTTTTTGCTATTTTTCTAATAGAATTTTTTACTATATTATCTGCCTTTTCAACGCTAACCCTTAATTCCTTGCTAACCTCTTTCCAAGGTCTCCCTTGCATAACCTTTAAAATTAATGCCTTTTCTTCAATGTCATCTAAAAAATTTTTATCTACAGGGGACCTTTCCCAATAATTCTTTACAACCTTTATTATTATATCGTTTGTTGTTTCATAAGTCATTGTACCATATAGGTAAGCCCATAATCTTTGTTTCTCCAGTTCACTCAACCTAACAACTTCATAATCTAGAGGAACAGATTTTAGCATAAGAGATGCCAGTTCAGGCTCCATAGTTTTATATGTATCGTAAAGGCTATTAAGCAACTTTTCTTTAAATATATTGGTAATTATTTTTTGTATAATTATAGCATCTTTAGAAATAGGCTTTAAAACTAAAACAGTGTATTCACCGCTTACTGGATTTCTATCTGGGCTTATGTGAATTATACTAAAGCCATTTTTAAACCAGAAGTTTAATAGCCTATCGTTTACGCCAAATCCGCTACCCAACCAATCATATTTGCTAAGGCTTTCTTTATATAAAAATGACAATAATTGCGACCCTGCACTCTTATCTTGTATTTTAGGATGGGTTGCAATTCTAACAATCCTCCAACCCTTTAATGTACCAAATTGATAAATCCTGTAGTGCTTAACTATCCTGTCTGGTATTATGTTCCCCCTTGTTTTATCCTCAGTAAGCAAAGACTTGCTATATTCTTTTTTTAAACCTCCCTCTTCTGCAAGCAAAGATGCTGAAACAATTTTACCATTTTTCGTTGAAACTGCTCTGATGCTGTAATGAGGTGCATCTGCCATTAATGCTAAATCATCAGGTTCATTTCTATAATGGGCCTGTACATAAATTCCGAATATTTGCCTTAGAATTTCCTCTTTTTCATAAAACAGCTCTTCTGGATTATAGGCTTTATATTCCAACTCATTGCTCAGAACATCTTTTATATCGCTCTCATCTAAATCCGCTGGCTCCGCATCCAATAGTAAAACATCAAATAGCCAATTTTCAACTGGATCGTTTTTAGCGTATCTAATGGGCTCATTCATTTCTATCATTTTAAGGCTTGTATCTTTATCATTTTTTATAAAATTCAAAAACCTAACGCTAAACCCCCTACCTGCACCTTCGTAACCATGTATTGTTGAAGCGACTATAATGTTTTTATGATATTGCCAAAGTTTATATAAAAGAGTTACTGGTAAACCGCTTGCTTCGTCTATAGCTAATATATCCGCTTGCTCATATATGGCATCTTTAGGCTCTAAATAAACTATTGAAAATTTGTCTCCTATTATAGATTTTATTAGCTCTTCCCTGTTTTTAAAAATTTTATAATCAAGGTTTTCTTGAGATAGAGCTTTAATAGACAATTCCATCAAGCTTTGAGTATTTTCAATGCTTGGTGAAGTAACAACTATTTTAACTTTTCTTGTGTTAGAAAGAGCCTTTACAAGACCTGCTATGCTTATTCCTAGTGCACAGCTCTTTCCCCTACCCCTATCTGCTGTAATAACAAGCATCTTCTTTTTATTACTTTGTTCTATTAGCCATTCAGCTTCTTTTATTACGTTAACTTGATCTTGGGTTAAAGCCAAATTGTATATTTCTTTTGGAAAGATTACATCGTTTTGTATTTCAATCTTTGTTTCTTCACTTTTAATAGATTCTTCAGAAATTATAGGATCCTTTATTAGGTTATCATTATCTGCATCATATACATAAATGTTTTCTTTATGGTCAATAATTTTTTTCTTAAACCACTTAATAAAAATATTCCTAGGCCTTTCAAAGCCTGGAATTATTAAGTTCTTTTTAAAAAGAGTTATTTTATCATCCCAAGAATTCCATGAAGGAGTTTGAAATATAAGTAAACCCCCTCCTTCGATTAGCCCTGTTATTATCCCGACGTAGTTAGGCCTTAAATCATTAAATAAATCAACAACTGCGCCCTGAAATGTTTGGCCCATTAGCTTTTTAGAATCCTCAATTCTATATATTGAAATCTTTAGTTTTCCACCTCTTTCCTTTACAGCTCTTTTACAAACCTCTTTTTTTAATTTAGAATCATCAAATGTATCATAAAAAACATATAAGAAATTTATTTCTTTTTTTATCATTTTTTCTCTTAAAACCTCTTCATAAAAAAGCAATAGCCTAGAAGTTAAGAGGGCAATTTTTTCTTGATTCTCTCCTGATAAAAATATCATGATTCTTTTTCTAGATTTTAAAGAAATATCTATAGCTTTTCTTAATTTTTTTAAAAACCTCAAATAGTTTGTAGGAAATTCTCCTGCCAATTCATAAGTAATTTTTTCTGATTCTTTTTTTATCTTTTCCTTAACATTTTCCTCCAAAAATCCCACCAATCATTGTTTATTTAATGCCTCCTTTACAGCTAATTTGACTGCATCGTAGCTGTTCATCCTTGGTCTCCATCCTTTACTCTTTGCCTTATCAATGCTCAACATCATATATTTTACATCACCCTTCCATCCTCTTCCTCCATCGACTCCCCCTGTTGTATAAATTTTTGGAGACAATCCCATTTCTTCAACTATGATTTTCGCAATATCCATTACTGATATTCTATCCTCGCTGCCTAAATTATATGAATCATATGTTATTTTTTCTTCCAAGTTCTTATTAAATAGATAGACAATGCCTTCAATAACATCTTTTACATGAATGTAACTTTTACTTTGTGTTCCGTCTCCTAAAACTTCAAGTTTAGAACTGTCTTTCTTTAGTTTTTCTATAAAATCGTGAATCACTCCATGATTAGATCTTTTACCTATTACATTTGCAAGCCTAAAAGATACTGAGTTCATATTAAATGTGTGTGAATATGCACTTATCATGGCCTCTGAGGCAAGTTTTGCCCCTCCATAGATGCTTATTGGTTCTAATGGAGCATAGTTTTCCGGTGTTGGTATAACTTTTGCATCACCATAAACAGTTGATGAAGAAGCAAAGCACAATTTTTTAACATTTTTCTTTCTCATAGCTTCTAGTAAGTTGTATGTCATGAATACATTTAAATCATATAAAGAATCAGGCGATTGTTCCCCAATTCTAACTTCAGGATTTGCAGCTAAATGGTAAACTTCTTCAATTCCATTAACTGAATTTAGGGCTACTTCACCATTTCTTAAATCTCCTTTTATAAACTCGAAATCTTTTTCTCCCATCAAATGGCTTATATTTCTTAAATCTCCATTGCTTAAATCATCAACTATTCTTACTTGATATCCTTTGCTTAATAGATAATCTGTAAGATGAGACCCAATAAACCCTGCTCCACCAGTAACTAGTATTTTCATTTATATCCCCTAAATTAAAATATAAATGGTCATTTATATTTTGTTTATCGATCTATATTTAAGCTTATAATGGAATTCAAAAGGACATTAGGGTTACACCCCTTATACCCTCTGTAATCTATTATGGAAACTGGGTGTAGGGGGATAAATTTTGGTTGATCAAAAAATAACTGAACCAGGAATATGCCCATATTGTGGAGCGCCAACAGATTTCCACTATGAAATAGAGGGGCCTATAATAAAAGATGATGAGCCATTTGTTGAGATAACATATCAAGTTTCATGTAGCATGTGTGGTTATAATGATAAAAAATCCATATATATTCCCCTTTCAAGCCTTTATATGCTAAGGTATATGCTTACCCCAAAAAGTAGGATTGCTCTAGAAAGAATAAAGATACTAACGGATATAAAGAAGATAGAAGGTACAACTCTTCAATCGCAATCTTAATTTTTGTTTGTTTAGGTCTTCTCTGTTAAGCTTTCAGTTTTAAATAGTTATAAGAAAAACTATATTTAATCCTTAATTTAACTTTGTGGAAAGGAGCGGGGGTGCCCGAGCCTGGTCAAAGGGGACGGGCCTAGAACCCGTTGGCGTAGGCCTGCGTGGGTTCAAACCCCACCCCCCGCATTTAATATATATTAAAAAATTAAAACAGGCCTTTCAATGATAGTAATTGTGATAGATAAATGGATCCAAAAGAACTATTAAAATCTTTTATGAGATACTCTGCTAAGCAAGTTTACGTTGTTACATCAAAAGGTGAAAGGGGATACTCTGCTATTACAGTATCTGCTAGCACGGGTGTTAGCTTAAATCCTCCGCTAATTTTAATATCAATAGATAAAGAGTCTATTAACCATGATAAATTAATAAATTCAAGATATTTCATTCTAACTTTGCTATCGGATAATGATAAACAAATATCTAGAATAATGGCAGAAAAGAAAAGCCCTGAAAAGAAGTTAAAGATTGTTGGATTTGAAGAAACAGATTATGGACCAATATTAAAAATTGAAAGACCTTATCTTGTGTTAAAATTTTACAGATCATGTGAAGGAGGGGATCATACAATAATTTTGGGTGAAATCATTGGTGGAAAGATAAATAACATTGAAAAACCCTTGGTTTACTTTAATAGGAATTATACGACGATTAAAAATGAAAATAAATAGAAAAATTTTTAAATTTGTTAAAAATAATAAGATATATATGTAATGCGTAAAAGGGGCTACTTATGTCTAAAGAATTAGAGAAGGCAGACGAGGAGTTACGGTGGATAGCAATGTCGTTTGGAGGTCCTTCGGTACCTTTCGTACCAACGAGGAAAGAAGTTCTTGATTTAGTATTTGAAGCACTAGATTTAAAAGAAGGAGATGTTTTATACGATTTAGGCTGTGGTGATGGAAGAATTATTATTGAAGCAGCTAAAAAATATCCAATAAAAAAAGCAGTGGGTGTTGAAATGAGGGATGAGTTGATAAAAGACATTATGGGAAGATTAAAGGAAGAAAATGTTGAAAACAAGGTTGAAGTGGTTCATGGAGATTTCTTTAAGACACCTATAAGCGATGCAACTGTAGTTTACATGTATCTATTAACAAGTGTTAATGAGGCTTTGAAGCCAAAATTAAAGCAGGAATTAAAGCCTGGAACTAGAGTTGTTACTCTAGATTTCCAAATACCCGGATGGAAGCCCATAAAAATTGTTGGAGATAAATTAGGCTGGCAGAAGACCCTATATGTTTATGTAATAGGAGTATCTGATGTTTAAGAAATTTTATTTATAAAATTTTTTAATTCCTTTCTTCTAATTTTGCCAGTTGTCGTTGTAGGTAGTGTATCAACAAAGTAAATTATATTAGGATATGCATATGTTGCTAGTTTCTCCTTAATAAAATTCTTTATGTTTTCTTTTAATTTATCGTTTCCTTCGAATCCTTCTTTTAAGACTATAAATGCAACAATCTTCATACCTTTCATCTCGTCTTCTATTCCTATAACAGCTGATTGCTTTACTGATTCGTGCTCATTTAACACGCTTTCAATCTCAACAGGGTTTATCCTATAGCTTGACGTCTTAATTACATCATCTTTTCTGCCAATAAAAACCAAATAGCCTTCATTATCTAAATAGCCAAGATCCCCAGTTAAGATTATGTTATTAGGAATTTTAGCTAAGCTAGATCCTTGGTTATCGAAATAAGATATCATAGCTCCGGGGTCTGGTAGCAAAAGGGCAATTTCACCTGTTTCATCATTTTTAAGAAATTCCATTTTCTCATTAACTATAACAATTTTATGGCCAGGGCAAGGAATCCCAACCGTGTTACTTTTTTTCTTCATTATTAAAGAGCTTTCGCATGTTACCAATCCTGTTTCTGTTTGGCCATAGGTATTGTTAAGGTCTATTCCAAGTTTTCCTTCAAAGTAATCATATAAGTCCTTTGTTACAATGTCAGATCCAGTTAATATTGCTCTTAATCTCAAGTCATATTTTTGTATATCGTTTCCTATTTTCTTAATCATTCTTAATGCCGTTGGAACTAAAACAGTCCCTGTTATCTTATAGTCCTCATACTTTTGCAATAAATCGTATGGATCGAATTTTCCTTCTCTCTTATATATAACTAATGGTATACCTAGATAAAGAGATGGAAGAGCCATATTTCCTAAACCGCCAATCCATGCGTATTCTATAGGAGTCATAAATATATCATTATTTTTAGGTGGTAAGTCTAAAGAAACTTGAAAGGAGGGTAAAATACCAAGAATCCATGTATAAGGCAACAAAGCACCTTTTGGTTCTCCTGTGGAACCGGAAGTAAACAATAAATGGGCTGGATCACTCTTTTTTATTTCATATTTAATATCATTTATTTTAGGTATATCATTAAATGAGTAGTCTCCTTCGCCATCAGAAACTATTAAAGCTTTCGTATTGGATTCTTTAATTTTCTTTATTTGAGAGCTTTCGGTAAAAATTACTTTGGCCTTTGTTTTTTCTATTCTATTTTTTATTGATTCTGTTCCCAATAGAATTGACATGGACATAAATATTGATCCCTTTTTATAAGAACCTAGGATACTTATTAGCAAATCAGCACTTTGCCTCATTAGGCCCCCTACTATATCTCCTTTTTTTATTCCAATATCAGATAAAAATTTTGCAACACCATTACTTTTTTCTCTTAAGTATTGATAGCTTAGATTTTTATTGTCCTCTATAATAGCCAATCCTTCCCATTGGTCTACAACATTTGGCAAATTAAAATCATCAGGCCACTTAAAGTTTTTTCTTATTTCTTCGATATTGTTTCCGAATTTTCTTATGTCAAATATTTCAACCAATACCTTCACCTTTTAGAATTTGTACTAATGCTAACTCCTTTATAATTAAAGTTTGTAGATATATATATAGTTTTAATATTATACAAAACCTATAAAAATTTTTAAATTTAGATTATAAAAAAATTTTTAAATTAGTTTCATACTAGGGTTAAAGTAAATAATATAACTAAAGGGTAATACTAACTAATTATCCTAATATAAATTTTGGTATAAAAATATAATTGGTGTATTGTTTTGAGTGATCAAACAATAGACAATAAAGCAGTTACAAAAGAAGACTTGGTTGATTACCTAAAAAAGAGATTAGAAGAACTAAAAGAAGAAACCAAAATGATTGAAACACTTCTCAATTATATTCAAGATACTGGCAAACAGAACATCAATGAAAAAGTAGAAGAGGTTAAGATAGGAAGAAGAAGGCTTGGAAAAATTTATAGAGGAGAATCCTATGTAAGGTTAGTTCCAGAAATACCGATACCATTACCTCAAGAGCTAAAGGAGTACCTGGAAACAGTTGAGGGAGAATTAAGATCGTCTCAAATGAAGAGTGGTATACAGGATCAAGATCAAGCAAGATTAGTTATTAAGGAAAGACCTGATGCAAGTATATCAGAAATAAGGTTTGAGGGATTAAATACAACTATAGAGATGCTAAAGGCAAAAGCAGCTTTGAAGTATAGCGCGGAAGTTGCCTATCAAATTTACAAGGCTCAAAATAAAACATCTCAAGAAGAAGATGAAAATAACAAAGAATAAGATGCTAAGGAGTAATTAATAGGTTATCCTTTTAGTTTTCTTAACAATAAAATAAAACCAGTATGACCTATCGTTTTGGTTATAGGTCTTAAAGCATCACCTCTTGTCTCCCATTCCCTTTTAATCAACTCAGATATTTCCTGGATTACAAAGAGGTTTTTATTTAAATTATTTATAAGCTTTTCAATTTGATTGACTGTAGGTAAAAATATTGTAATTGGGGAGCTTATCTTTAAAGATTTGTGCAATGAATTTAGAGCATTCCATGGATCTCCCATATCTAAAAATGCTGCATCCAATTCCATTTCATCAATTCCATTTCTTATATCTCCTTTTTTTATTTCTATGCAGTTATTGAAATCAAATTTCTTTAAGTTTTTCTCTGCGATCTCAATCATATCGTCCCTTATATCATAGGCATATATCTTACCATTTGGGCACACGTGGGTAGCTATGCTTATTGTAAGAAATCCGCTACCAATACCTGCTTCCAAAACTCTCATACCATTTTTTAATCCGGCAATAGTTGTTATGTAACCTGAATCCTTTGGATATATAACTTGGCTCTTTCTTTTTAACTCGTACATTATAATATCATACAGATTTGGCTCTATTAGATAACCAATACCTTTTTCTAGTTTTATTGTAGATCCATAGTCTGAATTTATTAGGTCATTGCCTGATATGTTTCCAGCAAATGTTGAATACGATGACTTTGGTAATATTTTAAAATAATATATTTTTCTTCTACCCTTGTCATTTTCAACTAACATCATGACTCTTTTATTTTCTGACAAATCCTTCCCCAGTTATTTGTTTTTTCTAGATTTAAAAATTTGGAAGGGATTCAAAAAAATATATAAGCTGATATTTCACTTTTTGAAATATGGGGGGCTGTGGGGATAGTGGTAGAGAGTACAATTTTATGGATAGACGAGATAAAAGAAAACAATATTAATCTTCTTGGGGGGAAGGCAAAAGGATTGGTAGATTTAACAAAGAATAATTTTAACGTTCCTCCAGGATTTGTCATTACATCAAAGGCTTATGATTATTTTATAGATGTAACAGGTATAAGAGAATATATTAATGGGGTCTTAGATAGGATAAAATCATTAAGCCCTAAGGAGTTGGAAAAGATTAGCTCAGAGATAGTTAAAAGGTTTGAAGAATCTGATATGCCAGATGAAATTAAGGATGAGATTGAACAATCATATCTTGCATTAGGTAGAAAAGTGGGCTTAGAAAATCCTAGGGTTGCAGTAAGAAGCAGCGCAACACTAGAAGACGTACCAGAGGCGAGCTTTGCTGGATTGCAAGATACATATTTAAATGTGCAGGGCATTGAAGATTTAATAAAATATGTAAAATTGGTCTGGTCTAGTGTCTGGACTGCAAGAGCTTTAATTTATAGAGAAGGTCTAGGGATGGATCATAAGAAAGTTTCTATAGCAGTGATAGTTCAAAAAATGGTTAATAGCAAGAGCTCAGGGGTTATGTTTACAGTTCACCCTGCAACAGGAGAAGATAATAAAATAGTTATAGAATCCATATGGGGTCTAGGAGAGCTAATAGTTGGTGGTCAGATTACACCAGACAGCTTTGTTTTAGATAAAAACACTTTAAATATAATAGAGAGAAGGATTTCATCAAAAAAGGTCGCAAGATTTTATGATCCAGATAAAAGGCAGAACATAGATATTAATTTGCAAGATGATATAGAAAAATATAAGGATGATTCCAAACTATTTGAACTATTAAAAATGTTTGGAATCACATCAGAGTCATCTTCATTAAGCGACCAAGAAATAAGGTATTTGGCAGAGATAGCGAAAAAGGCAGAAATTGCATTTAACTATCCATTAGATATAGAATGGGCTATTGATATGGATATGACTTTTCCCAATAATATTATGTTGGTTCAGGCAAGACCTGAAACTGTTTGGTCAAAGATAAAGGGAAAAAGTAATCATAATTATAATGAAGGTCAAATAATAACTAGGGGTCTACCAGCAAGTCCTGGATCATCAAGCGGGTTAGCTAAGGTTATAAATACACCAAACGAAGCAGCTGAAAAAATGAAGCCTGGAGACATTTTGGTTACTAAAATGACGGATCCAGATTGGGTACCCTATATGAAAATGGCATCAGCCGTTGTAACTGATGAAGGTGGTATGACTGCTCATGCTGCAATTGTTGCCAGGGAATTAGGAAAGCCAGCAGTAGTTGGAACAGGGAATGCAACTCAAGTAATAAAAGATAAAATGCCTGTTACTGTTGATGGAAGTAGGGGGGTTGTAACTTATGGCATGATAGAAAGGAAGGAGAAGGAAGAATTTAAAGGCTTAAATCCTGAGGTGCTCGTTGACTTTTATCCAGTAACTGGAACAAAGATATATATGAATTTAGGAGAACCTGAAGAAATAAATAGATATCTTAATTTACCTTTTGATGGTATAGGATTGATGAGAGTTGAATTTATAATATCAAGCAAAATAGGTTATCATCCATTATACTTAATTGAGCAGGGTAAGCCTGAAATATTTATTGATGGTTTAGCTGACGGTATATCAAAAGTAGCAGAAGCAATTTCTCCAAGGCCCTTAGTTGTTAGATTTAGTGATTTCAAAACAAATGAATACGGCAGGCTTAAAGGAGGAGAAAAGTATGAGCCATCTGATGAAAGAAATCCTATGATAGGATGGAGAGGCGTTTCAAGATATATACAAAAGCCTTACGAGCCAGCTTTTAGGCTGGAAGTAAATGCAATTAAGAAAGTAAGAGAAGAAATGGAATTGAAAAATGTACATGTTATGTTTCCGTTTGTCAGAACTACTTGGGAATTGGAAAGGGCAATTAAAATAATGGAAGATGAAGGACTAAAGAGGAGTAGGGGCTTCAAAGTATGGATAATGGTAGAAGTTCCAAGTACAGTAATTTTGGCAGATGAATTCGCTAAAATGGTAGATGGATTCAGTGTTGGAAGTAATGACCTAACACAGCTAACATTAGGAGTAGATAGGGATAGTTCATTCTTAGCAAAGATGGGATATTTTGATGAGAGAGATCCAGCAGTTTTGAGGTCAATCGAATTACTTATAGATGCTGCCCATAGGCAAGGAAAGACTGTTAGCATTTGTGGACAGGCGCCAAGTGTTTATCCAGAAATAGTTGAAAATTTGGTTAGAAAAGGTATTGATTCTATAAGCGTTAATCCAGACTCAGTAATAAGAGTTAGAAAACATGTGGCAAGTGTTGAAAAAAGGATATTGCTGGAAAAATTAATAAACCGCTAAAAATTAATATCAACAGACTTTTCTTCTTCTGGAGTATAGCTACCTGTTTTTTCTATGATATCTAAAACTTCGTTTATTTCTTGAGAATCTCCATTAACAAAAAGAATCCCGACATTAAGCTCCTCCATTATATTACCTAAATATAAATATGCTGCAGTTGTTAATCTACCTTTTTTTGAATAAAATATAAATAATATATATTTATTATCATTTATTATTTCTGATAACTCTTTAAGAATTTTCATCGAATCTACGGCTTTCAAAGTATATTTTGGAGGTAAAACTACAACATAAGAAGCAGTTTTCGTTAAATCTATCATTATAGATAAAATACTATTAGTTTTCACTATCTTTGGATTTAAATTGGATAAAGATTTTAGAATTTTCTCGGATTCTTCTTTAATAGCATTTAAATCGTATTTACCTCTTTCTGTTTTTGCCAATTCAAGCAAGTTATTATATATTTCTTCTTGATTTACTATTGATATTGGCAATGTACAACCCCTATTTTAATGGTCTATAGAAGTTTTTAAGTTTTGAATAATATAAAAAATAACTTTTATTTTTAAGATAAGCTTTTTTATTAATGGCCTAATACTAAGGAATCTTAATATAATATTTCCTTTGGTTTAAAACTCTGCGAAGTTTTGCTTGTAGCAAAATTTTATAGATATTAATTTATAAATTAATTATAAAAATTAGAGACCCCATTTATTAGCTAGATACATAAAAATCAAACCGTAGATCAATGAGGCTAGATCCCATAATATGAAAGCAGGATTACCGTTTAATGATTCCCTAACAGCTTGTGCAACATAAGTAGTTGGCTCTATTAAAGTCAATGGCCTTAAATAATAAGGTACATATCTTATTGGGAAATAAACTGGGGCAAAGAAGCTAAAAACAAAGCTTAAGACCATCGAAAGCTGAGACAGAAGTCTCCAATTCTTAATTTTAGCTGTCATAGCCAATCCTATCATCGAACCCTGATACTCACCAATTATAAGTGTTATTAGAAGAAATATTGATTCTAATCCGTTGAATTTTACTAAATTTATAGCTGATGCCGCTCCTAATATCATGAAACCAGATGCAATTCCCATTATATTATTTACAAAGCTTGTTGCCAAAGCATAACCCCATGTAGGTATACCAGTTGAAATCATAAATGATATCCTTCCTCTATCCCTGTCCATACCTAAAGACTGTGCTACGCTGGTTAGAGATGTTATTGCAACTTGAAAGGTTATTGTACCTGAAACCAAATATATAGCAAAATTTCCTGAAACAAGAAAGCTGAAACCAAAGACAATAGCTATTGGAAAGATAAGTGCATAGAACAAAATGCTAATAAACCAGGCTCTTGCTTCCTTTAAGAACATTATAATTAATGAGTATAGCTCTTTAATCATGTCCTACTACCTCAAGATACACATCTTCTAATGATGGCATTCTGACCTCAAATTTTCCATTTAATTTTGATACAAAATCTTTTATTTCGTCCTCTTTAACCTTAAAAACCTTCCCAGTTGAATAATCAATTACTTCATAATAATATGAGAACTTGGCTTTTAATTCACTTGGTGATCCATAATCAATTACTTTTTTGTTAATAAAATAGACCTTATCTGAAAGAATTTCTGCTTCTTCAACGTAATGAGTTGTTAATAAAATTGCCCTACCCTCTTCCTTAATCCCTTTCAATATATCCCAAAGTTGCCTTCTAGCCAATGGATCAAGACCTGTCGTTGGTTCATCCAGAATTAATACCTTTGGCCTATGAACTATAGACATCGCTACCAAGGTTCTTCTCTTCAGTCCTCCAGAAAGGTCCATCACATATTTATTCCTGTAATCCCATAGATCTAGAGATTTCAGTGTTTCTAAGGTTAATTCTTTAGCCATGTTTCTATTAACTCCTCTAATTCTTGCAGCATAATATATGTTATCATAAACTGAGAGATCTTCATAAGGATCAGCTTCTTGAGGAACAACACCTAACCTCTTTCTTAAATTACTTTTGCAAGGGCTTTCATTTAAAACCTTTACAACACCTTGTTGCGGTTTTAACTCACAATATAGATGCTTAACCAAGGTCGTTTTCCCTGCGCCGTTAGGGCCTAATAAAGACACGACTTCTCCTTCGTTTATTGCCATTGAGACATCAATTAGTGCATAATTTTTGCCGTATGACTTGCTTAAATTTTTTATTTCTATTGCGATACCCAATTTTAACCCCAATTTGTTATGTATAATAAATAAATATATTTTTGGTGTATATTAAGTCTTTGATTGCTATATAGTGTTTACTTATGGTGTAACTTTTCCTTACTTTTAATCACTTCTAATTCAGCCTGGCCTCTTAAGGGATCATAAACCTTCACCCTTAAATTA
>JBMFKU010000015.1:16113-35429 GCA_049971805.1 Caldisphaera sp.
GTAACTTTTCCTTACTTTTAATCACTTCTAATTCAGCCTGGCCTCTTAAGGGATCATAAACCTTCACCCTTAAATTATTGGAGCTAGTTGAGGGAAACACCACTACTTTCCTATCTACCCTTTTCACAAGGTTAAGAGGAGATATTGAGTTCCTCTCCAATAGGGCATCCTTACCTACCAAATACCTATTATTTACCTTCACAACCTTAATACCATTATGAGCAGAGCCCGTCATCAGGTAGGGATTAAAAGCCTTGACAACCCTCTCAACGACCTGCCTGTCCTTGCCTAGCCTCTCGCCAAATATTTTGGCAACCTCGCTTGGCGTTAGGTACCTCTCCACGACATTTCCACAGTACTAGAAGTGATTGGAAGTATTTAAAAGTTATGCAAAGGTGCCAAGTCTTAGTAATAATTTTTTAAAACCTTATTTTAGCTATTATTTTATTTATTTAAAAATTAATAGTTAATTTCTTTAGTATCAGCTAAATTCTAATAAAACCTCAATATAATATGGATTATCGTTAATATTTATTCTATTCGATAAATTTTCTTATATTTTAATAATATTTTTCAAATTTATAGTCTTTATTATTCCTTATAAAGTGCTCCATTAGTAATAAAGATTATAATCGCTATCTCTTTTTTCTTTTCTTACTGCTTATTATGTTAACAAAACTTAAATAAAAGGAGTATATTATTAAAATCCCTACTATTAACAATAGAAACTGTTCGATAGACAATTTAATAACCCATTGAAATTAAGTTTGCTCCCTGTTGGCTGATCTTTAATTTGCTTGCCCAATTTGTACAGCATTTAATCCTTTCCAACACGTTGTTTATCTTGTTGCTTGGTGATAAAATTATTATAGAACCCCCTCTACCTGCCCCAGTTAACTTTGCTCCTATCGCGCCTGCACTTCTGCTCCTGTATATAACTTCTTCCAATTCTGAAGAGGAAACACCTATGGAGTTTAGTAAACCCTGATTTATATTCATTAAATTTCCAAGGGTTTCGTAGTCACTATTGTTGATTGCTTCATTTGCTAAATCGATTATCCTATCGGCCGCATCGTAAATTAATGATAGAACTGGCCATAATTTTTCTGAAAGTAATAGAACGTCTCTAACTGGGACTGAAGTGCTTCTTTTTATTCCTGTGTCTGCAACAATTAATGAGTAATTATCTGAAAATAATGAGTTAATTTTGGATAATATACCTACATCTCTTTTATAAACAGATATACCTCCATATGTAACTGCAGCACTGTCAACACCGCTGGGATTGCCATGAGTTACCTTTTCTGCCTCATGAGATAATGAAAATAACTCTTTATCGTTTAATTTATATCCAAGTAAAGCAGTATATGCTAGACTAAAGGCTGCTGCGCTTGCAGCACTTGATCCTAGGCCTGCTGACATGGGGATTTCACTAGATATAATTGCTTTAAAAGGAGAAATCTGGAATCCCCATGTTTTTAATACTGATAATATTTTAGCAAATGGTTCTAATTCCTTTGATCCGATAAGCTTTAAATCACTTGTTATTTTCCCTCTTATGTTTGTTCCTTTGCTTATTATTTCTGCAGGCCATTGGGATTCTTCAATCTCAACTTTAGCATATAAATCTATTGCAGCAACTAATGCCTTTGAACCCCTTACCACGAAATGCTCTCCAAATAATATAATTTTTCCTGGCGAAATTGCTATAGCTTTATTCATCATATTCACCTTTCCATATTGGCATTATTATCGGCTCATCTTGAATATAGGACTTACCTAATTTTAAAGCTATTTCTGCCTTTGATAATTCATAGCCAAGATAGGCTATGTGATCCTTTGAAATGTCAGTTCTTTTAGCTATTTCCCTTGCCAGGCTTAGTGCATGATTGCCTTCTATGGCTGCAACTATTTTTCCATCTTTTTTGTACAAAACTTTGATTGTTTTCCTATCATGGTCTACAAATATTTGTATGTATTCGCTTAAATTATAATCTGGTGGTATGTAACCTATATATTCTGTATTAACTTTATCTCCTATTTCTAAAGGTGGATCACTTTGTTTAACTATTAAAAGCTTACTATAAAGTCCCCTTGGTGATGACTTTAATGAATAAGAAGTTTCTGCTATTCTTAAAGATTCCTTCGCTTCAGCAGTTCCTCTATATGACTTATAAGTTTCTTCTACAACTAAATATAATGATGCCCCGAGTTCTGTAGAGATAATGCTTAGCATTGCATGTAGTCCATGCGTATCCGATTCCATCTCTTCAGTTACATCGGCCGCTGAAAACATTATAGGGGTTTGAATCATATCCCTAGCTTTTATGTATCTCTCAATACTGCTTACAAAATCAATTATTGGTATACCTACTACAGGATCTATAATTACATTAATTCCTTTTTTACTTAATAGATTATAGGCATTGTTTAAAGCATCAAAGCTCCTGCTTCCTATTATTATTGAAAAATTTTTTGGAAACATATCAATAAAGTTTATTGATTCTTCTGCAGATATGCTAATTCCTTCGATATCTTCAGACAGATATCCCTCTATTTGCTCTTTATTTGAGACCTCTACGATTACTGGAGCATATCTTTTTGCAATTTTTATTTTTTGTTTTATTTCACTTATATCTTTATTTATATTAGATCCAATCATCAAAATTTTCGCTCCGTCTTCTACGTAACGTTTTGCTAGCTTATCTGTTTTCAGAACCTCTATATCAGATATTATTTCGGAGATAATATGAGTTGGAGGACCTCTGATTGGTATATCAACATTTGAAATTTTAAATGCAATCTTATAGCTTAATTTTGGCTGTATTTCTCCCATCATTTCTTCGGCACTTTTTATCTTGTCAAGCTTACCTCCATTCGAAATAAAATCTAGAGCATAAGGTAAGTTTCCTAAAGATCTAGGGCCTTTATATGTTGTTTTGTTTATTAAATTTTCGATCACTTCAGTACTACCATTTACAAGCCCAGGTATTATAATCATATCTGATTTTTTTATTTTATCTAGTATTTCATTTCTTCTTAATATTATTTTGGATATAGCTTTTGTATCTAAAATAGAGATTACAGGTATTGGCAGGGCCAAAATATCAACATCTAAATTTGATCTGTTATCGTTAGTAACTACTTCTTTTACCATCTGCTCTGCCGTCTTGCTTGTTAATATTGATATCTTCATCCTGCTCACTTCTGGATAGCCTATCCAATATATATTACCTAAGATTAATAAGCCTAAACTTTTAATACATTTCCCAGCAATGTTTGTTATAACCCAAAATAATATTTTTTAATAACAAGTTAACAACTAATAATATTATTTTAGCTAAAGATTCTTATTTTCCGAAAGCCTAATGATGTATTTGCATGTAGGATAACGTATTATAGAGAGAAAAATAGAATAAACTGGGGATAAAAATGAAATTTAAGTTGTGTGCATCAAAACAGTTAAGCGTTGCAATGAAGATAGAAGACATGGGTTACGGACTTCATGGACATGATATAGATGTTGAAGTATGTGTTTGCCTAGATTATGATAAAGGATTGCTAGATATAGAATACCTCGATAATTATTTGGAGTCTTTGTTAAAGCCGTTAAATAGAAAGCCTCTGTGGGAGACTGTAGGAAATGAAGGTAAAATAGAAGATTTATTAATTTATATAAGAAATAACTTTAAAATTGAAGGACTATGTGAGTTGAAAGCAATCATACAAAATAAAGAAATTTACCTGGAGATTTAATTAGACAAAGAGATGATTAAAATGGTAAAAGAATATAAACCACCAAAAGGGTTTAGGGATTTTCCACCAGAAGTTATGATATTAAGGAAGGATATCATATCAAGAGTAGAAAAGGTTTTTAAAAAGTATGGTTTTGATCCTTTGGAAACCCCAGCTATAGAATATTGGGAAACCCTATCTGGAAAATATGGCGATGAAGCAGAAAACAGACTAATATGGAAATTTAAAGATCCCTGGAGTGAAAGAGACTATGCATTAAGATATGATCTTACTGTACCACTTGCTAGATTTATTGCTTTACATCCGGAATTGCAGCTACCGTTTAAAAGATATCAAATAGGTCCTGTTTGGAGACATGAAGAACCTCAAAAAGGTAGATATAGAGAATTTTATCAGTGTGATGCTGATATAATAGGTTCTCAATATCCAGAAGCAGATGCAGAAATGATAAATTTGATAATTGATTCGTTAAAGTCTCTAAGTTTTGAATCCGGATTTTCTATAAGATTAAATGACAGACGCCTTTTATATGGAATATTTGAGCATGATTTGAAAATATCTTCCGTAATAAATATATATAGAATTATTGATAAGCTTGATAAGATAGGAATAAATAAAGTAAAAGAAGAGTTAAGAGAAGAGTTAAAAAATGAAGATGTGGTAGAAAAAATTTCCAATTTAATTAGTTTTAACGGGAAACCAGAAGAAGTTTTAAATGAGATTGATAAAAAATACAGCAATAATAAATATGTAAAGGAAGCCTACAATCATTTAATTGAAATGGTTGATTTGATAAATGAATCGAAAAATGTTATAATAGATCTTAGCTTGGTAAGAGGTTTAGATTATTACACTGGGCCAATATATGAAGTAGTATTAAAGGAACCAAAAATAGGAAGCGTTTCAGGGGGTGGAAGATACGATAAGCTTGCAGGCATTTTTGCAAATAAAGAATTACCAGCTACTGGGGGTAGCATAGGCATTGAAAGAATTATAGATGCCGGTTTAGAGCTTGGAATATATAATGTTGAAAGAAAGACTTACACAGATATACAAGTTATTTATTTGGATTATCAATATTACAAATATGCATGGAAAATAGCAAACAGATTAAGATCAGAGGGATTTAATGTAAGGATAGAATTAAATAGAGTTAAAGAAGAAATACAGAGAAGAAAGGCAAATAAAATGAAAATTCCAATACTAATTTTTGTAGGAAAGCAAGAACAAGAGAGCAATACTTTAACAATATATTCCTTAAGCAATAATGAAAGGTTTACACTGAAGATTGAAGATAGTATTAGGAAAATCAGTGAATTATTAAGATAATAGATTAAATTGCTTTAAGTAATACATAAATTTATTAACTTGGAGAACAATTGTTCTCTATGGTGAACTATATGAGGCCGGCTCTGGTTATAGTAGACATGTTAAATGATTTTATTATAGGTAAATTAAAAACACCTGAAGCAATTTTCACAGTAAAGCCTGCTAAGAAAACCATTGAATATTTTAGGAAAAGAGGATATCCAATATTTTATGTAAATGATTCCCATTACAAGGAAGACTTTGAAATACCATTATGGGGAGAACATGCAATGAAAAATAGTGAAGGGAATAAAATTTATGATGAGATTAAGCCAAGTGAAAAGGACTATGTTTTAGAAAAACACACATATAGCGGATTTTATGAAACGTCATTAGATTATCTATTAAGAACATTAAGGATAGATACTCTTTTCCTTATTGGATTAAATGCCGATATTTGTGTTAGGCACACAGCTGCTGATGCCTTTTTTAGGGGGTATAACATTTTTGTCGTAAGAGACGCAGTTGCTACAATGATTGATAAAAATTGGGAAGAATACTACAAAAAGGTATATAATGCAAAAATAATAAATTCTGATGAATTAGAAAATTACATTTGAATCTTTTATTAACATCTAAATTTAATTGATTTTCTATCCCAAAGTATAATGGGGTTAAAATTGAAACAAAGATCAGCAAGCTCAATTGATGTGAAGCTTTTTTATTTATATGCTTCATCTATTGTAGAGCACGAATTTTTAGATATGGAAAAATGCGACTCATGCTACTGTTCGAAAATATCGTTAAAAGATTATGGAGACCCATGGATTTACATAGACATAGAAGGTGAAGGCACCTTAGAAATTGAAAATCAAAGATATGCAGTGTATGGTAATAAGGAAGTCTCTGATGGGAAATGGATAAAAGCTACTACATCAGGAAAAATTAGGCTCTGTCCATCATTTGTTGGATTACTTGGAGAAAAAAATATATCGATTAATGGATTATATTTAATATATTTCGAGCCATCGACATTTAGATATCTGATTAAAGCAAAATTAGTTAATGAAGCTTCAAAATATATTAGTGGGATTTTTAATGAGCTAAACAACATATTAAATAAGTCTCTTGATTTAATATTAATATCAACAATTTCTGGTAAAAACTTGCAAATAGCATTAAAGACGCAATTAGTAAAGGCACCATGGTATTTGGATAGCTTATCAAATTATGCTGATATAAATAGCATTGAGGGCAAAGAAATAGACTATAAAAAATTGAGGGAAAACTCTGAAAGGGCGGAATCTTTACTCGAAAGAGAACTTGAAAAGTTAAGAAATAAGGTAGGGCCGCTAGGAATTGTTGATTTAGTTTCTCATGCACATATAGACTTTGCGTGGTTATGGGATACTAATGTTACAAAGCAGAAGGTCTATAGAAATATAACTAATGTATTATCTTTGATTAAAAACAATGATTTTCTAAGATATGCTATTTCAAATGTCGTGTATTTAAAATGGATCAAAGATTATTATCCAGGCATATATAATGAAGTTAAAGAATTTATTAAAGAAGGTAAGATTATACCAGTTGGAGGTATGTGGGTAGAAAGCGATACAAATTTGCTTGGAGGAGAATCTTTAGTAAGACAATTATTGTACGGCCAAAGGTTTTTATTAGAAGAGTTTGGCAAAACAACTTCTGTTGGATGGTTACCAGATTCTTTTGGATTTTCTGGTCAATTACCTCAAATTTTCAAGAAATCTGGCATTAATGGTTTTTACACACATAAACTTTATTGGAATACTATAAATAAATTTCCATATTCAGTATTTATTTGGAAAGGGATTGATGGTACTGAAATACCTTCTATTAATTATCCTACATATGGGAGCGACTTATCGCCAAACCAATTGATAAGTGCATGGAATGATCACAAAGTTAAGGAAATACCTTCATTTCTTGTGTTTGGCCACGGTGATGGAGGAGGAGGTCCTACATGGTTAATGCTAGAAAGATATAAAATCTATAAAGATTTTCCAGGTTTGCCAAGGCTGTTGGTAGTAAGCCCAGAATTTCATATGAATGAAATAGAAAACAATAAAGAATTGTTGCCAGTCTGGATAGGAGAACTATACTTAGAAACGCATAGAGGTGTTTATACAAATGGAGTTAAATTAAAAGAATTGATGAGAGAAGTAGAAAATTTATTAATAGAGATAGAAGTATGGTCAGTTTTGTTTAATAAAAAAGTTGATTTAAAAGACTATTGGCTTAAATTGTTAGAATTTCAGTTTCATGATTCAATTTCTGCTACAACTACAAAGGATGTTTATAATTCAACAGTTAAACAACTAGAAAACATGAGATCGCAAATAAACTATATTTTATATAGGATTTTTAACAGTGTTGTTAAGAATGGTAATAGCATTACATTTTTTAACTATTTGCCTTGGAGTAGAGAAGAAATAGTTGAATTAAAAAATGAAATAAAAGACATGAATTGCCAAAAGATTGATGAAAACTATATATATAGAATTGCATTACCTCCATCAGGTTATAAAAGTTTTGAAATCGGAAAGTGCAAGAAAATTGAAGAAAGTGAAATAAATAGTGAAAAAGTAATAGAAAATGAAAAAATAAAAATTGAGATTGGCGATGATAATAAGATTAAGGTATATGATAAAAACAAGGGCTTAATTATAAATGATATGTATTTAATATCGTGCGAAGATATGCCTGAAAGATTTGATGGGTGGGATATAGATGAAAGCTATAAAAATGTTTGCGATAAAATAAATTTGAATCATAAATTTACATTGAAAGGATCAATAAAAAACTGCTTGTTTTTTGAAAACAATTATAGCAAGTCTAAGATTGATACAAAGATTTGCATTTATAACGATGTCATTGAGATCAATCATGATATTAATTGGTTAGAAAATCTAAGATTGCTTAAGTTTATTATAGAAACAAATCTTTCTGGGCAATATAATCATGCTGAAATACCCTATGGGGTTATTGAAAGGCCAACACAGCCAAGCAATAGTTGGGATGAAGCAAAGTTTGAGTCACCCATGTGGAAATGGGTTGAGCTGTGGGATCCCGATTATGGTATAGCTTTAATAAATTATGGTAGGCAGGGCTATAATGCTTATTCAAATGCAGTTGGCTTGACCCTTTTAAGATCTCCTTTGTTTCCAAACCCCGATTTGGATAGAGGCCATTTAGACATAACATACTGGATATATCCCCATTTGAACAGCTGGAGGGAATCTTTAACTCCAAAAATAGCTATGGAACTAAATAATAAGATTAAATATGCTGCAGGCTTTATAGAAGAAAAAAGCCATTTTGATATTGATCCGCAAAAAATTTTATTTGGCTCCCTAAAATACAGCGAAGATGGAGAATCAATAATTTTGCGTTTATGGGAACCTTATGGCAAAAATTCGTGCATTATGTTAAATATAGATGGTTTCTCTATAATTGGAGAAACAGACATTTTAGAAAATAAGTTAATTTCTAAAGGTGAATATAATAAAATATGTTTTAAGCCATATGAGATAAAGACTATAAAACTTAAAAAGAAATTATGATAAATTTTAATTAAAAATTGTTAAAATAAATTTAAATTTTTATCCATTAATTTTGACTAAAATTCTTCCATTTCTTTCTCTAGAAAATAAAGATGATACTGCTTTTTGTATTTCATCTAAACTAAACTTCTTCCATATAACAGGTTTTATTTCATTCCTTGTAGCCATTTCAATTAGTTTAGTCAGCTCATGCCTTGTTCCTCCTGTTACACCAATTATTTTTATTTCCTTTGAATAAATTTCATTTACTAATATGTTTACCATTCCTCCAGTTAACGCACCAAAGATAACAAACCTTCCATTAATATCTAGCAATTTTATACTTCTACCTATAGTTTTAGAGCCTATTGAATCCACAACAACATCTGCCAATTTTCCATTATTAAACCTTATTAATGTATTATATGCTTGGTTTAGTAATGTAACCTCATCTGCTCCAAGATCTTTTACCCATGATTTGCTAGTTACTGCAATTACGTGAGCTCCCATGCGTTTTGCTAGCTGAACCGCAAATTGACCTGTATTTCCAGAAGAACCAACTATTACAACTGTTTCTCCAGGAGTTATTTTTGCTTCTATTAGTGCATGGAAAGCAATTAAGGCTGAAATTGGCAGGCTAACAGCAGTTTCCCAAGACAAACTATCTGGAATTTTAAAAACATTGTATAACTTAACTGTAGCGTATTCTGCAAAACCTCCATTAGTTATCCCTCCTATAATACCTCCATTTCTGCACAAATACTCTTTACCAGACAGGCATAAGTCACAAGTACCATCAAAAACCCTAGGATAAACTATTACTCTATCTCCTTTATTTAATCCCTTAACCTTAGATCCAAATTCTTCTACATAACCGCCAAATTCTGATCCAGGGATATGGGGTAAAGGACTTATATTTCTCGCTCCATTTATAATAAAATAATCAACTGGATTTACTCCAGCATAGGCAACCTTGATTTTTACTTCGTCATCGAGCAGAGGCTTTTCTTCAACATCTTTAACAATTAAATTATTTAGACCAAAAGGTTTATCAACAATTGCAGCTTTCAAACTTTTCACCATATAAATAGTTGTCTTAAGAGTAAATAAATTCTAAATATAAAGAAATATTTTATATTTTAAAATTAATTCTTTATTTTTTACTTTATTGTTAACTCCCCAGTTAACAATTTATTATGTATTAAATGGTGTTCTATAGTTTTGTTTTCTTAATTGAAATTCCTCCAAATCTTTTTTAACTCTTAAATAAGTAAAATCAGAGATCCTTTCATCTTTTTTGGCTTCTTCCAAAACATTTTTGCTTTTTTCTTCTATAAATGAAGCAATCGGTATTCTTATAGCCCTTTCTTTTGCAACCATTAAAGACCTTGGATAACCCGCGTGGGCGTGTCTGATAACCCCCATACCGGGATCTACTGTAAATACCCTTAATGCCTTTTCTTCAGATAATTGGGATCCGTCTATAACCATGCCAAAACCTGCATGTATAGAATATCCTATTCCAGTTCCTCCCCCATGATGAAAACAAGTCCATGTTGCACCACTTGCGGTATTTAATGCATAGTTAAGTATTGGCCAATCTCCAATAGCATCGCTTCCGTCTAGCATGTTTTCTGTTTCTCTATATGGAGAAGCAACTGATCCACTATCCAAATGATCCCTTCCAAACCATATAGGACCATTTAATTCTCCTCTTCTAACCATATCGCTGACTGTTTTCCCAAATAAGGCTCTTTCTCCATAACCTAAATAAACTACCCTTGAGGGTAATCCTTGGAATTTAACATACTTATGAGCTGCATTTATCCATTTATATAATCTTTGATTTTTACCGAATAGTTGTAGTAAAACCTCATCTAATTTGTATATATCATTGGGCTCTCCAGTAAGGCTTGCCCATCTGAATGGTCCTCTTCCCTCTTCAAAAAGAGGTCTCATGTATTCCATTTGTCCAGGTATTTTGAAGGCATTTAAGACTCCGGAATCGTAGGCCTGTTTTCTTAAATTATTTCCATAATCAAATGTAACAGCACCCCTTGATTGAAGCTTTAATAAAAGTTGCACATGTTTTTTCATGGTTTCTTTAGATAGTGTAATATATTTGTTTGGGTCCTCCTTTCTTAGCCTTTCTGCTTCTTCTATGGTAATTCCTTCAGGCACATAAGATAGTGGATCATGAGCAGGTGTCTGGTCTGTAAGTACATCTGGAACAATATTAGACTCAATTAATTTGCTTAGCAAATCAACTGCATTTGCGTGCACACCAATACTTGTTGGAGTTTTAGATTTTTTAGCTTGCATTGCCATATCTATAGCTTTATCTATGTCATCAGTCCATGCATCTAAATATGCAGTTTCTATCATCCTTTCTATCATCCTTTTGTCAACATCAGCTATTAAAGCAACTCCCCCAAGCATTTTTATTGCTAAAGGCTGTGCTCCTCCCATGTTACCTAATCCTGAGCTAACAACAAGTCTACCTTCTAGATTTCCATAGTGTCTTTCAGCAGCGGCTCCAATAGTTTCATATGTACCTTGTAAAATTCCTTGAGTTCCAATATATGCCCAGCAACCTGCAGTCATTTGGTGGAAGCTAATTAATCCTTTTTTCTCTAGTTCCCAGAAATAACTCCAATCGGCCCATTTAGGAACAAGCATTGCATTACTCATAATAACCCTGGGGGCCCTCTGATCTAATTTAAAAATTCCAACGGGTTGTCCGCTTTGTATTATAAGCGTATCATCGTTATTCATTGTTAATAGGGAATCAACTATTGCTTCAAAATCATTCCACGATCTTGCGGCTTTACCTGTTCCACCATATACTATTAAGTTTTTCGGATCTTTAGCTACCAATGGATCTAAAACATGAAAGAGCATCCTTAGTATTCCTTCTATTTGCCAATCTCTGCTGTACACATGCAATTCTTTTCCAGTAATAGCATTTACAGTTTTTGTTTCAGGATCGTAATAGCCTTGAGAAATCAGTTCTTCAATTGGCCTACCCTTATATTTGTATGGCACTTCAGTCATTCGAGGTCACCTATTTTATACCGACATCTATTGCTTAAAAGTTAATAATGTTTGAACTTATTCCTAAAAATAATTTTAAAGTATAAACTATTACTTCATCTTCTTTAAAAGATTTTTATAAAATGTTGAATAACTTAATTCTCTATTGAGATATTATAAATCTTGGTATAGTTTAACTCATATAAAGTTAAATTTTAGAGTTTATATTTTAGGATTCTTCAAGTCTTAAATGGATAACCATTTGAATACCACAAATAAAGCAATTTATATTAAAATTTTGCAGAAAAGTTGTTAAGGATCGAGAGGTAATTATAGTAATTTTATTTATGTTTTTATAATAAATTTTTAAATATAAACAAATTAAGTTAAAATATAAGTGGGAGATAACCTTATACACAAAATTTAAAAATATAGAGAACAACTGTTCTCTATTAGGGGGGTTGATTTGGAATCAAACCTTATTTCAATTGTTGATAGGGCAAAGTGGAGTAGGATACATTGGTTGATTTTTGCATCTACATCGATAGGCTACTTTCTGTGGGGTATAATTAATACATTGGGTTATGCGTTTTTCCCTGTTTATGAAAACATCTATTATCTTGTTGTAGTTGCTGCATCTCCTCTTTTAGGGGATTTAATTTTAACCAGAATTTCCGACAAAATAATGGGAAGAAAGAAAACCTACATAATAACTATGAGCCTCTATGGTTTGGGTAGTTTGATTATTGTTTTGGATTTGCTTCTTTTAGAGAAAAGTATAATTCAGATGGTTATATTCTTGATAGGCTATGGAATATCAATGTTTGGCATTGAAGGTGAGGTTCCTATAAGTAGGGCTTTATTGGCTGAACTTAGTCCCATTAAGAAGAGGCAAAATATATTGGTTTTCTCACCGAATTTTGAAAATATAGGAGCTGCAGCTGCAGCTGGAATAGCTATAGCAGTTTATTTCATGAAAGAATCTTCATTAATTATGGGCGTTTCAATTGCAATTATGGCAATTATAGGATTAGGTATAGCAATTTTGCTACGAATTTTCATGCCAGAGTCCATCAGATGGTTAACCATAAAAGGAAAGATAGATGAAGCTCAAAAAGAGGTTAAAAAGATTGGAAATGTGAATTATGAGAATAACTTAGAAAATCAGAATGTATTAGCAAGTAAAGTTAATCTAAAAGAAAGATTTGTTATATTAACCATTTGGGCATTGGCCAACTATCTAACTTGGTCGCTCATGGCATTTGTTATAGCAGACTTTTATTTTAGCGGGATTGCATTGATAGAAGTAATTTTCTGGGCTAATCTAGGAGCATCTGTAGCAGGACTCATTGTTGGTCCAATAATCAATAAGGTAGATATGAGAAATTATACACTTATTTCATTTGCCACTGCTACGCTAAGCTTTCTGCCAATTATATTTTATATAATGGCCAAGATAAACTCACCAATTATATTTTATGCTTTGTCTTTCTTTAATTTAATGTTTATAACATTTACGTGGTTTGTTAGAACTATCTATGAACCTATACTGTTCCCAACGCATAACAGGGCATTTATGATAGGTATCGTTAGAGCAATTGCTATGACTACTTATACATTTTCAACATATTTATTATCATCTTTTCCAATGTGGGCATTTGCAGTTTATGGAATGGGCTTTCAGGGATTAGGATTGATATCATCAATATATTGGAAAACTAATGGTTTAGATGTAAGAAATAAAAGTTTGGAAAACATATCTCAATAGCTTCACACAAAAAAGCTCAGCCTTTATAAATTATTTTTTAATGCTTTTGAATGAGAAATAAATGCTTGCGTCATATATTATTTTTATTGACCCCGCTGAAATTATTGGCAAAGATATTAATCCTATTGACATCAATGCACCCACAATTGGTCCTCCTGGCAATGATGATAACATTCTTGCTGTATTAGTTAATGAATTTGCTGTCATCAAGTCTTCCGGAGGAAAGATCTCTGCCATAAATGATTGTCTTGTTGGAACATCCATTTGGGACATGCTTTGTCTAGCCAAGAGGAAAATAGACGACATTAAAAAATTTCCAGCTAGGCCAACCATTATTAGAAATACGCTAGAGATTATATGGGTAAATACCATTGTATTAAGATTTCCAATCCTTCTAGCTATTGGGGCTGTAGCCAATATTGACAATGCAGTAACAACATTTACTGCGGCAAATAGAGGCCCTAATACCGATAGGTTTGCATGAAACTTAATGTAAAAGAAATATGAAAGCAATGATTGTGTAACCAAACCGCCACCAAATGAATCAAGAGAAAATAAAGCCGAAAGTTTTAAAGCATTATTTCTGTGAACTTGAGATGAAAAGGTGCTTCCTTTTGCAGGGCCTGGAAAATTCATCTTATCATAGAGAATTATCATTGTTGAACCAGAAATAACGAATAAAATATATATCAATCTAACTTCATTTATTTTTACTTCAGATAAAAATGACGTGCTTAAACTACCAATTGCAGCAGCGGAATAACCTAAAAAATTGTATATAGCATAGCTGTTTTCTTTATTTTTTGATATTCTTGCTAATAAAGCCGTTTCTGAAGATTGATATGGACCTGCCTCAGTTCCAGTTGCACTTATGTTTCCTATAGCCAAAGAGAGAAGTATTAAAGGTAAATATGAGCTAGTACTGAGCATTAACCCGCTTAGTATAGATAAAAGTGCGAGTATCTTTAGCAAATTTCTTATGTTTATTGTAGGTCCATATGCAATTAAAACCAAGTTCGATATCACATTACCAATTACCATAAGAAATACTGATAGGCCAATAATTAATGAGCTATAACCTAACTTAGCCAAATATATTGGAGTCAATATACTTGCTAAACCAGACGAGAACACACGCACAAACTTAGTTATATAAAGCCTTTTTTTATACTCTAACATTTTAGCTCATTTTAAAAAATTGTGCGGGGTTTTATATTTTTTTAATAATATTAATATCCATATTTAAGATATAAAAGATATATTTTGGGTTTTACATATTAATATATGATGAAAAGGTAGATTTAGATGTCGTTGAATCAAAATGTTTATGATGTATCATCAAAGCCTATAATTACAATAGATTTAAGCGAGTATGTCCTTAATGCAGTTGATTTTATGTATAAGAGAGGTGTTAGGAGGTTAGCAGTAAAATCTGGGAACAAAATTGTAGGTATATTCAGTGCATTTTCATTGTTAAATGTTTTACTAGAAGGGTCTGATGCCTCAAGCCTATCAATTTCATCTGTTGAGCTTGAGAATTCAGTATTTGTTGATAAAATAACTCCAATAAAAGATGCAATAAAAATAATGGGGGATAAAAGTTTAACATCATTACTAGTTGGCAACGAAGAAAATGTATACGGTATGTTTACGACACACGATATTGTAGAGATTTTGTCTAAATCTTCATTTAGGAATTCTGTTTATTATGTATTAAAAGCTGATTATCCAAAGTTAGAGATAAACAAAAATAAGGTTAGAGATGTAATAGACTTAATGGTGAATAAGTTAAGCAGCGGTGTAATTATTGTAGATAACGATTACTATTTGGGAGTAATAACTTTAAGAGATATATTAAAAACTTATGCAGATCAAGGAATAAAAGCATTGGATCTTGAATTAAATGCTTTGCCAATTATTGAGGGTGTTTACTCTGACATAGGTTCTACTATATCAGAGTTAGCATCGCTAATGTACATCAAAGGATCTGATGTAGCTGCTATTTTTTGTGGCAATTCTTTATGTGGAGGAGTCGATGATTTAGCCTTATTTAACTATTTGTATAGCAATTTAAATAAAGAATAAGTCATATTGTATTAAATAATACAAAAAATACATTAAAAAATAATAAGTAAAAAATAAATCTTACTTTTTAGGGCAGAAATCTTAAATAAATTTGAAAAAATTAATGAGACAAAAATAAGATGTGTTAATGTTAAAGAATAAAGCTATTATGAGTGTTAGTCTGTTTAATTTTGCTAAGATTCTAAAAAATATTTCTCAGAGACCCTTATTAAGTTTTTTATTTTAAAAGTTAAATAAACAATAAAGAATAATCAATTCTATCCTCCTCCAGTTTGAGGAAGCACAACTATATTATCGCCATCTTTTACCTCGGTATCAGCCTTTGCTCCTTTTCCATTAATAATCAATATATAATCATCACTCCTTAGTTTTTTTAAAAATGGAATTAGGTCTTCAACTTTTTTGTTTCCATTAATTTCCAATTCGTCGTACTGTTTCCCAGCTAAATCGGTTAGATAGCCTAAATATTTGATTTTTATTCTCAAATCTATTACACCAACATTTCATTAACTAATCTAGTTCTTAAATTTTGATATAAAAATTATCGTTAATGCATTAATTTATAAAAAATTTATAATGCAAATTTATTTAAATATAAAAATTAAAAGATTTTAATTACAGCATAATTCAAACAAATTAAATTTATGTTATAACATAAGAACTTAACTCATTAAAAAATAATATAACGGCTTAAACCTTAATCCAATCAAAATCAAAGCTTTTTTCCTTTATATTTTACTACATATTTGGTTGAACAAAATGAGTAAGCATTGCGCACGTTATGAAAGATTAAGTTCTGAGGAATTGAAAGATAAGTATATTGATGCTATATTTATTATCCCTATTGGAAGCATAGAACAGCACTGTAGTGGTCCCCTTGGTCTTGATTCCATATTAGCTGAAAATATTTCTTTAGAGCTGTGTAAAGGTATTGATAATTCTGTTTTACTCCCAACAATTTATTATGGTTTTTCTCCTGAATGGATTAATTCAAATGGCACAATTTCCTTAGATTTGATGGGATTTATTTCATTAATAAAATCTATTCTAACATCTTTATATAATAATGGAGTCAAAAAAATTGTAATAATCAATGGTCATGGAGGTAATTCAGGTATATTAGAAGCTATATTAAGAGAATTAGTAAATAACTTTGAGAGGAATACAATTTTACTGTTAGTTAATTATTGGAAAATCCTTAAGCTAAATATTGGTCATTCAGGTAATACTGAAGAAAAAATTGCAAAACTATTTGGTATAGATAATATAACTAATTGTAAAGGTGTTGTTGAATTAAATGATTCTGGCATAAAAATAATAGTCAAGGGACCTGAAATACCATCATGCAGTAATGAAGTTTTTGATAAAGAATTAAAACTAGAGGAAGTAATAGATTCAATTAAAAATGAGATATTAAATAGCATTGAAAAAAGTAAAAAAATTGATGCAAATTATTTTATCTTATAATTATCTAGAATCAATAAGTTTTAGTTAAGGATATTTAGTTAAAGATATAATGGTTAAAAATAAAATATAACAGGGGTTAAAAGGTTGATAAAGGATAGCTATAATGCTATAACTCTTAACAAGGTTGTAAAGTTATATGGAAATTTTCCAGCTTTAAGAGGAATAACATTTAGTATACCTGACGGAGAAAAATATGCATTATTGGGTCCTAATGGTGCAGGAAAATCAACAACACTAAAGCTAATAGCCGGGTTATTAAAACCCGATCAAGGAGAGGTTAAAGTATATGGTTTTGATCCTGTTTATGATTTAGAATCAAAAAAATTAATAGGCTATTTGCCAGAAGACGCAACTCCATATAGAAACTTGTCAGTTAGGGAAAATTTAGAATACATAGCTGCATTAAGAGATATAGATGATGTAAAGGATAGGGTTGATGAGTTGTTAGATATCCTTAAATTAAGAGAATATGAAAAATCAAAGGTTTCAAGGCTTTCAAGAGGGAATTTACAAAAGCTAGCTCTTGCATTGTCAATAATACATAAACCAAAGGTTCTTTTACTGGATGAACCTCTTAATTATTTAGACATACCTACACAAGAAGAAGTAATTTCGATGTTATCAAAAATAGGAAATACCATGCTCGTTTCTACCCATATAATGGCAGTAGCAGGTAGGCTAACTGATAGAATAATAATGATTTTAAAGGGTATAGTTATTTGGCAAGGAACTTTTGATCAGTTAAGAAATATGGCTAATGAAGGAGAACCTATAGAAAAGGTTGTAGCAAGGCTGATGATAAATGGGTAAAACGCTTAAGCTATTAAAATTTATAGTTAAATCAAGAGTTTCTTCTACCATGCTAGCTATATTATTGATTGTTATAATATATGCAATATTTTCAGGGATTGAAATGGCAAAATCAGGTATAAGGATAGAAACAAAAGTACCTCAATATTATGCAGTTGCATATGCTACCTTCTTTATAGTTTTTTCAGCATTTTCTGGAGGACTAGCAATTCTTAAATCAGATAGAGATTATTTATTTATGCTACCAATAAAGAGAAACCAACTAATTTTTACTTTATTTATTGGTCAAATTATTGTGTTAGGTACAGCAGTTATGGCATTCCTTGGATTCTATTTACCATTTTTAGGGTTAAATGCATGGGAGGCTGCTCTATCGTTTATTCTGTTTATTCTGTTTGTTACATCACTCAGCACATTCGTTGGAGACCTGCCGACAATGAGAAAGAGTTTTGTAGCAATTATGCTTGCGATTTGGGGAATTATACCATTTGCCGGAATCCCTTATAGTCCAACAGCTATGTTTTTTGGGCATCCAATATATGGCATATTAACCCTTCTTCCTACAACATGTGTAACAATGTATTTTACTATAAGGAAACTTGGAAATATAAACATAGAATATTCAAGAAACATGGCAAAAGAATCTTCAACTGATTATAAGAAAATATTAAGTTTTTCAAGATTAAAAGGTTTGAAGGCTTTATATTATTTAAATATATTCTATGTAATGCTATCAGGTAGAAGTGGTGGAATGGGTTATGGAATTAGGTACTTTTCTGGCAGAATTAAACTAACTAATATGGTTTTAATAATATCTATTCTTTCAGCAGTTTACGTTTTACTTATATATAGATTTTTTATTTTAGATGCAGGCTTTGCTGGAATAATTGTATCTATATTCTTTGTTTCATTTATTTATAGCTTTGTACAAAGTTCTATAGTTAATGAGAGACCATGGCTTGTATTTACTTCTATGGATCCTGGTAAATATTTGATTCATTTATCCATATCAAAAGCTATTACTACTTTTATACTAGTATTACCGTTAGCTATAGCCAATATAATATTACAATTTTTGGGTGGAAAAGGGGCGATTTCACAATCTGTTTTGTTAATTATAATGCCTTCCATAATGATTATATCATATTATATTGCAGCAAAATTTACTCTCTTACCACAAATGAGAGAAGAAGGTGTTATGCCTGGTCAAATGAGAGCTAGGCAGATGTTCTATGTAATACCTATCTATATCTTAATCGCGATATTATCGATATCATTATATAATTTGGTTTGGGGATTAATTGCATCATTAATAATATTAATTATGGCAGGGTTATTATTATTAAATGTTAAGGGCTGGAGGGATGCAGCTTTTTCTTTGGTAGATCATGGTTATATATAAAATTTTAAAAAATTTTATTAAATTAAAATAATTTAACATTATAATGAATTTTTATTTATTAGAAAGATTGCTTTCTTCTTTTATTTCTTGATTTTCGGCAACATTTACC
>JBMFKU010000016.1:0-31168 GCA_049971805.1 Caldisphaera sp.
ATGGTTGAGGGCTAAGTCCCTATGCTCGATCATGATTGAAGATAAGATGATTGAAATGAAAGTGTATGGACAAACGGGAGTGCCAAAAGAGTAAACCTGTTTATAGTGCATGGTATGAGTTCTACCCAAATCCTACTGTTACTTTTAGCAACGCAAATGTAGTCCCAGGAGATAAAATTGTTGCATAGGTTGTTTATTTACCAAATGACACTTTTGCTACCTTAATAGAAGAATTTAATAGCAATGGGCAACCCATGTTTAATGAATCATCACTATCAACACTGGTATCAGGCGCGGAAAGAGCTTCTACAGAATGGATAGTTGAAAGACCTGATATATGCATAGGCCCTGTTTGCACATTAACAAATTTAGCTAATTTCGGTAATGCTTCATTTGGTTCTAATTTCACTAATATAAACAGTGACTATGTAACACTTTCGAATGGTACTTCATTACCTTTTGGCTCTTTAAGCAAATACATTTACAATATCACTATGGTAAACAATAATGGAAGCCCATTAGCCTATGTTAGCTGGTTCAATAAAATTTCAAGCTTTAATGTTACTTATGTTACCACATCATCTATTCAAGTAACTAACGGCCATAAGTAATTTTAATTAATATTTTTTGAAACATTTAATAGAATTATGTTTCAATGCACAAACTGCACAAAACAAACTGCACAAAATTGTGCATGTAAAAAAAAGAGATGTAAGTTATAATAAAAAAGAACAGAACCAATTTGCTAACAAAGCCAGCCCCACCAATAAAAACTCTTGAATGCATTTCTAGAAGCTAAGTATCTTCAGAAGCTTCTTTTCCATAAACCTCCCAAAGAGAATCCAGCTCATCCTGAACATACACATCCTTTATCCTCTCAACTCCACACCTCTTCCTATGCAACAAAACATAATCTCCAGAGAACTTCCACACCCTTCCTATTACAGAAGCCTTTACACCAATAGATTTTAAAAGCTCAATTGCTTTCTCAGATCTTCTATTTGGTACCGAGGCTATAAGGACTCCTGAGCTTATAAGCTTAAGTGAATCAATTCCAAGAGCATTTGCCATTATAACCGTCTCATCAGCTATTGGAACCCTATCCTCAAACACTTCTATTGTTTTCTTGGAAGCATAAGCCATCTCCGCAATCCCCTCGAGTACTCCACCATTAGTTGCATCATGCATTGAATTAGCAAGCCCTGCATCAGAAAGGACAAGCGCTTCCCTCATAATACTGATAAATTTTAAGAATTCTCTCCCCCTCCTCAATACATCTTCGCTTACCCCCTTTTTGAGCAGTACTTTTTTAAAATCAGTTGCAAGTATTGCAGTCCCCTCAACACCTGCTGTCTTTGTCATTATTATCTCATCGCCTTCCTTGGCATTTGAAGTTCTTACAACCTTATCCTTCTCCCCTATACCAATGGCGGTCATTGAGACTATCACTCTATTAAGCTTAGGCGCAAATGCTGTATGCCCACCCACAACCATAACCCCTATTTCTTTGGCAGCGCTGTCTATCTGTAATGTTACCTTGTCCAAAAGCTCATTTCCAGAGCCCTCTGGAAGAAGTATATCTGAGAGAAGCCATCTAGGCCTCACCCCCCTAACAGCAATGTCGTTGCTGACTATATTGACAGAGAGCCACCCTATCGACTCTATTGCCCCAACTATAGGATCGACGTGGGAAACGAGGACCTTTCCATCCCCTATGTCTATTATAGAAGCATCTTCTCCTATCCTTGGCCCTACTATTACTTGGGTATCTTCCTTCCCAATCCTGCTCAAAACGTACTTCATCATATCATCATGAGGAAGCTTTATTACCATTTTCTTTCCTATTCAATGGAGCTTATAACATGAATTTAAGCTTTGCTGAACGTTCCTGTTTTAACTTTGCCTTAAAACATACAGAGGTATGGATTTAGATGGAATACATAAAGCCAAAATAGATCATTCTTATGTTATATCTTCCTTAACTGCATATTCAGTTATAAAAAATGATGGAAAATATGATGCAAGAATTGTAGGTATCTATGTATATGACAGCAACGGTATGAAGATAAATGAAAACCAGACAAATTTGTTAATAAAGCCTGGCCAGGTCTCAGTAACAGATTTACAGGTAAACGGTGTTGTGCCATATAATGTATATTCAGTAATCATCTTCACAGATTTCAGGTATGAGCGAGTCTTGCTACTTCGTTTACCCCCCTTAATTTCTTTATTATTTAATTTACTATTAATTCTAACAAAAAACATTTGTATACATATTATAACATATTAATTCCCCCTGTTACCTTTTTTTCGGTGTTGGTTTTGGAAAAAGAGCTTGAGCTTCCATCGTGGTTGAAAAGGGTAAAAATGCCCATCCCTATAGAGTCTTTAAAATTTATAAATGTTTATTTGATTGGATCAGAAAACTCTTTTAGCATGATAGATGCAGGCATGTACAACATAAGGTCATTCCATGAGTTCTCAAAGGGCATAAGCTCATTAGGATACAAGATATGCGATCTTGAATCAGTTATAGTAACTCACTTCCATGTAGATCACATAACTATGTCTCCTATCCTTCAAAGCCTAGGGGCAAGCGATTTCTATCTTGGATTAAAGGATGCAAGGGTTTTGAGCAGGGGGTTTGATAAGTTCATAAACAAGGCAATCAAATTATATGCTAACCATGGAATGCCTGAAAATGAGGCAAACGAAATTTCAAAGGCCCACCCTGCAATGAGGCTTATAGATATATATTCTGATTTACAGGAAATTCCTTGGATAACATTAAGCAACGACTCAGAAATAGATGTGCAGGATAAAAAGCTTAAAGTCATTGAAGTCCCAGGCCATACGCCCGGTCAAATAAATTTGTTTGATGAAAAAGACGGTATACTATTTGTTGGAGATCATGTATTAGATCCAATAACTCCTCAGATAACTCTTGCAGAGGAAAACACAGATCCTTTAGGGGACTACATAAAAAGCCTTGAAAAAATTTCAACCTTAAATGCAAAAATTGCAATGCCCGGGCATAGGGAACCAATATTAAACCCTTCAAAGAGGGCTAAAGAAATAATAAAGCATCATGAAGAAAGGCTAAATGAGATACTCGGCTATATAAGGAAAAAAGAGCTAAACGGATATGAAATTGCCAAAATGGTAAAATGGAGGGCCTCATATAATTCGTGGGAGGAATACCCTTATTCAGAAAGGTTCTTTGCAATGGGGGAAACACTGGCACATCTAAAAAGGTTGGAATTGGAAGGGAAGATAGAAAGGAAGATGAACAAAAACATTGTATATTGGAAAGCACTTGTCTAGCCTAATTTGCTACACCAGCTGTTTTGCGACGCAATTAATTCCTCAATTTTTTTACATATTTCCAAAAATATTTCTTCAACCTTCCCCTCAATTTTTATATCGGCATAGCTATCAAACTCTGTCTCCCCCATGTTAATTATTATTAACTCAGCTCCCCTTGATTTTGCAATAATAGGCAATTGATTTGCAGGGCTTACTGATAAACTAGAACCCAATACAAGGAATAGGTCTGAATTTGATGCCAATTCATATGCCTTGTTTATAACCGAATAATCAAGTGCTTCCCCAAAAAACACAACGTCTGGCTTTAATATACCTCCACAGTATGGGCATAAAGGGATTTTATTTTCTCTCACCTCCTTAAACGCATCTTCAATATCATACTTCCTTTTGCATTGGGTGCATATAGAATATCTCATATTACCATGAAGTTCAACAACTTCCTTGCTACCTGCCTTCCTATGGAGATCATCTATGTTTTGTGTTATAACAGCTTTTATTATGCCCATCTCCTCAAGCCTGGCCAAAGAGTAGTGCGCTGCATTTGGCTTTGCATCCTTTATCTTATCATACATCTCGTTCATAAAAAGCTTCCAAGAAGAAAGGGGGTCGCTTAGAAAATATGATATATGAAAAAGACCTGGATCCATTATCTTCCATATACCTCTAGGTCCTCTAAAATCTGGTATCCCACTACCCGTGCTGATACCAGCACCAGTTAAGGCTATGGCATAATTTGCTTTGATCATCTTCTCTGCTATTTGTCTTATTTGATCCATAATCTACCCCCATTTAAAATTTATGAAAAAGGCTTAAATCTATATTGCAAATAAGAATAAGGAAGAAAAGATAGGGAAGGCATAAAAGTAATAGGAAAAATCTTAAAAATTCGCACTTCAACAAATATTTCTAAATACTTTTAAATTTAATTTTCAAAATTTTTATGTTATTGAAATTTGCTTTGCCTTTTCAATTAAAGAATTCATCAGCTTTGATAGCAAGAAGTTTTTTGCCTTTTCCCTTGCATTCTTACCCATTTCATCTCTCTTCCTTTCATTATTTATCAAATCCAATATTGCATTATAACCCCCTTCAATATCATCCGATCCCCTTAAGTGAATACCATCAACCTTATCACTTATCAGCCATTTTTGTCCATATGTTGCGCTTGTAATTACTGGCACCTCACCATACATAAACTCTATTTGCGTTAGGCCCAATGCCTCCATTTTAGACATTATTATATTTAAATAGCTTGCCTTAATTAGAGATGCCTTTAAACCAACACTTATTTCTCCTGTCAATATAACATTTTTCATCTTTTTAGATTCCCTCAAAACTCTATCCCACTGATCCCCAGGTTTTCCAGCTATGACAAAATAAACATCTTTAAAATTTCCAAATTTTTTTGCAATCTCAACAACTGCTAAAGGATTCTTCCTCTCCTCAACTGTTCCCAAATAAGATATTATTTTGCTTCCTTCGGGTATCTTGTATTTATCCAAAAATTCCTTAGGATTTGCATCTTCTATTTCTTTTGCTTCCTCATCATCCAATCCACCAGGAAAAATAAATATCTGAGAAGGCTGTGCACCCATTGTAATCATGTCTTCGGCCTCAATTCCTGTAACTGCCAAAATAATGTCTGCTGCTTTAAATATTGATGGCAATTCCGTCATGTTCCATGCCAATCTGTATGTCCTTTCCAAAGGCTCATACCTTCCAGGTTCGGGGGGCTGATAATGGGACATGTGGCCATATACGACCCTCTTCTGATTTATATTCATACTGCTCATCAATTTCCTCCAAAGAATCCACTTAGCAGTATCTTCTGGACCATTCCATAGTGTTGAGTGGGATACAATAAAATCAATCCCTATTTCATTGTCTATCAAATTAAGCGTGCTTATATAATCCCTAAAAGTTATCCTCCTTGGAGGCCATGTTAACTTCCTACTCAAAACCCTTATAGTTGGTAACTTAATTTTTGGATCAACATCAAATACTTTAAAAGGCTTTTCCGACCTTTCCAATTCCCTTTCAGAAACTATTGGTTCACCATCATGATAAATGCTTGTTATTAAATAAGATTTATAACCAAGCTTTAGAGCATATTTCACCATCCTTTGAGCAACAAGCTCTTGCCCCTTGCTGTTTGATGTCTGATACATAACAGAAAAAAAATTAAAACCCATTTTATGGCCTCCTCAAATACCTAACAAGCAAAACTGCTACAAATGCTATTGCCAGTCCCCATGCCAATGGTTGTAACAGTATCATCAATGGTTCAACATCTAACTTAACTTCCCTCATAGCCAAAGTAATAACTGTTAAATAAAGGATAATCTTTATGTAAACTATTAGAATTTCAAGCTCCTGACCTCCTCTTTGTCTTGCCTCGCTTGATATGTAAGAATCGAACACATCAATCAATATAAAACCAATTATTATTATGAAAACAAACAATGCTACATAACCCAAGCCGTAGGTTATCATTGAGGAAGCTACTCTCAATTCCTTTACTATTTGCGAAAGGAAGTCCAATGCCAATACAATACCTGTTACATAAATAAAATATGCTATTATAGAACCGAAAAAGTCTCCTCCGGTCATGCCAGCCCTTAATGCAATCTTTCCCATGCTTATATGCTTGAACCAATCATTAAAACCTGTAACCTCTAACGATCTTTCTATAACAAATTTTAAAAACTTTCCTATAAAATAAAATGCAACTATTATAACAATAAATACGACTGCATCTATTAAATAATCAATTATCTGCATATTTCCTAATCAGCCCTCCAACATCATTAAATCTTACCATTTCATTCACTCTAAATTTCTTCATGTGATCATTATATCCATTTAATACCAAAACAGATATGTCTGATTTAAGGAATGCGGGTAAATCATTTTCGCTGTCACCAAAATATACTACCTTATCTGCATTAAAAATCTTTCTCAAAAATTCAACAGAATCTCCCTTGTCCTTTTTGCTTAATAATATATCAACAAATGGATGATTTTCATAAACGATAACTCTCATACCAGATAGCATGGATTTATTTAAAATTTTTTCCAGACTACTTGGCTTTTTGGAAAAGCGCCAGTCTATGCTAAACCCAGCTATCAATCCAGACAAGGTTCTCTTAACTTCGACCTTGACTTTAGATACCTCATAGTCATTCTTTATCATGTTTATTATTTCCAATGCATTGTCTTGTTTTTCTACTAAATCAACATCAATGCATGACCTATCATTAAACAAAACCTCTGCCCCACCAATGCATGAATATGCGTCTAATTCATCTACCTTTTTAATTAATACATCGCATGCCTTTGTTGATACCAACGCAACCCTCACCTTCCTTTTTGCATATTTTATAGCATCTAAAACATCTTTTGATGGAAATGCCATTTTTTCTTCAACATCTATTGGGCTAATAGTTCCATCATAGTCTAACAGTATTAGCTTGACCAAATAATTCCCCCAGCTAAAATAAATTTGATAAGTTTGGATATTTATTTTTATAAAGGGAGTAAAGTTGGTTACAAACTTACCTGCAGAAGCTATTGCAAAGCTAAACAAATACAGCGATGCAAAGACGCATGATGAGAAAATTAAGGCATTAGAGGAATTTATAAGCGCAGTACCAAAGCACAAAGGGACTGAAAACCTATTGTATTGGGCAAGGAGCAGGCTTGCTGAGCTTAGACAGGAGGAAGAAAAGGAAAGGAGGAAGAAAAGAGGTGGTGGGGGGCCAAAGCTATTTATAGAAAAAACTGGTGCAGGACAGATAGCTGTTATTGGCCCGCCAAATTCTGGGAAGAGTAGCATAGTATCAAGATTGACAAATGCAAAAGTTCTTATAAGCCCAGTACCATTTAGCACAAACGAACCTGTGCCAGGAATGATGAGCTTTGAAGACATAAAATTCCAGCTTATCGATACCCCACCAATTATAGGCAATGAAGGAAATTATGTTAACACAAAGACAATGGCTTTGGCAAGAAATGCAGATGCATTAATAATAGTTATTGGATTAGATTATGATCCAATTAATTCATTTAAAAGGGTTTCAAATACATTAGAAAAGAAGGGGATAATAATTTCAATACAAAAAGGTTTTATAAGGATTATAAAGGAAAGGGTTGGGAATGGAATAAACGTTTTATTTTATGGAAGGCCTTCCTTTACAGAAGAAGATGTGAAAAGGGCACTAAGTTCTTATAGAATCTATGATGCTACTGTAGAAATCTATGGGAAACCAAGCCTGGATGATATAGATTCTTCTCTTTTAAATGCAAAGGTCTATAAGCCCACTATAGTTCTCTTTAATAAATCAGATTTAGTAAAAAATAGAGAAGAAGTAGAAGATGGGATAGAAAGAGAAAAAATTATTCCTAATGATGTAAAATACTATTTTGTATCAGCAAAAAACAATGAAAATTTGGAAAAATTGGGTAAAGAAATATTTAATATGTTAAAGATAAAAAGAATATACACAAAGAAGCCAAATTCCCCTCCAGATAAGGATCCTTTAATAATCAGGGAAAATGCAAATGTAAAAGAAATAGCAGAGGCAATAAATCCACACATAGCAAATATAAAATATGCAAAAATTTGGGGATCAGGAGTCAAATATGATGGCCAAAGGGTTGGACCAGAATATGTACCAAAAGATAAGGATGTTGTAGAAATAAGGTATTAATAAAAATTTCCTTTTTATTGCTTAAAAGCTTTTTATTTTATCTTCATTCTTCTCTATAATCCATAGCCTCACTTTCTTCTATTATTGCAGGGCAAATTAATTTATTACCAATGCTTTCAATTATTGATGACATACCAATTAAAATTCCGTATGATTTGCTGTTCACACTATCATTAATATCTTTAGACAATTTAATTGCATTTAATACCCTTCTCCCGCTGTTTGATGCTATCCCCCCTAGCAATTCGCTCAATATCATTTTTAAAATCGGAGAATTTTTCTCCAATTCTTCCTTTGATGCATTTACTAAATAGCTGTAGACTAGATCTGAAAGGGTTAAAATTAATCCGTATGATAATGGATCCAAGTGATCTCCATCACTTTTAGGCAAAGCCAATACTGCCATAGCTAAGTCCTCAATATCTTTCTTCAACAAATCAATATTTTTTGATTTGCTACCCTCATTTAAAGCAACATCTATCATTTCTTGCAACTTTGAATTTATCTCCTTAATAAACCTTGCAGCACTCCCATCTTTTATTGATATGAATTCAACACTAACATTATCAATACCTTCGACAACCCTTTTTACTTTATCGTTTTCCTCCAAAATTTTTATGAGTGAACTGTATTGCTGTGCATCTAACCCCTTAGTATTTATTGATAACCTCTTATAACCATGAATAAATGCACAGTCAGATATTAATTTTGGTCCTGCACTTCTTGCTATCCCATTATATTTAATTGATATTGTCTCAGCCTTTATTGCTGCTTTGCTGTCAGATGGGACAAGCTTTAAATGATCCCCCTCTTCCAATATCTTTAACTCATCTCCAACTTTTAACCCAAGTTTTTTTGCCCACTGCTTAGGCAATGTTATAATAAGGCTAGATCCACCCAACCTCTGTATTTTCCTACTTGAATTTAAACTCATTCTTACCCCCCGCTCTATATAAGGTATAGCAGTGGTTTATAACTTTAACGCCGTTATATTAAATAAAAAATATTTTTAAAAAGAACTGTTTTAATTTTAGGGTATCCTAAAATTTGTATATAAAAGAAAAGTATTAGTAATTTAACCCCTCCTAATAATATAAAGATCTGAGGCGATAATAATTTGGCTTTGACGGAGATAAGATGGCATGGTAGGGGGGGCCAAGGAGCAGTTACAGCAGGAGAAGTTCTTGCCTCAGCGGCTATAATTGAGGGTAAGTTCGCCCTTGCATTTCCAGAATTTGGTGCAGAAAGGAGGGGTGCACCTGTTAGAGCATATACAAGGATAACAGACAGCCCCATGATACCAAGAACCCCAATTGATAAGCCAGATGTAGTTGTTATTCTGGACAAAAGCCTTATAAAGCATGAGTATTTAGAAGGATTAAAGAAAAATGGTTATTTCATAGCAAACACTTCATTAAAGCCAGATGAACTAATCAAAAAACTAAACATGCCAAGAGATTATAATATATCTACAGTAGATGCAACGAACATTGCATTAAAATGGTTAAAGGCTAACATAGTTAACACAGCCATTTTGGGAGCAGTAATTAAAACAACTGGCATAGTAAATGTTGAAACTGTAATAAATGTTATTAAAAATAGATTCCATGGAAAAATTGGGGAGGCAAATGGTGAAGCAGTAAAGGAGGCATATGATTCTACCTTAGTTATGAAATTGGAGGAGGCGAAATAGAATGAGCGAAAAGCTTTTATCTTATAAAGAAATGGCAATTGGAGGTATAATAACAAACCCTGGGAATAGCTTGGAATATAAAACTGGGGATTGGAAGGTATTAATACCAGTGATTAACCAAGAAACCTGCACAAGATGCAGGATTTGCTGGTACGTATGCCCTGATAATGCAATTTTGGAGCTAGATAAGGAATATACAACAAAGAAGAACAGAAAATATAAAGTAACATATGATGTTAACTCAGATTTTTGCAAGGGTTGTGGTATGTGCGCCCAAGAGTGCCCTGTTAAGGCAATAGAAATGGTACCTGTAGAGGTGGAGTGAAATGATAGCACAAACAGCTAAGAGGGCAATACCATTAAGCACAAACCATGCTGTTGCTTATGCAGTTAAAGATTTAGATGTAGATGTTATCTCAGCATATCCAATAACTCCTCAAACAACAGTCGTTGAAAAAATATCTGAATTTATAGCAAACGGGGAATTAAATGCAGAGTACATACATGTTGAAAGCGAGCACAGCGCATTGAGTGCAGCAGTTTCTGCATCATTAACTGGTGCAAGAGCATTTACTGCAACAGCCAGCCAAGGGCTTGCATTAATGCATGAAATACTCCATATAGCAACCGGCCTTAGAGCTCCTGTCGTTATGAGTGTAATAATGAGAGCTCTCAGTGCACCTATAAGCATTTGGAATGATCAGAGCGATATATTTAATGCAAGGGATTCAGGATGGATAATAATATTTGCTCACACAGCTCAGGAAGCTTATGATTCTGTCATACAGGCATATAAAATTGCTGAAGACCAAAACGTTTTATTACCTGTAATGGTTGCATATGATGGCTATGTCATGAGCCATACAATAGAGCCTGTAATAACTGAAAGCAGAGAAAAAGTAACTTCATTTGCCCCAAAGAAACAATTCCCATTCAAACTAGACCCAGATAGACCTGTTACAATAGGTGCAATCACCCCGCCTGAATATTATTATGAAGTAAAATACCAACAGGTAAAGGCTGTTGATGAATCCTTGCCAACAATAGAAAGAGTTGATGAAGATTTCGGTAAAGTCTTTGGGAGAAACTATGGTATAATGGAGTGCTATATGTGCGAAGATGCAGATTCATTAATTTTAACAAATGCAAGCTATGCATCGACGCTAAAGGCATTTTTACCGGAGATAAGAAAACAAGGTGTAAAAGTGGGGCTTTTAAGGCTTAGGGTATATAGGCCATTCCCATTACAGAAGTTTATCGAATATATTGAAAACAAGAAAAGCCTCTTGGTTATAGATAGGGCAATAAGCTATGGTGCACCATACCAAGGACCTCTGGCTAATGAAATATCTGGTGCATTAATTAAGGAAGGTCTCAGCCTTAATTTAATAAGCGTTGTAGCAGGAATAGGGCAAAGAACTGTTGAGTTTGAGGACTTTTTAGCCTTATCAAGGATTGCCTATGAAGGAAAGAAGTATAAAGAAACAATATTTTATGGGGTGAGAGAATGAGCGAGACAAAAAAGGTTTTGAGGATAAAGAGCCTATATGATATACCAAGGGATGAATTATTTATAAGCGGTCATGGGTTGTGCCCAGGTTGTACTGCTGGGACAATAATGAGAATGCTAACTAAAGTAGCGGGAAAGGATACAATAATAGTTAATGCAACAGGTTGTGTTGAAGTATCTACAACAAGATATCCATATTCAAATTGGCTTGTTCCATGGCTTCACTCAGCATTTGAAAACACAGCTGCATCGGCAAGTGGTATTGTTGCAGCAATAAAAGCAATGAAAAGCAAGGGAGTTATGGACAAAAACAGAGATATTAAAGTTATTGCAGTAGCAGGGGATGGAGGAACTGTAGATATAGGGATACAAAGTCTTAGCGGTATGCTGGAAAGAAGAGACCCAGTTATGTATGTATTGTATGATAATGAGGCATACATGAACACAGGAATACAAAGAAGTGGATCAACACCTCATGGTGCATGGACAACAACTACTCCTGCAGGTAAGGTTTGGAGAGGGGAATGGAGAGATAAAAAAGACATTGCAGGTATCGCTGCCGCGCATCATATACCTTATGTTGCTACAGCAAATCCAGCATATCCAATGGATATGATAAATAAATTTGCAAGAGGCCTAGAAGTACTTAATGAGGGATCTTCTTTTATACAGGTTTTAATGGCATGCACAACAGGGTGGCGTTTTGATCCAGCCCTAGGCATAACAATTTCAAGGCTTGCAACCGAAACAGGTATATTTCCAATATATGAAATAGATCATGGTAATTTCAGGGTTACTTTTCCAATAGCAAAAAGAAAACCTGTTAAAGAATACCTAAAGTTACAGGGAAGGTTTGCACATCTAAGAGATGATGAAATACAAGAAATACAGAAACTTGTTGACCAGAAAGTTGAGCAGATTAATAAAATGGCTGGTAAAACAGTTATAGGACCAGTTGCATAATTAATTTACAATCTTTTATTCTTCATCTTCATACTTAGAGTTTTCTTTATCACTTTTTCTACAAAGATTTTTCAACAAAATTCTAGATGCAGTATCAAAGCCCCTGGGCTTGCTGCTAGAAGTATCTACCTCAACAATTATTGGTAAATCTAAATCCTCATACGTTCTAATTCTGTCTTTCACAACCCCTACTTCAGGCTCAGCCGTTATAGTTGGCATAAATGCTATGTAACCGCTGTTGTTTACCCCTTCTACTGCACCTCCAATCAAAATTATTGGTAAATCTGTTTCTTTACTTCTCACAGCTAAAAAATTGTTGATTGTTTCTTCCTCTAGAGTTAATAAAGCCAGTTCAGTATCATTCTTCATTTTAAAGAACTGAGAATCATATGGTAGCATTGTTCCAATTATTGCATTTGCCCCCATATAGCTTAAAGCCCTAAATATTTCTGGATATCCTAGGTCTTCATCTATAAATATTCCAATATATGCAGACTTCTTCTTTATTTCAAATACTACAACGCTTTTTCCAGGAGTTAATCCACTTTCCTCCTCTGATTTAGTAATAGCAATTTTTCTATATTTTCCTGAAAGCTCACCTTGAGGATTTGTCGAAAATGTAGTTAAATATAGCCTTGGACCAGCTCTTTCTACTATAGGTCCTGCAATTGTATATATACCAAATTCATGAGACCATTTGGATAAAGCCATAAATGTTTGGTTTTGTTGCAGTTCAGATTCATTTAACCTCTCAGAAAAATTTTTCAACATCATTTTAATTTTTTGGTTTGGATAATAACCCACAACGGGACCTGTTAATGGATATGCTGGCAAATAGATTAGATCTACATCATGCTCTATAATTGTTCTGTTTATTAATTCCTCAAGCCTTCTTAAGTTTGTTCTCCTTGCACCCAATTTTATTCTTGTATGTATTATAGCAATTTTTAGTGTCATTTTATCCACCTTTCTAAAACATAGACCAGCAATCCCCTTTATAATTATTTAGCTAGAGAGATATTTAAGCAGGTAGATTTATTTTTAAAAATTATAACTAAAAATTTTTAACAAAAATAAAAGATAAAAAGCAATTAAATAATATAACTAATATACCAAATTACTTAACTTATTTCTTTTCTGCAGCACCTTCTTCTTTCTTAGCTTTCTTTCCTTTTGCCATTTCTAATTCACCTGGGCCTTACGGCCTGGGTTTATTAAGGTTGAATTAATATACTTAAGAATTTATAGCACTAGGGAAGTAGAGAATTCAGGTAATATCTATGGGAGCTTTAAACTCACATACTAAAGAAACTTGGAAAAATTGAGAGTTTTATATGGAAATTATTTTATTATTAAATAATAATTTCCATACCATTTCAATTTCTGATCTCTTTAGATAATCAATATAATAATTTTTATCATATTTTCCATCAAAAAACTCTACTGGTATTGGATTTCCCTTATCATCTATTATATAGCTTATATAATCATCTATTCCAAAAAAGGAGCTTGCCTTTATCTGCTGTGTATTTCTTTTGCTTAATTTTCCAATCCTCTTATTTATAATCAAAAGCCTTGGATCTATTTTTTCATTCTTAACCATTTCTATTGCTTCATAATATTTATTTTTAGCATTTTTTAACAAATTTTTTAATTCTTCACTATTTTTAGCATTTTTTAGTTCATTTAATGAATTTAATTCTGCCTCTTTAACCAGCTCCGGTACATTACTTCTAACAGCATTTATCCCTTTTATCTTAAAAGTTAGATCCTTCTTTAACCCATAGTACTTGCCTGCAGCACCAATACCTTTATTGGTGTATGGAAATACAACCCAATAAAAATTATCTTCAACCCTTAATTTAATTCCAACCTCTTTTGTTATTTCATTAGCTAGTTCATCAACCCCTAATTTAGGCTTAACAGGGATAACAAATATGCTATCTATGATGGAATTTATTACCCTATAACCATTTCGCATAGAAATCTCATATGCTTTTTTCATTATTTCTCTCGCAACAGATGTAACTACTTCATACGCGGATATGCTTCCAAATAAACTGTTTCTATAGCCAAGATAACCAAAGCCAGACACCAAAATCCATTTTATTGCATCAAATCTTTCCTTAATTATCTTATTTTCTTTAAATTTCCTAAGCATCTCCCTCCTTTCAATCAATTTTTTTAAAACGCTTGATACCAAGCCTTCCTTGTCTAGACAAACTTTATGGCCTATAGCTTCTTTCCTATATTTATTACAATAGATATTATTAACTGTTTCACCAGATAAGTTATGCAAAACAATTATATTTGGATAAAGGCTTGAAAAATCCAATTGATATACATTAAAATATACTCCTGGATTTGGTACAGAAATAACACCAGCTTTATCTGATATTGAGAACTCATTTAAATTCCTCCACAGCTCAAACCTCTTAACCTTCTTTATAACATATTTCCTTCTTATTGCCTCCAATACCTCCGTTGCGGTTAATATTTTTCCTATTGAAGCATTTGATGATTGCCTTAATGTTAAATGAGAAATCCTGGACCACTCTATCAAACCATAAAGTCCTATTTTAAGATTATTCCCAATAACTATTACCCTTTCCTTTATTTCTCCGCTTAACTTAAATCCTATTTCATTGATTGAACTTCTATCAGAAACTATTATACCTATGTTTTTATTTTCTTTTATTATATCAATAATGTCATCCAAATTATTTTTCCTTAAGGTCTCTTCCCTTTCCCCTTTTATATTTATTACATAATAAGATCTATCATAAAAGCTTGCTGGTTTACCAAACCTATTAAAGCTGCTTATTGATATAAATTCTATTTTAGGTAAATCATAAAGTGGATCGTCTAAACTATCATCTAATTTAAATTTTCCATTATAATCAACATTATATCCAGGAAATGCATTGATTTCGTTTAACAAATAATTTATTTTATCTGGATAGGTATTTACTAATTCACCCATATTGTAAGATTTTAATTTTTTAACAAAACCTAAAAATCTTTTCTCATCAAAATACCTTACCTTTATTATTTCTTTTTCCCTTTCATAATATGGTGGTGCATACCACTTCTCTACCTCAAAATCTTTTATAAAATCTAAATTAGATAGAAATTTTATCAAACTCAACTCATTAACTTCTATATAGCTAATTAAAGGTATTTTATCTATTTTTATTTCTTCTAAACCACTATTGGTTAAAACCTTTATAAACAAATTATTTTCTATATAATTAGCATCTAAGACCAATCCTTTCAATTTATTTCTCCTTATGCCTTAGATTTTTTACCAAATAAAGTAATATACCTAAAACAATTACCTCTAGAGGATCGTAAATGCCATAAAATTGATAAGATGATATAAAACCATACGATTCCTTTAATATGTCTTTGATTTCATCCTTATCTTCATAGTCTATATAATCTATTATATCTAATATCCTTTCTATTTCTTTTTCTAAAACCATTCTTGTAGAAGGTGTTGTCCTACCCATAATCTTTCATCACCCAACTCCTTTATTGATATAAATGAGGCTATAGGGGTTCTCTTAGCATAGTGCTTAATTAAAACTGCCTGAAATCCATTTCTATATGGATTTATTTTTATTATTGCATGCAATTCATGATGATGGAATTTTCCCCCTTCTGGTAAATACCTACCTAAAGAAGTCTCCCTATTAAAAATAGAAACCGTTATACCATATGATAAGAGCTCTTTCAAAGAACCAGTTATCGGAGTTAAAATACTATAATTTAAATAGCTTTGAGGGGAAAAAAGATAAGGATCTATTATAACTAAACTTTTAATTCCTATATGCTTAACTGAGTTTATTAAATCCGCTATTTCATCTCTTCTAAAAGCCCTTGAAATGTATATATCATCAAAATTACCTCCTATCATATCTGCATGCTTATGAATAAGATAAGGGTCTAGGTAACCAAAATCCTGTATATAAATTACTCCAACCCTACCATATTTTGAAAGGGATGCTATTGTTTTATGTGCGATAGACAAAACAGCCCTCCATGTGCCATATATTTCAAATGATTTCCCTTCATCTATTGGATCTAAAAGCCTATCCAATGGAATTATATTAGTTGGTTTTTCCATCCTTTTAGCAAAATGAATAGCTTTAAAGTTTTTATTGCATTTCATTTTAATCAAATTATTCTCTATACTATAAACCATTTTTGCCCCCAGTTGCTAATTAATAAAAAGATAATCTTAACCAAGATATTATAAATTATAGCATAAGAGAGAGCAAAACGAAACTATTTTAAGAAAAACCAGGTTTCCTAGCATTTAAAACTTCCTTATTAACTAAGGTTGGCGGTACTTGCCCCCTATAAAATGAATTTAGGTTTTCATAAACAAGTTCAGCCATCCTGGCCCTTGTTTCATGTGTTGCACTACCTATATGGGGCGTTAAAACAATGTTGTATAGAGTAACTATTGGATTCTTAGGATCCAATGGTTCTGATGGATAGACATCTAGGCCTGCTCCTGCAATCCATCCTTCTTTTAATGCCTTATATAATGCATTTATATCTATTACCTTCCCCCTAGAAGTGTTTATCAAAATCGCTGTTTTTTTCATCAACCTTAATAACCTCTCATTAACTAAATTCTGTGTCTCATTAGTTAATGGAACATGCAAAGAAACTATATCGCTTTTCATAAATAGAGTTTCTATATCAACAAATTCTCCCCCTAGCTCTTCTATTTCCTTATGTCTGTTCCTGCTATTATATAGAATTTTCATGTCAAAGCCCTTAGACCTTTTTGCAACAGCATAGCCTATCCTACCACCCCCAACTATACCTATAGTTTTCCCATAAACATCATAGCCCAACATTAAGGTTGGATGCCATGCAGAACCAAGCTCATACCATTTTCCATCTCTAACAAATTTATCTGATTCAGGAATTTTTCTTGCAACTGCCATTATTAATGCCCATGTTAAGTCTGCAGTAGCATCGGTTAAAACTCCTGGAGTATTTGTTACATATACTCCATGCTTTGTTGCACAATCTAAATCAACATTATCATAACCCACAGCATATTGAGCAATTATTTTCAATTCTGGCATTAATTGTTCAATGATATCACAAGTTATCCTATCTTCCAATGTAGTTACAAGAGCATCATAACCCTTTGCATTTTTTATTATATCTTCCTTTTTTGGCGGGGCATATTTTTGCCATATAGATACATAAAATAGTTGCTTCATCTTATCAACAGCAGGAAAAGGGATCTCTCTTGTCATAAACACTCTGGGCATTTTAACCACCCATATAAAATTGCAGAATAAGAATATAAAACCCTTCAACTTAATTCTTAAATGGTGAATCATGAAAAAATTTGCCATTGCATTAATAATATTAATTATTATATTTGCTGTTCAAGTAACAAGCATAGGATTTAGCAATAGCTATGTTGAGAATAACATTTATGTAGACGATGCAGGGGACATAATATCTATTACGATTATTAACGTTACATCAGCTCCTTCAATAATATCAATTCCTACATCTTCTCAGCCAAATGCATACTTTGCTTATTATGTTAGCAATAACCAAGAAATGCCTATAGAATATAATGGAACATATCTTAATGTTTTGGCAAACAATACTGGTTTACTCAACATAACATATCTATCATTAACTGCAACAAGTAAAAATGGAAGCCTTTGGACCTTGAATTTAATTGAAAACTGCAATTCTAAGATTTATCTTCCTCAGAACTCCATAACTATTTATGTAAATCCATCTCCCATTTCTGTCTATTACTATTCAAATACACCTGTGTTATTAATGCCTCAAGGCAAAATAATTATACAATATGTAATCTCGACTCAATTAACAGCACCAACCAAAAAGAGCTATTATAATTATACTATTTATTATGTTGTAATTATAGCAGCAATAATTTTATTATCTATTTTTATTATAATAAAAAAAATAAGAAATAAAAAAAATAAGATAGAAAGAGGTGAAGAATATTATTTAGATGAAAGAGACAGAACAATTATTAATGCGATAAAAAAGCTTGGAGGCACTGCAACAGCAAATCAAATAATAAATGAAACAGGCATACCAAAGACGCCCTTGTACAGAAGGCTTTCAAAATTGGTTCAATATGGCTATATAGAAGAAATAATAACAGGAAAAACTAAAGCATATAAAATTAAAGAAAAGTAACTTAAATCGAATCAATCATATAAATACTCTAATTTCTTAGCTAAGTTATCCAAGAACCTTAGCCTCTTTGGAGTTGGTGGGTGGGTTGCCATTATTTCTTCTTTCGGATCTGTTGGTCTTTTCTTTAATTCTTCAACGGCCTCATCAATATCTTCATATTCTCTATTCCTCCTGCTTGGGAAGTCAAATTCAAAGAAGAAGCCGCCATAAATTTCTACAAAAGGAGCTATTATAAATAGCATCTGAGCTGTTGAGTTGTTTTTCGCTTCTTTCTTCAATCTCCTACTTGAATCATAAGTTATTTCTAATCTGGCAAGAGCTCTTTGTAAGTTTCTTGGATTTTTTGTTACAATAGCACTGTTTGCATCGGCATAATACTCTCTTAATCTATTGAAATGGGCAACCAAAAATCTAAATAAAACACCTGCTGCTATTAAAACAACACCAACTATTAATAGTAATACATTACCACTTATATTGCTATCCCTACCCCTTCCTCCATATCCTCCAGAAAGAAGGCCATTCCATATTAATATTTGGCCTAGGTAATATACAGCCAAGGGAATTAGGCTTAATGCCAATATAAAGCTAACATCTCTGTGCCTTAAATGGCCAACTTCATGCCCAAGCACAGCTTCCATTTCATTATCTGGCATTGAATTTAATATCCCTCTTGTAACGGCAACAAAGTTACCTGTTAGAGGGCTTCCATAAGAAAATGCGTTTGGTATATTTACTTCAGCTATCCTTAACTTAGGTGTTTTAATATTGCTTCTATTTGAAACATTTGCCAATATTTGCTGTAATTTCTTCTCTTCATTTGTTTTAGGCTCATGGGCCCTATACATTAAATTAATTAAATAAGGTGAAAAAAGCCATTGAAATATTATAATCAAAAATGTTAGAAAAACTGCACCCACTACTATTGAGTCTGCAACAAGAGGCAATCCAAACGCATAGCTTAAAATTTCCGCAGTTCCAATAAACACCCCTATGCCTGCTAAAATAATTGCTATTGCAGATATAATCATAGATGCCTTTAAACTGGATAGGCTTTCAGGCTCACTCCCAACAATTTTTGGAGCAAAAGCTGTAATTATAGCAACCATTAAACCGGCTATTAATGAACCTATTATCATTACCCACCAATATGTAAACATAAATGCTAGCAGCCCACCAAGCATCTTTCTTCACCCCCAACTATTTTTTCCCCTGAGGGGATTAAACCTTTCTATTTTATTTCAAATAAAGCTTAAATGCTAAAATATTTTAAACTATTAAGGAGTGATAAAATGGAAATTAATTTGAATAGGATTTGTGAAAAAAACAAATTAGTTATAATAATTTCAGGCCCTCCTGGGTCTGGAAAATCTACATATGCCAAAATGCTTGCAAAGGACTTAGGGCTTAGATATTATACAAGCGGACAGGCCTTTAGAGAAATAGCAAAAGAAATGAATTTGGATCTCACAGAATTAAATAAAATGGCAGAAAAAGATCCAAGCATAGATTTAAAAATAGATAAAAAATCTTTTGATGAGTTATTAAAGGGTTGTATAGTTATAGATTCTCATCTAGCTTCTTGGCTATTCAGAGAATATGCAACATTAACCATTTATGTTAAGGCAGATATGAAAAACAGAGTTAAAAGAATGTCTGAAAGAGATTGTATAGATATGGAAAATGCTATGAAAGAATCAAGCATAAGAGAAATAACACATTGGAAGAGATTTAAAAAATATTATGGAATAGACATAAGAGACCTATCTCTATTTGATTTAGTTGTAGATACAACAAACCTAAGCATACAAGATGCCTATAACATAATATTAGAATTCGTTAAAAGGGAATTAAAATTAAATTAAAAATTTTTTATTTTTATTAGCCTGTCTACTCCTTACCTAAGCAAATTTCTATGCTACTGACCCTTCTTGTTCTTTGCTGATTTGTTTGTGGATCATTAACAGTTATTTCATGACTTCCTACATCAATGTTTTTAACTTTTACATTCTTAGCAAATCTGCTTCTTACTATTTCAACAGTATCAACAGCCTTAGTTATATTTCTACCCCTTGCTTTTACAACAACGGCTGAAACGTTCTGTTCCATCAATGTTGTTAAAACAGCTAACACATAGTTCATTACAGGCTTTTTACCAACTCTAACCTCAGGTGATCCTTCGCATACCATAACGCTCCACCTATTCTAGCAATTTTGTGCTGTTTATTCAAAGACATAGATAGCAATATATAAGCTTTTTGCTATCCGCTAAGACTAAAAAATATATAAACAAAGGTTTACAAATATTTTATGGTGGAAATTAATTGGCAAACAGAAGCTTGAACAAAAAAATAACCTATATAATAGTTTTGTTAATGGTTGTTATAGTATTAACAAATGCATTATGGTTTGTTTCCTTCAGCCAAATAAATAATTCATACAACACAATAAAGAATAAATATAATCAATCAGTTACAACATACAACAAAACAATCAATAATCTGACTAAGATCATTACAACTTATCAAAAAGATTTAAATACAACTATAAAGCTTCTTAACATATCAACAAAACTATTGAAAATATATAATGCGACATTAACTATTGAAACAGCCGAATATAACTTAACCAAAGCAAAGCTAAACATAGCTATGGCCTTATTAACTTTAAATAGCATTGATGAATTTAAAATAGCAAACTCTTCCATGCAAGATGCAATCAACTTAACACTAAGTTCAACACAAAACAGTTCATTAAAAAGCTATTATTTAATAGCTGCAAGTAAGGATGTAAACACATCAATATTAATTTTGAATCAACTCGAAACAAACGGAAAAATTTTAAATCTATCAAGATATTATTTAAATAATATATCAAATGCATTATCTTTAGCAAACTCTGTTAATTCAATAATAATAAAATTAATTAATGGTGGTAGCCCATCATATACAGATATAGTAACTTTGACCAATGCGCAAACATATTTCCCAATTTATTTGGCATACGCAGAAAAGATATTATTAAATAATTATTAAAAATAAATTTTAAAATAAAAATTACTCAGAATATTTGCTAAATATGGAATAACATAATAGGGTTTCTTCAACATTATTAATAATCCTTGAAATATCTATTATTCTTGCTAGTAAATAACCAAAGGAAGGGGATGAACTCTTAATTATTTCTACCAAATCCTTTTCCAATTCTAGGATTGTTCTAAGTTTCCAATAGGCTTCTTCTTCCTTCTTAATGCTTGGCGGTTGTATGCTAGATGTCGATGTTACAATAGATACTTCTAAAAGTTGTAACAAAAACTTAAGCCTCTCCTTTTCATCTAAGCTCAAATTATCTGATAAATTAATTATATCTATTGCTAGTTTATATAAGGAATCATTAGATAAAATTAATAATCCAACTGCGGCAGACAAGAGTCTATTCATATGTTCTTCTGTAAGCCCTTGGCCTCTACCTCTACTTGCCATCCTTAACAATCTAAAACTATAAGATTTTAATTCCTCATAGCCCATATCTATATCGCTTTGACTTATGTTAGATCCATCTAATTGCATTGTTAGCTTTGATATTAAATCGCTCAAATTCCTTCCATATACCATTAGTGTATCAACTACATTTATTATTTTATCCTTAAAATTTATAGCCATTTCATATTCGCTAATAAGACCAGATTCTGTAGAGGGTAACTTTTCAGCTGTTTGGCTCGCCTTTTCTAAAATATCGCTTCTAAATGGTCTGTTTGAATACAAAACTATTGAATCAAGACCTGATATATAAGAACATAATACTATTCTACCTGCATGCTTACATACATTGTTATGCTGAATAGAAAAAGATGACTTTAAAATAGATCCGCCTTCGGATGGAGATATAATTAACCTTTCTCCATCTTCGAAAACAGATACTATGCTTCCAACATTAACTCTATGCTTCCTAGCCCACTCTCTTGGGATAGTAATAATCATAGAAGATGTACCTAATTTTTGAACTTTTCTTTGCACTGACTTGCCTTCTATCTCTATACTTTCTACTTCGTTCAAAAAGGTTCACCATGTCTTATATGTTGTGGGTCGCTTAAATATGTTTGTAGTTAATAAATGTTTACCATAGGTTTTGTATATATCTATACAGTATAGCAATGTGTATTTTCAGTGAAAATATTTATTAACCCACTTTACATATATTATCTTGCCTGTGAAGGCATTTGAGTGCGGCAGAAAAAATTAGGTTTGTGGATGTGCAATATATTGATTTAACAGGTTTTTTAAGGTCTGTAACTATATCTTATCAAGCTTATCTAGATAAGATACCAAGCTATATAGCTTCATTTGATGGAAGCAGCGTCGAAGGATTTGAAGAGATAAACAAAAGCGATATGTTTTTAAAGGCTGATGAAAAGACTTTTTCTAGAGTACCATGGGATACCAATAAAGCAAGGGTTATAGGAGAAATATATGATTTAAAAAACAAGAGATATGAAAAGGATCCAAGATATATTGCTTTTTCAACTACAGATTATATAAAGCAACAAGGCTATTCGCCTATGGTTGGTTCTGAGATTGAATTCTTCCTTTTTGATTCAATAGATTTAGATGTAGGAAATCCTATAAAAGGAATAGGTTATGATTTAACTTCTCAAGAACAACCTTGGGATTTCTCAGGTTTAACTCTAAGAACGAAGAAATCCTACCATATGGCAGAACCAAATGATAAATTATCAAAAACCAGAAGTGAAATAATAAACTCATTTAAAGAATTTGGCTATGATTTCGAAGCATCTCACCATGAAGTAGCAGTTTCTCAGAATGAAATTAGCATCAAAGCAGGAGATCCATTGCTTGTAGGAGACGAAATTGTTACACTTAAATATGTTGCAAGAAACATTTCGTTACAAAATGGGCTAACACCTGTTTTCATGCCAAAGCCATTATTTGGAGATAATGGAAGTGGTTTACATTTCCATATGAGCTTATGGGATACAAATAACAAAACAAACTTATTTTACGATGACTCAACAAATGATATAAGCCAACTTGCTAGGTATTTCATAGGAGGAGTTTTATATCATGGAAGAAGCTTGGCAGCGCTTGTTGCTCCTACGACAAATAGCTATCATAGATTGGTTCCAGGGTATGAAGCCCCTGTATATCTGGTCTGGGGCCATAGCAACAGGAGTGCAGCCGTTAGGATTCCATCAACTGGAGGGAAAAGCAAGTTAACAAGAATTGAATTTAGGAGCCCTGATCCTACATGCAACCCGTATTTAGCGTTATCAGCATCTCTATTAGCTGGTTTAGATGGCATCAAGAAGAAAATAGATCCGGGAGATCCCTATGAAAATAATGTATATGAAATGCCAGGAAATCTGCTAAAAGAAAAGAAAATTATAACGCTACCAAAAAGTTTAGATGAGGCCCTAGAAGAACTAGAAAGCGATAACAATTATTTAAAGCCGATTTTTAATAATGAGTTACTAGAAAGTTATTTAGATATTAAAAGAAAAGAATGCGATACCATAAGAATGATGCCAAACCCGTATGAAATATATATGTATTTAAATCTTTGATTTTTTATTTTTATTATTTTATGCATGGTTCTTTATGCCGGTTCTATATGAATAATCTGAGTTGGACAACTTTGAACAGCGGCATCTACACAATCCTTTAAATCATCTGGAACAAAGCCCTCATTAATCTTGCTTGGATCTTTCCTCCACTTTGCAACTATATTGGCTTTTCCATCAACATCTGACATCTCAAACACATCTCCGCATAAACTAACACAGACCATATCCGCAATGCAATTATCTCTAGGTTCTTCCCAAACTCTATATGTCATACCACACCACCAACATTTTCATTCATACTTTGATTTATTATAACCAGTATAAAAATTTTTTAGGTATTCTCATTATGATCATTAAATAGCAAATTAAATTTCCGACCTCATTTCTAAAATAAATAGAGGAGGTATATTTTAATTAAAATAAAAACGAAAAAGCATTTATATATTTATATTTTGGAAAATAATAAACTATTGGGTGCTAAATAAATATGAGCTATTCATTTGAAGAAGAAATTTTAGGTTATAACTTTATAGAATATGGAAACCTCGGAAAACCAAAATATTTAATATTGGGACTACCCGATGCAGGTCTAATTGGACCTATAGCAGCAAGCCATATTGTGAGAACACTAAATATGCAGGATGTTATAGGAATAGAAAGTTATGGCTATATACCGCCAGCTGCAATAATTCAAAATGGATCAATAAAGTATCCTATGAGAATATATTCAAATGGAGATATATCAGTGTTGATAACTGATGTAGCACCTGTTCCCTCAGGTATCGTTTCATTAGGTTCAGCTATAGTTGAATTTGCCAGAAAAAGAGGAGTAGAACATATCATAAGTGTTAGCGGGATTGGCAATCCATCTAGAGCAGAAATTGATAAGCCCAGTGTTTATTATCTTGCAACTACAGAAAATTCCTTTAAGCTAGTACAGCAATTTAATGATGTTAAACAATTCCCAGACGGAATTATTGTTGGTCCATATGCGATAATATTGAAAGAATCAATGAAAAGAAAGGTAAACAATCTATTATTATTAGCAGATGCATTTATTGAAATGCCAGATCCTGAGGCTGCAGCAGAAGTTATTGAAAAAATATCAAAAATCATTAATATAAACATAGATGTTTCACAACTATTGCAAGAAGCAGAGACATTAAGGCTAAGATTGCAGGGATTGGCAAAGGAAACAAAAGATGTATTAGCAAAGGTAGGAAAGGGATATGAGTACAGAACACCCCTAATTTATAGTTGAGAGGGTGTTAGTAATTGTCTTACGATCAATTTGAAGATCTAAGAAAAAGAATGCTAAAAATGCTTAGGGATATGATGATTGATGCAGACGAAATGGATGCATGGCTTGAAGGATTACTAGATGATATGGAACTTTCCTTAAAGCCAAGAGAATTGCTAAATAAAAGAATTGACGAAAGCTCAAAGGGATATTTAACTCCTTTAATAAGCATTCATGACCTTGGTGATGAGCTATTAATAACTATAGATATACCGGGAAGTGATCCAAATAGCATCTCAATAGAATTAGTTCCTGATAAGATATCAATAGAGGCAAAGATTAAAGAAGAGATAGCAAGAGAAGCATTTGGACAAGCATATTGGGCAAAAAAGATACATGAATATAAAGGAACTTATACATTACCAGCCAATGTTGATCCTAGATCGGCCAAGATAAACAAGAAAAAAGGAATGCTCGTAATTAAAGTAAAAAAGGCTTAAAAATTGCTAATCTTTTTTAAGATTTCTTCTCTTCCAAGGATTCATCAACTAGTTCAGCAATATCTTTAACTTTAAAACCAAACTTATCAGATTCCCCTCTAAACATTGTGTTACACATTGGGCAAGAAACAGATAGGACTTTTTCATTAGAATCTATTTTATCTAAAGTCTCCTTTGCCTCTTCAGATCTGATAACGGATATCCTTTCTCCTCTCTTTACTTCATAAAACATTTGGCCTCCCCCACCACCACAGCAAAAACTATTTTCCCTATTCCTTGGCATTTCTTTAATCCTCAACCCCTTTATACTGCCAATAACTTTTCTAGGCTCATCATAAATATTATTCCACCTACCTAAATAGCATGGATCATGATATGTTATTGCATAATTTAATTCCTTTGTTGGCTTTATCTTTCCTTCCTTTATTAACCTAGAGATTAAAATACTATGATGCTCAACTTTAAGATTTTCTAAGGTTTCAACCAACTTAGCCGTTTCTTGGTTCTTAATTAAATAATCCTTATACTTCTTATAATTATTTTTAAAGTTGTTAAAACCGTGAGGACAATTAACTAAAAGCTTTTTGAACTTATACTTGCTAAGCATTTCTAAGTTCATCTTTATATATTCAACATAGAGAGCTTCATCACCTATACTTCTTGCAGGTTCACCACAGCAACCCTGCTCTATCGGAATCCCTATTCTCAAACCAGCCAATTTTGCAATTTTTATTAAAGATTCTGCAACAGGCCTAATCCTTGGATCATAGGTTGTAACACAACCAATCCAATAGAGATAATCGTATTCCTCACCCTCTTTTGCTATAATATCATCTCCATACTTTTGTGCCAATTCATTGATCCACTGCTCTTTTTCAACAGGATTCATGCCTAGAGGATTACCTGTTTGTTGCAATCTATATAAAGCATTTAATGCATCTTCGGGTATATCTTGTGAACTTGTGCTTATCATACCTCTCCTTAGATCAATAATTGTATCTACATGATGTATTGTAACAGGACACTCATATACGCATGCCCCGCATGTTACGCAGCTCCATATTGCTTCCGGATTAATTTGCATTTCTTTTGTTCCTATTACATTTTCTTCCCATAGACCTTTATGCATCATTTCTTTCATATCAACAATAACGTTTCTTGGCGATAGTATTTTACCAGAATTAAAAGCCGGACATGCATTTGTACATCTCATACAGCTTGTACATGCATCATAATCTATTCTTTGCTTCCAAGTAGTATCTGATAGCTTTACAACACCTACAGGTTTTCCTTTTTCTATTCTTTCATCAATATCTAACACTGGTTTTATTCCATCAGGCATTGATCCTTCTCTTTGTAAAGAAACATTTACAGTTGCAGAATATATGTGCCATAAATTTGTATAAGGTATTAATGCCATCGCAAGCATAGCCAATGACATGTGGAATAGCCATAAACCTCTGTAAATTACTTGCAGTTCTGATATGGGAACAGTCCTTGACCACAAAAATACCAAATAATCTATGGGATCAAACCAATAAGACTCCCACGAATATCTGTAAGCAACTGCTGCTATTCCACTAAGCAAGAATCCGGTTATTACTATAACTAATAGCATACCTAAAACCAAGTAATAATAGGGATCTTGGGGTAAGTTTTTTGTCAGCTTTAAACTCCTCCTTATTATTGCTATTACTATTCCAATAATAGCTATAATCCCTGCAATATTAGCTAACAACTTATAAACAAAGAAAACGTCTCCTGTCAGGAAAATAACTACATGAGCATTTATAGCTCTAAGCACTGTAGTTACGGCAAGCCAACCAATCCCATAAAATATTAAAGCATGCATAGTTCCTGGAAATCTCTTTCTAAGAACTTTCCATTGCAAAATAACGTATTGAATAAAGTTTTTAACTATATATGTTAAAGATGGCCACTTTATCTTTTCATTACCATAGGTCCACCTTTTATACCCAACATATGCAGAATATAAAAGAATAATTGCGACCACAACTGCTTCTCCATAAACTATAGGTTCATAACCCTTGACCCAAACAAAATTGTAAATGCCTATTGATGATGTCAAATCTTACACCTACTTCAATGCTTGTAATATAGATTATACTATAAAAATATGATATTATTAAGCTATTAAAATGAACACAAATTTAGTTTTTATATATGGCTTAAGATTTTTCTAAAACATAAATACAAAATTAATTTATTTTGTTAATCAATTTAAATTCTATCCACTCTAATAAATTAGGGTGTTTGAACTGACAAAAAAACAAGCAAGCATTGACGATTTTATAGATGATATAAAAAAGAAAATAAACACAAGTAACTCCAATAAAAATGCAAACAAAAACACAGGAAAATCAAGAGATTTAACTTTTTTCTTCGAAGATAACAGCAATGCAAACTATGAGGAAAAAGAGGAAGAAATTAAAGAAGATACAATAAAAAATGATGTAATTGAAAAAAGTGAGATAGAAGGAAAAGTTGAATCAAGCAATATAAATAATGATAAGGAAAGAGATGGAGGAAAAGTAAATATTGCATATGAGATAAAAAATAATGGAGGAAAAGTTGATAGTTGGAAATTAAGCGAACAAAACAGCTATTATGATAGTGCAAAGGGTTATTTAATGGAAGTAAGATATGAAGGTGACTTAGGCAAAGCTATTGCTTTAATATATGATATTAATGAAAAAAAGATTAAAAAATGGATTGATAAAACAGGTCATAAACCCTATTTCTTGACTAATATTAAAATAGATGAAAATGAAAGGCTTCCAATAGATTTAAGCAAGTATAAGTCTTTTAGCAACTATGCAGTTATTACAAAAAAAGATCCATTAACAAATAATGATATAAAGCTACTAAAAATTATTGTAGATGATCCATTAGCAGTTAAAAATTTAAGAGGCGCTATTAAGGATAAAGGATTCGAAGCATGGGAAGCTGATATAAAATACTTTTTAAATTATATTTATGACAATCAATTAATCCCTGGTATGCCTTATGAAGTTAATACCAATTGGAAACAAAACGAATGGAAAATAGATGAAAATATGAGAGAATTAATCAACAAAAATTTTCCTGATAATATGAAAGAAACTGCATATTCATGGGTTCCGATATTAGAAGAAAAAGCACCAGATATAGATAGGGTAGCAATAGATATAGAGGTCTACACTCCAGAAGGACATTTTCCAAATCCAGATGAAGCATATTATCCAGTAATATCTATTTCATTAGTTGATAATAGAGGTAATAGGCAGGTATTACTATTATACAGGGATGGAACCCGTTTTACTGGAAAAACTCCTGATGCACAGATTGAAATTTTTGATACTGAAAAAGGTTTGATTTTAGAGGCATTAAGAAGGATCACAAAATATCCTGTAATCGTAACATTTAATGGAGATAACTTTGACATACCTTATATCTATAATAGATTAATTTCATTGGGATTAAGGCCTGATGAAATCCCAATAGTTTTCCACCAAGATTATATCACATTTCAAAACTCCTTGCATCTGGATTTACATAAGCTATTTGATATAAGAGCATTACAGACATACGCCTTTAGCAACAAATACAGAGAAAAGAACTTAGATTCGATAGCAGAGGCTTTGCTAGGATCATCAAAAATAAAACTTACTGCTATAATAAATAATGTTAGTCTCGATGAACTAGCAAGCTATAATTTGCAAGATGCTATTTTAACGATTTCATTAACAACTTTTTCTAATAATTTAGTTTGGAACCTCTTAATGCTATTAATGAGAATAAGCAAAATGGGATTAGAAGAGGTATCTAGAGTTCAGGTATCTGCATGGATTAAAAGCACGCTTTATTGGGAACACAGAAGGAGAAATCTATTAATACCAAACAAAGAAGACATTTCAGCAAATAACATATCACCAAAGAGCATGGCAATAATAAAGGATAAAAAGTATAGAGGGGCTATAGTATTAACACCTCCTCAAGGTGTTTACTTTAATGTATTGGTATTGGACTTTGCAAGCCTATATCCATCTATAATAAAGAACTGGAATCTAAGCTATGAAACTGTTAATAATCCGAATTGTAAGGATGATTATGTGCAAGTACCAGAAGTAAACCACTTCATATGTAAAAGTAGAAAAGGTATTTCAAGTGAATTAGTTGGATTGCTTAGGGACTTCAGAGTTAAGGTATATAAGAAAAAATCCAAAGATAAAAACATTGATGAGCAAGAAAAGATATGGTATGATACCGTACAAGCAGCAATGAAGGTATATATAAATGCAAGCTATGGAGTTTTTGGCACAGAAACATTTAGTCTTTATAGTTTACCTGTTGCTGAAAGTGTTACAGCCATTGGAAGAAATGTATTAATGGATACCCTAAAGAAATCTTCCGAATTAAACCTTCACATATTATATGGTGATACGGACAGCTTATTTTTATGGGATCCTCCAAAAGAAAAATTGGAGGCAATAATAAAATATGTAAAAGAAAAGTACGATTTGGACTTAGAAATAGATAAAGTATTTAAAATAGTTCTTTTCAGCGGGCTAAAGAAGAACTATATAGGCATAGATAATGATAATAAAATAACAATAAAAGGTCTTGTAGCTAAGAAAAGCAATACTCCAGAGTTTATAAAAATAGAATTTGCTAATGCTTTATCAATATTACAAAGACTGAATGAGCCTGAGCAAGTAGAAATTACATTAAATCAACTAAAAGATTTAATTCAAGGAATATACCAAAAACTAAAGAAAAAGGAATATACCTTAGACCAATTAGCAATAACTGTTATGCTAAGCAAAGGATTAAACCAATATGAAAGAAATACCCCTCAACATGTAAAAGCTGCATTATTGCTTAAAAAAGAGGGGTTCAATGTTTCTAAAGGTGATGTTATTTCATTTGTTAAAACAAAAGATAAATTAAGCGTTAAACCTGTTAAATTAGCAAAGCTGTCTGAAGTCGATATAACCAAATATGTTGAATATATCAGATCAGCATTAGAGCAATTCTTATTGGCATTTGGAGTTCAATGGGATGAATTGGTTGGAGTTAAAAAATTGATTTAATGAACAAAAACCAATTATGCAAACATATTTTAGCCACCCTTTGGCTGATATATTAGGTAACTTCATATAAAATTGCGCTTATTTTTCTCTGCAATTCTTTATGCCAGAAAAATAGTATTGCTCTAAATGCGTCTGAGATTTTACTTTTTTCTATTTCTTATGTTAAGATATATCGCTGACCTCTCCTGCCCTGATGGGCGTTAGTTCCTGAGGTCTTGAGGGTTCCTATAGGAGCTACTCTGATTCCTCCTTATGCGAGTAAATTCGTTTCCCACTCTTCATCTTTATTTGGACCTAAGAGAGAAATCTCGCCCTCCTTTTCCTTTAATTTGG